>JANYCF010000138.1 GCA_025360455.1 Opitutaceae bacterium | reverse complement strand
GCCGTAGTAACGCACACCCGACGCGGTTTTCGTAGCCGCAGGCCGGGCAACCCGGCGCGAGTCCAGCGACTTGCGGCAAAATTTCCGGGCGCGAGTCGTGCGAGGGCGGAAAAAAATTCCAGACGCGGTTTTTTGGTCCGCGATGCGCCGCGCCGGGCGCGCGTTTTTGTCTGGGGTAAGAGCAACTGACACGCCGTGAACGTGGCGGGTTTTGGCGGCTAGAGGAAGGAATAACTTTCAGCCCAGACGCGTACGCCAGTAACCGGGCTCTTGCTTAAAGTGCATCACCGCGACGACCCAAATGGAATCGGAGCGATCAAGGTAGATGATGCAATAGGGGAAAACCGGCCCGGAGTGTCGCCGGGCGGGCGGATCAAACATGCGCCGCAAAATCGGGCGAGCGCGGATTTCAGCCACAACCTCGTCCATCTCCCCATAAAAACGCTGGGCCACGGTGAGGCTGCGCTGGGTGTAATAGCGACCGGCGGCGGTCAATTCCAGCCGGGCTTCGGGATGAAACGTGACGGGCTTCACAAACCGACGATTTGCCGCAGTTCGGCCATGACTTGTTCGCCCGGGATGCCTTTGACCTGGCCGCTTTCGATTTCCGCAATGCGGCGGCGCGTCTCGATCCGCCAAGCCGCATCGATCTCGGGATCGGGCTGCGCAAAGGTCTCCACGAGCAACAGGTCAAACAGTTCGGTTTTCTTTTCCCTCGGCAATTGCCGGGCCTCGGCGACGATTTGATCGATGGTCATGCTCATGGTCGTCATGGTGCCGGTTTTTCCTCCGGCGGCAAGTCCGGCTTCACCTGCCCGCGCGGATGGCACCGGGCATGGGTTTCCCTGAGCTGGGCAATGGAGACCTGCGTATAAATCTGCGTGGTATCGAGGCGGGCGTGGCCGAGCAGTTCCTGGATCGAGCGGAGGTCCGCGCCGTTTTCGTGCAGGTGCGTGGCGCAGGCGTGCCGGAAGAGGTGGCAGCTGCCGGTCTTGCCGATCTGCGCGGCGTCGATCACGCGGCGCACCCAGTTGCCGAGGTAATTCGGATTGAGCCGGCCGCCGTAGCCGCTGAGGAAAAGCGCCGTTTCGTTCGCGCTGACTTCCAAGAGCGGGCGGCATTTTTCCAAGTAGCGTTCGATCCACGCGAGGGCTTGCGCGCCGAGCGGCGCGAGGCGGTCCTTGCCGCCTTTGCCGCGCCGGACGGTGACGATGCCGCGCGCGCGATCAAGGTCGCCGACATCCAGGCTGACGACTTCGCGGCGGCGCAAGCCGGCCCCGTAAAGGGTTTCGAGGATGGCGCGGTCGCGTTGGCCGAGCGGGTCGCTCGTGTCGGGCACGGCCAAAATCGTTTCGACTTCCGCGACGGTGAGCACGCGGGGCAGGCTGCGCGGTTGCTTGCGCGGGAGTTCGAGATCGGCGGCGGGATTGGCAGGCAGCAGATTGTCGCGGCACAGCCACGCAAAGAACGCTTGCAACGCGCCGAGGTGCCCGCGCTGCGTGGCGATGGCGAGCGGCTGGCCGTTCTCCTTGCGATACAGCCACAGCCAGCGCTGGAAGCCTTCCAGCGCGATCTTGTCGATCTGCGCGGGGCGCAGCAGCCCGCGCGGTTCGGCCCACGTTAAAAACGACCGCAACGCCCACACGCGGGCCGCGACGGTGCGTGGCGAGTAGGCGCGCGTTTCGAGCCGAACGAGCCATTGATCGACCAGGCTCGCAAGCGTGGCCGCGTCGCGGCGGTCGAAGCCATCCGGCGCAGCGGCGAAACCGCCCTGTTTTTCCGCCCATCGGCGCATGTCACGGGCGCGGGCGATGCCCCGGCGGCGGTTGCCTTTCGATTTCATGGCTGTGATGCGTTGCGACTACGCTGCCGCGTGGTTTTTTTGCGGGGCCGGTTGCGCGTTTGGCTCCGGTTTCAGGTCCGGCACGCATTTCTCAGAGGAGGAATCGCTGTTTTCCTGACCCCGACCAACCCCCGACTGACCCCCGACCAAGGGCCGACCGACCCCCGGACAATTCCGAAGGGGTCACGAGTTGACTCTTGACAAACTGTTCGCTCAGCCGTGTTCCATTTCAACCTTGGCGTTCGCGCAGGTAGCTGATCAATTCCGTGAGCACGGTGTCTGCCACGCGTTCCTGCACCGTCACCCGATCCGCGCCGGGCACTTCCACGTAGCCGGAAAGCACCATCGTCGCTCCGCCCCTCACCCGGTGGCAGATCGCCCACCAAGCGTGCGGGATCTTCACTTTTTGCTTCGGTGCGGCTTCCGCATAGCCGGTACAGGCAACGCCGAGATTGGATTTGAACAGGCTGGCCACACCCACCGCCATCTCCACCGCGACGCGCTGCGATACGCAATCCACGCTACGGGCATGTGTCCGGTTAACCCCGAGCTGCTTCACCTTCTGCTCCAAATTATAAGCCGTGATACCGCCGAGAAAATAGTCCGACGCCCCCGATACCGCGGCAATCTTCGCCTGCATCTGGCCCACCGTCAGGCTCTCGGCCACCGCCAGCGTCAACGCCGGTTGGCCCAGCATAAGTTTTTTCAATTCGGCAGCAGTGGTCATGCGACCAGCATCACCGGGAGTGGGAGAGAAACCAAGCATAGAGATCCTGCCCGGCATAAATCCGAATCCAGGCATTGTGCGCCATGTCGGCTTCAACGGTGAAGCGCACGTCGGGGTGGCCAAGTCTTTCCAATTCGTTTAGCACCGGATAGAAATATTTCAGCTTATTGTCACTCTGATCACGGCCGGCAGCGAAGACCCATAGTGGCAGCTTGGCTGCGGCCAAGGGTGGAGCCAGTGACAGCGGAGCCGAACCCACCACCGGGGCGATGGCGGCAAATTTCTCCGGATGCTTCGACGCGAGATACCACGTCCCCTTCCCCCCGGCACTAATTCCCGTGAGGTAGACGCGCTTCGGGTCGCCCTTGTAGTTCGTGATCACCTGATCGAGAATGGTTATGACTTCGTCTGCGAGGGTGTTCCAGTCACGCGGACTCTGCTCATAATTCGACAGTGCCGGAAGGACCGTCTCGGCCAGCTGGCCCTGCATCGGGTCGTGGCCAATGTAGTGCGACGGATAAGGATTCACGCCGCTCGTCAGCCGCCGGGGAATATCGGCGCGGGTACGCTTCTTAATATAATCCACTTCGCCTTGATCATACATGGGCAGCTGGGGAGAAATAATAACGAAAGGCAGATCTCTTTTCTGACACCAGGCCTCAAATAACGGTCCGTGAATCAGCACATAGTCGAGCTCCGCCTTGCCATCGCCGCGTTCGCCATTGCCGTGGAGAAACAGCAGCACCGGCCATTGCTCCTGCTGTTTAAAACCGCGCGGCAGATAGACGAAGTAGTCGCGCTCGGCGTTCATCTTGGCGCTGTGATAGGAAACGCGCAGGAGCTCAGGCTCGGAGAGAACGGTGGCCGCATGAGCGGAGCCGATGCAGGTGAATGCGAACAGGACAAAAGCGGCAATGAATTGGCTCATCGAGTAATGGGACTGGCCAACAGAGATAGCAAAGTCCGCCTAAAGCGCAACCGGCGCATGGCGGGTTAATCCTCAAACCGCCGCCAAACTTATGCGTACAAAAGCGCAGGGCTATTCCCTGTGGGTTTAAACCCCCGGAGGATGCTCCGAGTTGGATTGTGTAGCTGCGAGCCTCAGAGAGCAGAAGGCAGACCACTCGCTGGCACTCGTGGCTACAAGAACTGAAAATAAATAGCGGGTGGCATTAAGCTTTGAAAATGCACCGGGATTTGCCCGGGGGATCCTGATTATTGCTCAGCCTTGGCCGGGGCCGTTGTTTACTTGCAGGAGACTGCTTGCAGGCGAATCAAAACTAAATCCGTTGGCGGGCGTTTGAGTCGCCGGTAAACAGGCTCCTACAAAACGACAAGGAAACGACCGGGCTGATTCGGTTATTTATTCTCCGCCGCGAGCGCGCGCTTCACCCGCCAACGCTGGGGCGCCTCGACAATATAGCCCACGCACTGTTTGGCCCCACATCGGCACGGATGATCCCGCGCCTCGGCGTAAGCGAAACCGTAATTATAATTCAACTCCTCACCCGGGGCGATGTCGCGCAGGGCCATGATCCAGATCCGGCCCGCGATATTTTGCGCCTCACAGTTGGGCGCGCACGAATGGTTGATTCGCCGCGCGAGATTCCACGGCACGCGGCCGTCGATATCCTGACGCTTGTTCACGATGAAAACATACACACAGCCGTCCCCGCCGGCCGCGAGCCGAGCGAGTCGCTGGTCTTCGCGGCGCAAGGCCTCGGCCTTGGTGACGCGTTCGCCCACGTACTCGATGATCCGGCTTTCCTGCGGAATGAAATCCCGCGCAAAGAGCCCGTACCCATGCACGCCCGAGCGCGCCAGCCGCAGGTGAGCGGGAATTTTTTGACGCACTTTCCCTTTTTTAATCGTAAGACTCATTTCAATTCCAGACCAACGGGACAATGGTCGCTCCCCATGACCTTCGGTTCGATCCACGCGTGCTTGAGCCGCGGCTTCAGCGCCGCCGACGCCAGGTGATAATCGATGCGCCAGCCGATGTTTCGCTCGCGCGCACCGGCACGATACGTCCACCAGCTGTAATGCGCGGGCCCCTGCTCGAACTCCCGAAAAGTATCAATGAAACCCGCCGCCAGAAAATCACGGAAGCCGGCGCGCTCCTGGTCGGAGAAGCCAGGATTACCCACATTCTCCTTCGGTCGGGCCAGATCGATCTCTTCGTGTGCGACATTCAAGTCGCCGCAAAATACCACAGGCTTTTTCTTTTCGAGCTTCTTTGCGTAGGCGAGCAGTGCGCGATCCCACTCCTGGCGGAAACCGATGCGGGCAAGCTCGGGCTGGGCGTTGGGCACATAAACGCCGACCACATAACAATCCTCAAACTCCGCCGTGACCGCGCGGCCCTCGGCATCATGCGCGGGGGAGCCGAGCCCATTCGTCACCGCCAGAGGACGCTTCCGGGTGAAAAGAGCGGTGCCGCTGTAACCTTTTTTCTCAGCCGCGTTCCAAAAAAGTTCGTAGCCCTTCGGCCAGACCACGCCCTGCACATCGCCGGCCAAGGCCTTCACCTCTTGCAGGCAGATCACATCGGCCTGCGACGCCGTCATCCAATCGAGCAAGCCCTTGCCCAGGGCCGCGCGCACACCGTTTACGTTCCAGGAAAGCAGTTTCATTTCGGCCAGTCCGACCAATCGACGGCGCGGCGCAAACTGTTTCTGTGCTACCGAAGACAAATAAATAACCTCATCCAAACGGTTTCCAGCAATCCGGGCAGGTGGCGTGCTTGCCGCGCAACGTGGCGCGACGAGCGCGCCACCTACTCTACCTGCTGGAGGTGGGGTGCCCACATTAAAACCGACCCTAGCATACCCCCATCTTTCTGTGTCATGTGACACATCCTGCTCTTGTCATCGGTGCGCCGGCCCTTGAATGTCGCCGGCTTCGTGACCTCCTCCTGTTTTCCTCCTCTGCCTTTGGGCCAAACCATCCCGGCCAGTCCGCACGCCGTGTCGTGCAGCCTGCCCACGATGCGCGCCATCCGGGGCTACGAGGAAAAAGACCCCGAAATCATCCGCCAACTCACTTCGGGCTACCCACGCTTCGTGGTCCATCCTTTCGCACGTCAACTGGCCGCGCACTACGTCGCCAACTTTGAGCCCGCGCGGCAATCTCACACGCTCTGGCTCACGTCCTCCCCGCGTATGGCCACGGCCCTCACCGCCCATCTGGCCCCGACCCCCAGCGTTGCTCTCTTCACCCGCGACGGTTTGCACGGCGTCTCGCATCCGCCCTCGCCGGAAGTTTTCGCCCGCGCGAAAGTGTATCTCCAGAACATCGGCGGCTACATTTCCTCCCGCCAAGCCGAGGATCATCTCGTGCGCCTGGGTCTGCGATCAGCGCGTCATGCCGAAGAAATTTTCGCGGGCGACACCACGGCGGAAATCCACCGCCATCTGCACCACGCCCTGCCCGGCACCACCGCCGCCGATCTCTTCCTCACCAACTGCGGGATGAATGCGATCTACGCCGCCTTCCGCGCCGTCTCCGAACTCCAGGCTCCGCGCGGCCGCACCGTGTGGCTCCAACTCGGCTGGCTCTACCTCGATACCATCGCGATCCTCAAGAAATTCACCGCATCGCCCGCTGACTACGTTTATTTTCGCGACGTTTTTGATCTCGACGGTCTTAAAATTATTTTTGCCACCCACGGCCACCGCATCGCCGGCGTCGTGGCCGAGGTGCCGACCAATCCGCTCATCCAGACGCCCGACCTGCCCGCGCTCGCCGCGCTTTGTCGGCAACACGGCGCGAAGCTCCTCGTCGATCCCTCGATCGCTTCGCTGCACAATCTCGATGTCCTGCCCCATGCCGACATTGTTGTTTCCAGTTTGACGAAATACGCCGCCAGCGAAGGCGACCTCACGGCCGGCCTTGCCGCCGTGAATCCCTCGAGCCCGGACGCCGCCGAGTTACGCCGAACCCTCGCCACCGGCATCGAGCCGCTCTATACGCGCGATGCTGCCCGACTGGCGCTGGAACTCAGCCACACCGACGTAGTGCTCACCCAAATTCACCGCAGCACGCCCCGCGTCGTGGCCTTCCTCGAAAAACATCCGGCGGTGCGCGAGGTGTATTGGGCGCTGTCGCCGTTGAGCAAGGAAAACTATCTGCGCCTCGCCCGCACGCCCGAAGCGACTGGTGGGATGATCACCTTCACATTGCGCGAAGCCGGTTCGCTGGCGAAGTTCTATGATCGTCTCCGCCTGCCGAAGGGTCCGAGTTTTGGGATGAAGACCACGTTGATCTGTCCCTTCATGTATTTAGCGCACTATGATTTGGTAAGTACTCCGGCTGGTCTCGCCGAGCTCGCCGCCAGCAAGCTCGACCCCGATCTCCTCCGCCTCTGCGTCGGCACCGAACTCGTGGACGAGATCCTCGCCGCACTCGCTGAAGCCTTGGCCTGACCCGACCCGCCGATATCGATTTCTTACGGTAGGGCGCGTTATCCTTAACGCGCCGTTCCAAAAACGCGACAGGTTCGGCCACTTGTAGTCTATGAGCCGGAAAAATTCAGTTGAGAGTCTCAGAGTTGAGCGCTGAGAGCCCGAGCCACGCAGCATAAGCAAACGGCCCAATACACGGTCAGTTCACTCACATTGGGGGCTTAGCTCTGGACACTCAACTCCTAGGAAACAGCATTGTGTAGATGACATCAAACCCAAGGTGATAAAAACCGGGATGCGCCCATTGCACTCACTCGGCATAAATTGATGTTCCCATCTCCGCGTTTTTCAGCGTAATCATTGAGGAATCCTTCATGCCGCCTTTTCACAAAATCGCTTTTGTTATCAACCAGCAAAAAAATGGAGCCGCGCAGCTCGCGCGCGAATTGATGCAGATTGCCCGCACGGCCGGAGCCACCCGGATCAAATCCGCCAGCGCCCGCCACCTGCCGCCCGGTTATTTCAAAGGCTCTGACGCCTGCTGTGTCATCGGCGGCGACGGCACCTTGCTCGGAGCGGTGCGCGAAGCCACCCGGGCGAGCATTCCGATTATCGGGGTCAATCAAGGCAGCCTCGGCTACCTGACCACTTTCTCCCCGGAAGAGGCGCGCGCGAATTTCGGCGATCTCATTCAAGGCAACTATGGCCTCGCGTCCCGTACGCTGCTGGATTGCCAGACCGGCCCGCGCCGGCGCGATCTCGCGCTGAATGACGTACTCATCAAGGCCGAGCTCAACTCCCGGCTCGTGCGCCTCGAAGTACATGCGGATGGTGAACTGGTGACCGATTACCTCTGCGATGGACTGGTGTTTTCTACCCCCACCGGCTCGACCGCCTACAATCTCTCCGCCGGCGGCCCGATTGTGCACCCGGCGGCACGCGTCATCGCGATGACGCCCATTTGCCCGCACACGCTCAGCAATCGCACCATCGTTTTTCCGGACAACGTCCGGTTGAAAATTTTTAATCGTTCCCCCGAATCCCGCCTGCTCGTCGCCATGGACGGACAACAAAATCGCATCGTGACGGAAGGCTCACCCATTTCCGTCACAATCGCGGAGCGGCAGCTAGCGCTGGTGCAGCGCCCCGACTACGCCCACTTCGGCGTCATGCGTGCCAAGCTCAAATGGAGCGGCGGCCTGACGGATAAAAAGTAAGCCCAGCCAGTTTTTCTCATCGTCTTTCTCCATGAGAGAATTCGTCGTCTACAAACTGCAAAGCCAAACGTTTTCCGACGAGACTGAGTGTAGATCGGGCGAGGTGTCCCTGCCGAGCCGCCGCTCCCACGGCTCACCGCGACGGCGGTTGGTGCAGCAGCGCGACCGGTTCGCCCTACCCCCGATCTTTGGCCAATAGTCCAAATCTCATGCGACGTTGGTAAACGTCTCTGTTGGTAACTGAATAGAGCGTCAATCAGTCAGTCTGCTGACGGGCGGCCCGAGCGCACGTGCAAGTGCTGAATGTCGTTTTCGCTCGGTAGCGCTGAGCTACAGGTAATACATGATCCCGGTTTAGACTTTCGGGAACTTCACCCACTTCGCGCCGCGCTGGCTGCTCTTCACGGCGGACTCGATGAAGGCCATGCCGGCGATGCCATCGTCTACCGTCGGGAAATCATAGCCCTCATTCGGGGCTTTGCGGCCGGCCACGGCATCGGCGATCGCGGTCGCGGCGGCACGATACACATTGGCAAACGCTTCGATGAAACCTTCGGGATGCGCGAAGGGCGTGCGGGTCGCGCCTTGCGCGGCGGCGGAAAGATAACTGTTGCCGCGACGGGAAATACTGGGGGGCGCATCGGCGCGCTTGAACGCGAGCTCGTTCGGATTTTCCTGATGCCACTCCAGTGAACCTTTCGTACCGTAGACGCGGATGTTGAGATTATTTTCGTCGCCGCTGGAAACCTGCGAGGCGAAGAGAATGCCTTTGGCTCCACCGGCGAATCGCAGGAGACAATTGCCATCGTCGTCGAGCAGCCGGCCGGGGATGAACGTCGAGAGCTCAGCGCAGATTTCCTCGATCTCCAAGCCGGTGATGTAGCGGGCGAGATTGTGCGCGTGCGTGCCGATGTCGCCCATGCAGTTGGATACGCCGGCAATGGACGGATCCATGCGCCAGTTGGAAATCGCTCCGTCGCCTTTCTGCTCCAGCGCGGTGATCGCGTAGCCTTGCGGATATTCGACGATTACCTTCATCAATTTGCCGAGCTTGCCGCTGCGCACCCAGCTGCGGGCTTCCTTCACCATCGGATAGCCGGTGTAATTGTGGGTGAGCGCGAAAACCAAACCGTATTTCTGCACGATGGCGCGGAGCTTCCGGCCTTCTGCAAGCGTGAAGCAAAGCGGTTTGTCGCAGATAACGTGAATACCGGCTTCGAGGAATGCCTTCCCGACGGCAAAGTGCAGGTTGTTGCGCGTCACGATCGAGACAAAGTCGATGCGTTGACCGGCGGGCAGAGCGGATTCCGCGCGCGCCATTTCCTGATAGGTGGAATAAACGCGGCTCGGATCGAGAAAGAAGTCAGCACCAGATGCCTTGGATTTCTCGGGATCGGCGGAGAAACAACCCGCAACGAGATCGATCTCGCCGTCGAGCCGCGCCGCCATGCGGTGAACCGAACCAATGAAGGCACCCCGGCCGCCTCCGACCATGCCCATGCGAAGTTTGCGATTTAGTTTCATGAAGAAGTGAGAGGGATGAGGGTGATTACGATTTGAAGCTAATGTTAAGCGTAGCGGCAGGCGTCC
>JANYCF010000137.1 GCA_025360455.1 Opitutaceae bacterium | reverse complement strand
CGTTCTCTCCTTTGTTTCTGTTCTCGAATCGAATTGGTCGACGGTTTGGCTGGGGTGCCTCACTCGGTGTTCTCCGGATCGACTCCGTGCGCTCTGTGTCTTAAGAATTTTCTTCGTCTGAGTGTGATTTATGCGGGCTAGGGACGACTCGCCCTACCCAAAATACGTAGTATCGTACCATCGTTATTCGGATAGGCTCTAAGCCGGATGAGGATAAAGGTGAGGCGGCGAAGGCAAGCGGCGGTGAATTTTGAGTTTAATATTTCTGATTTCTCGTACAAGAGTGGGGACCGTGCCTGTTCCACCCTTGGATTGTTTGCGCTGCGGCGTGTGTTGTTTCTCTCCGTCGGATCGTTTCGTGCGGGTGACGGGGGCTGACTGGACGCGGCTGGGCGATGACGCGGAGCGCGTGGCTCATTTTGCGGGGCGGGGCAACGAGGCGTTTATGCGGATGAGCGCTGGACATTGTGCGGCGTTGGCGGTGCGACTGACCGCGGCCGGCGAAGGCGAAAACGCTGGGGGAGTGAGGGAGTTTTTCTGCACGCTCTACGAATATCGCCCGCAAATCTGCCGGGATCTCGCGCGGGGTTCGCCGGAGTGTGCGGGCGAGCGCGCACTCAAAGCCGATGATTGTCGCCATCAACCAGCCGGATCAGTCAGCACCGTCCATTGATTATCCAGGCGCTTGGTGAAATCGAGCGGATCGCCCACGCCTACGGTGCCCCGCGCGACCTGATAGGCCCAGACTTCGAAAAACGTCAGGTTCGCCCCGCCAAAAATCGTGGAGAACGCCCCGTCCACGGCGTCCTGCCCACAGGACACTTTGATGCGACCAATGCGTGGCCCGTGAAAACGCGCATCGGTGGTAAACCATTGTCCGCCGAGATAAACTTCGGCATAGGCGTGGAAATCCATGTGGTTGGCCGGATCAGGAAATCCGATATCCGGCAAATGTCCTGTCACGTAGCGCGCGGGAAGGTTGAAGGTGCGGTTCAGCGCGATCACCAGATGGGCAAAATCGCGGCACACGCCGTAACCTCGCTGCAATATTTCCCACGCGGAGATATCCGACCGGCCCGACATGAAACGATATTCGAGATTGTTGTGCACCCACTGGCTGATCGCCTGGACCCGTGGCCAGCCGTGTTCCACCCCGCCGAAATTCTTCCAGGCAAAATCGATCAATTTGTCCGAATCGCAGTAGCGACTGGGCAAAGTATAACGCAGCACATCCGCCGGCAGATTTTCCGGCTGATCGGGAAACGTATTGGTGAGGTCGTGATTATCCGGCAGCGACGAAAGCGTCATGATCGCATCGTGCCGAAACAGATTGCGGCCGGGCGCCAGCTTCACCCGGTAGACATTATTGCCGTGGCTATCCACAAATTGTTCGGACGGTAGGTTGTTACCCAAAGTGAATGCTTCGAATACCACGGCGTGATTGCGGTTCGGGCATGGCCGTAGGTTGAGCAGCAGCATCGCCGATCCCGTCACCTCGTAAACCAAGCTGCAGCCCACCCGGACCGTGACATCGAATACCGGCGATTGGATGGGAGTGATCGCCATAGTGGAACAGATATACCACGTTCCGTGCCACGGCAGGTAATATCCTGTTGGAACAACAAATGAGAACGGGAAAAATCCGAAATGGTCAGGCAACGCCTGCTTTGATTCGACGGGCCGTGGGCTGGGGACGACCAGCCAACGGTGATCGCGGCGGTGAGCTGAATAGGGATCTAACCGAAGCGCAATTTCTGCAACGGCAACCCCAAAGTTAGACGTCTTCAGCTCGGTCCTGAGCCCTCGTCGTGATCAACAGAAATAACCACGCTTCCTCTTTTATGTCCGGTATCGACATACTGATGCGCCTCGCGGATCTGCTCCATCGGATAGCGTCGGTCCATCACAGGCTTCAGCTTTCCCTCCTCCACCAGCCCTTTGATGAACTGCAGACCTGCGACTTTTTCAACCGACATGGCGAAGATGGCCTTCTTACGCCCAAAGCAAGAGGTCCAGACCGTCTGCGCGATCGGGGCCCATCCCATCACGGTGACCAAATAACGACCGCCCTGTTTCAATGAACCCTTGCAGGCGGAGAAGGAGCTCTTGCCGACAGTATCAAATATAATGTCGTAGGTATCGGCTGCTTCCGTGAAGTCTTCCTTGGTGTAGTCAACAACATGGTGGGCCCCAAGAGACTTCACTAGTTCCAGATTTTTTGTGCTGCATACGCCGGTTACTTCCGCGCCAAAATATCTGGCGAGCTGGACGGCTGCCGTCCCAATACTTCCGGAGGCTCCATTGATCAGCACCTTTTGCCCGCTTTGAATTTTCCCCTTTTCCCTGAGAAAGAACAAAGCGGTCGTGGATCCATCGACCAGTGCCGCCGCCTCATCGAAGGAAAGGTTCCGGGGCATTTCAATAATGGACCCATTTTCCGGCATCACCGCATACTGGGCATAGCCACCACAACCAAATCCCGTGAATCCAAAAACACGGTCACCCACTTTGAACTGCCGTACCCCGGTGCCCACCGCCACGATCTCGCCCGCGAGTTCCAGCCCGAGTACTTTCCTTTTTGGTTTCCGCAGGCCGAGAACAATTCTGCCCAAGGCGGGCTCGCCTCTTCGCATCAGTCCTTCGGCAGTGGTGGCAGTCGTCGCATGGACCTTGATCAACACTTCTTTGGTCTTGGGAACCGGCACCGGGATTTCTCGCAGTTGCAGCACGTCGGGCGAACCATAGCTCTCGTATACAATTGCTTTCATTTATTTCGTGGGAATCGAAAGGGGGGAATCGAAAAGGGTCAAACAAAGAGCCTATCCGCATAACCTCTGATTGGGTACCCGGTAGGCCCGCGACCTTGGTCGCGCCCATGCGGGCTGCGGCGCATGCCAGCACGCTGACCTACGAAAATACTGGTTATTCGGATAGGCTCTTAATTGGAAATGCTAGCTGTGATCGCCGACCCCCTCGGATCGCCCTCATGCGCGTCTCCGCCTCTCGCCGTCTCCGATGATCAGTTCCCATTTCTTCACTCGGGGCTTATCTAAGAGGGCGTCTAAAAAGCTTGCCTGGGGTAGGGCGGGACCGCTGGGCCCGCCGCGATTTGCCAGTGAGTGCACACACAAAACGGCGCGCCCAGCGGTCGCGGACTACCTTTTTAGACGCCCTCTAAGCGCCATTCCTGCCAGACCTCTTCGAATCGCCACGATTTGCCGCCTCCCATTGCAGAAAATAAAAAGGCGGTCGCTGGAGGGCGACCGCCGGGTGCGGGGATTATTTCCGACCGTTACGCTTTCTCGCTCTTCTTCAAGTCGTAGCTGGCCTTTTGGCTGCATTGTAATTCCAGAGGGCTGTCCTGCTCTGGCACGGTGACTTTGAGGAGCGGGGAGGAGGCGCTCCATTCCTTCGTAATCGTAACTGGCTTGTGCATGCGTTTGCCCGAGGCTTGGCCGGTGGCGAGGTCGCGCGGACTCTTGATTTCATGGCTGGCGGCGGCTTGGCTATCGAGCGGCTTGCCGTCCTTCGCGCAGGCGGTGACGGTGTAGTCGCCGGGAGCGAGATTGGAAACGGTGCAGGCGCCACTGGAGCAATCGACGACACGGGACACTCCTTTGCCTTCAATCTTGAGATAATAATCGGCGTGCGCGGCAAAGGCGGTGGAGGCGAATGCGATTGCGCCGAGCAAAACCAAGGAACGGAACATTTTTTTCATGGGGTAATTTGCGCAAAGCCGCTCACGAGAAGTTTTCATGCGCTACATCAACTCGATGTTGTTGGCAGGACTCCCAGCGGGCGTGGACTCTGCTGATGGGTGAAAAGCTAGGAGCATGGCGGCGGTGAGTAAAGCATCGGTTATGCACGAAGCGCACTGGCCGAGGGGAGCCCGCCTCGATTAACAACCTTTTTCGGACTTTCGATCCATGCCATCCGACTGCGGTTAAAACCGATCGTCGCGTCCGCTCATGTAGGAAAAATCCAGCAGGGGGCACATTGGGCTTCACCCGATTTCCCAAACCCAAAGCCAGACTCCGTCCGATTCGTCCCCTCCGCCTCGACGGACCTGATCCGATTCGACTTACGGATTCTCTCCGACGATTTTTCCGTCCCACATGATTGCCCTTGGCCTGGCCGGTTTTCGCCCCGACCCTGCGCGCGGGTTTGCCAATAAGACTGCTCCGGCCAAATCTTCGGACATGCCAACCGCTACCAGCAAACGCCGCAGCATCAAAAGCCAGGCCCTTAAGCTCGTGCGAACGCTTCCGGCAGCTTCTTCGTGGGACGATCTGATGTACCGCATCTATGTTCGCCAAAAAATCGAAACAGGTTTGAGCGATTTCGAGCAAGGCCGGATACATTCCCACGCTTCCCTCCGTAAGGAATTTGGTCTTTCGTGAAAATCCTCTGGTCAGCCGAGGGAGGCTAGGAAATCACTCCGTTCCATTCGGGCGTTCATCGCCCAAGATTCCGAGGTTTATGTGGCTCGGATGGTGTCACGCATTGTTGAACGGGGGGAACGAACGGCTCAGCATCCCAGTCAGGGGCACCCGGTTCATGAATACCCAGAGAAGCCCTTGAAGGAAGTTCATGAACATCCCTATCGAATTATCTACGCATAAAACGGGGGGGGCATCACGATCATCCATTTCCGTGAGCAACGAGGGTCGGACTCAATTGAGTGTCGGGAGGGTTTTATTGGTTGTCGCCCAGCCTTTGCCGAGACTCACCTGCCAACTCTGAGGTGATTCAGCCGGCGGGGTTTGAGGCCGAGTGGGGCAGTTGCGACGCGGGGGGAAGAATTTTCAATGGGGTTCATACGGATCAGATAGAGCCTCAGCGTCCTCCTGACCATCCCATGTCAACTTCGGATTTCGCCACCGCGGGCCGTCACGGGCGGGTAATACCCCATAGTCGGTAGGTGCGCCAAGGCTCATGCTTCGCGACTATGAAACTTCCTCAGCTAATGACTTTGCCTGCCGTTGCGCTCGTGGCGCTTCTCTGCGCTCCTGCCCACGGCAACGCCCAGTCGATCCTGCTTTCCGCAGGCGATTTCACCCTGCTTGGCGGCACCGCCATCACCAGCACGGGCACGGTGGGCACGACAATTCGCAATGGTAACGTCGGGCTTTCGCCCGGCGCCACCACCGGGATCACGGGATTTCCTCCGGCGGTCATCACTGGAGGGTCGATTATCGCGACGGGCGGCGTCACCGCCCAGGCACGGCTGGATCTTATCCGGGCTTCTGTCGGCTTGGCAGGCTTGGCGTCCAACTCGAACATGAGCACCGTCGATCTCGGCGGTACCACGCTTGCTCCCGGTGTCTATAAATTCAATGACGCAGCTTCCCTGAACGGGGCGCTCACGCTCGACGCCCAGGGCCAGAATAACGTGGCTTGGGTTTTCCAAATCGGCACGGCACTCACCACCTCCATCAATTCGACAGTCACCTTCATCAATCTTGGCTCCAACGGTGGCCGCGATCTCGGCCTGTTCTGGAACGCGGGAAGTGCGGTCACCATCGGGGCGAACAATCAGTTTGCGGGTAATTATCTCGCCGGCACCAGCATCGTCTTTGGCGGCCTCAGCAACGGCGGGGGCCGCGCCTTGGCGCTGGCCGGCATTACGCTCGATACCAACATCGTCAATGCCCGCGGGGGTTTGCTCGGCGGCGATTATTCCGGTGGCTTGAAATATGATCCCAGCGGTGCCGTGGTTATTGCCGGCGGCAGTGGGGGCACGACCGTCATTACTCCGGGTGGGTCTAACGGCGGTCTCGGAACCTTCGGGGGCAACGTAGCCAACAGCGGCACCCTCAGCCCGGGTCTCACTACTCCCGCCGTAACGGCCGATACCCTCGCCGTCGCCGGCAATTATTCCCAGACCCCCACCGGTACGCTCGTCATCCAGCTCGCTTCGCCCACGGTATTTGACCAGCTCGCGGTTACTGGCACGGCTACGCTCGCTGGTACGGTGCAAATCGACACCCTTAATAGTTACGATCCGGTCGGCCAGTCTTTCATGTTCCTCACTGCGGGTGGCGGGGTCACTGGCACGTTTGGCACCCTCAACGGCAACGCCATCGCCACCAATCGCGCCGCTGTCGCCGCTGCGCTGGTCTACGCGCCCAATTCGGTTTCCGTTGCGTTCACCCAGCTGCCTTTTGCCGGCTTCGCGACGACACCCAATCAAATCGCCGTCGCTCAGGCTGCGCAAGCCAGCCCTGGCATAACGACAGCCCTGAACCGCATTCCCCTCGCCAGCCAGTTTCCTGCGGCGCTCAACGCTCTCTCTCCCCAAGGCTATCAGGTGTGGTCTGATTTTGCTTTCGCCAACGCCACCTCGCTCTCTGATCGCCTCCTGCGTTCTGGCCGTGAAGCAATTGGACAGGACAACTATTATTTCGAAGGCAGCCGGCGCCGAGGTCAGGCCCGCACCGATCTGGATGTCGGCGAGAGCAACTATACCAGCGAGTCCGGTTTGATCGGAGCGAATCGGACCATTCAACCCAATGTCACCCTTGGCGGCTACTTTGCTTTCGGGAAAACGAATTCCGGTCTCGGTTCAGTGGGCAGCCAGACAACCGTGAAAGAAAAGACGCTGGGTCTGCGCGCCGCTTGGTTTCATGGCCCGCTGTTCGTGGAGACCACGCTCGCATACGGTTTTAATCGCTACAGCGCCACTCGCGCCATCGTGTTCCCTGGAACTGCGGCCGTTGCCACTTCATCCACCCGCGGTCACCAGTGGACCACGGGCGTGACCGTCGGCCAGCACTTGCCGTTTGGAAAATTGATCGTGTCGCCTTTCGCCGGCCTATTGGCCAGCCGTTGGTCAGCCAACGGTTTCACCGAGACGGGTGCGGGCGATTTTAACGCCACCGTAGCCGAACAGTCCGCGCGCTCACTTCGTACCCAGCTCGGCACCGAAATTCGGTTGAACCTGGGCATGATTCAACCGCACGTGCGCGCCGCCTGGGTCCATGAGTTCGAGAATTCCTCGCGCGCTTTGAATGCTTCGTTCGGCAGCATCAGCTACGCCGTCGCGACCCGCCGCGCTCCCCGTGACAGCGCGCTCTACAGCGCCGGTCTCGATGTGGTGATCAACCCTCGGGCTTTGCTCTATACCGACGTCTCCGTCCAGGGCGGCGGCACCACCAAGGTGATCAGTGAGTGGCGCGTGGGTGCCTCCATCAACTTCTAGTCCTGATTTTATCCGGTCAATATCTCCCTCTGTCCGGTCGGGCAGGGGGAGCCCTGATGGTTGTGGGAACTTCGGTCCGGCCGCTTTCAAACGGAACTTCGTCTGCTTGGCCCTGCGAGGCGATGCTTGATCGGCGCAACCTGCGCCAAATCGTTTTAAGGCCGGTGCGACGCGTCTTGTCCCTTGCTACTTCGATGAGGTGAAGCATGGTGAGGCTTCATGCCTTTATCTCTCAGCGCTCAGCTGGTAATGCTCACAGCACATCTGGCGAGCCGGCGGAAAGTGATCCTGCAGGCGTGGCGAAGCGCGATCGGAGCCGATCCGCAACTGACCACCGCACGCGCCCTCAGTCGTGGCCAGCTCAACGACCATATTCCGCAGGTGCTTGATGCCTTCGAGCACAAGCTGCGCTCGCGGCCCGGCGGTCAGGAAGCGCAAGCTGCCGATCGCCTGACGAAAAAAGAAGAAGTGAAGCACGGCCTGCATCGCTGGCAACAAGGCTACCGTCTGCCCGAGCTCATGCGCGAATGGGGCCACCTTCAGCTTTGCCTGTTCGATGAGCTGGATGCTTTCGCTGCGGCCCACCCCGAAATCGAACGCAATACTATGGTGGAAGTCGCTCGTGAGATGATCAGCCTCGTCAATGAGGCGGTCAGCGAAAGCTGCAATCAATACGAGCGGATGCAGCAGGCCGAGGCGCGCGGGCGGATGAGTGATCTCGAGGGGGCACTGGCCAGCATCAACGAAATCGAACGCCGCCGCGCCTCGCTCATCCGCGAGGCCGTTCACGATCTCAGCGGCAACGTCTTTGGCGTCACGCTGGCGGCAAAGGTATTGGGCACGGCCGACATCGCCGAAGCTGAACGCGAGGAATTTTCGCTGCTGCTGCAACAGGGCGTTCAGTCGGTGAGCGCGATGCTTTTCGATCTGACGGAATTGGCGCGCCTCGAATCCGGCAAGGAAACGCGGACCATCAGCGAGTTCGACGCCGGCGCGCTCGTCACGGAACTCGGCGATGCCAACCGCCCCGTCGCAGACAGCCGAGGCCTGTTTTTAAAAGTCGAAGGGCCTTCCCAACTGGTGGTTGATGGCGATCCCTCCAAGATGCGGCGTCTGCTGCAAAACCTGCTGCTGAACGCGCTCAAATATACCGAACGGGGCGGAGTAATTGTCAGCTTGGGCGTCGAGGAAGAAAGCTGGTGGCTGATGATCAAGGACACCGGACCCGGCTTGCAGGCCGGCCCGAACGCGCCGCTGGTCGTGGGATTGAAAGAGGCTACCGCCAGTGCGCGGGAGTCGGACGAGAAAGCCGCCGCGATCCAGGGTGACGTTTCCCGCGTGTTGGTGCCGGCTGCAGGAAGCTCGCCCGTGGTGCGGGCCTCGGTGGCCCAACCCGGCGAAGGCATTGGCCTCTCGATCGTGAAACGCCTGTGTGAATTGCTCGACGCGAGTCTTGAGGTGGCGAGTTCCGCCGAAAGCGGCACGACCTTTCGCGTAGTCTTCCCGCGCCACTACTAGCCTTGTCCGCAAGGGGTCTGGCCGTGTTTTGTTAGTTTTTTGCCCGCCTCGCTTGATGAAGGTAGCCACGCAACGTTGCTGGACCTCCAAGTTGAAGCCGGTCGGCCAACCAGCTGATCGAGGCTCCCGACTCTTGGCGCACACGCTCCGCCAACTTGATTTTCCAAGGCTGTTTGAGCGGCTTGGTTTTCAGTGTCGAAGCCGATTTTCTCAATTTCGCCAGATTGGCGTCCAGACTCGCCTGCCAACTCGCTTGTCTGAGTTCCATTCGTTCCTTGCGCGGCAGACCAGACGTGAGTGAACGGGCGGCATGCTCTTTCGCCAACGCCCGACGCCACGCGAGCGAGCCGATGGCCCAGCCTTGCGCAAGACCGACCAGGCCTTCCCGAGACCATGCGGCTTCATCCTGCGCGAGCTCGCGTAGATAGCTGGCATAAGCTCGGTGGCCCGCTGCATTGTCCGACCAACCGCCTCTCGCCTGCAACCAGTCTTGGGCCGTGAGCTGAACGGGGCGAGGCCCCTTTAGCAACGCGGCCAAACTGCTCCAGCGATAGTTGGTCGCTTGCTCGGGCGGCACGATTTTGGCTCTCACCGGATTGAGATGGATGTAGTCCACGACCCTCGCCAGTGCCGCCGCATCCTCGATCAGCAGCGCTTGATAACGGCCTTGAAACAGGTGTCCGCTCTCCGCGCGCAACCGATTGAACCGGGTCGCCATCGAGCTTTGCAACCAATGCATGCCTTCGCCCAACGTTGGTTCGGGTGTTTCCACCGCCAAATGAAAATGGTTTCGCATCAGGACGTAGGCATGAACCCGCCAACCAAACTTGGTCGCCGCCTCAAACAGGGTCCTCAGAAATGCCTCCGCTGCCCCCACGCTCTCAAACAAATCCCTCCGGTAGTTTCCCCGGTTGATCACATGGTGCATCGCTCCTGGGTATTCGATCCGTAGTCGGCGGGCCATGACGCCAATGCAACGACACGCCGCTCGCCTTTCAATCCGAAACTAACAAAACACGGCCAGACCCCTTCGGAAGAGTGGACCCCTTCGGAAGAGTGGCACGATGAACCGCGGTTGCGAGCCGTGCACGACCGCGATCACCGTGTAGCCGCGTTCGAGCAGCGGCGTGAAAATCGCCGGTTTGATGTTTTGATGTCCGGAAGAGTAGCCGCTGCTTACGATCCAAAAAACGGCTGCGCCATTCTTCTTTTCCGGTTCGAACACGTCGAGCGTCAGGGCCATGCCGAATTTGCGTCCGTAGATGACGTCTTCCGTCCGGGTAACCTTGGGTTGTTCTTGGGCCCGCAGCCCGGTGCCGAAGAGCAAGGCGAAGCCAAGGAGGAGGAGGCAGGAAATTTTTTTCATGCGGGATAGGTGGTGGGAAGTGAACATACCGCAACGGCTCGCTCTTTATCTTTCAATCAAAACCAACAAACCCCGGCCAGGCCTCAAAACGGCGCGACCCAAACGAACTCAGATCAATCAAGGCAGGTTTACCACTAATGAGTTTCGCCAATGGGCGAAACTTTAAATTAGCCCTGCGACTAATAGTCTCCGGTGTGGGCTCCGGGGAGTCTGCTTATCGCAGACCGAGATTAGGTTTTCGGGTTTGGGGTCTTGGAGTTGGGGTAGCCACAGGCCTCCGTGCCTGTGAAGTATGGGGTCGAAACCCTGCCTGCGATTAGCAGGCCCCAGAAACCCATTGGCGTAGACGATCAGTCGAAGCTGCCCTTTGTAGGATTCATCCATTGATGAAGCCCATTAGTGGACTAATCCTCTGCGGCCTTGGATCTGTTTTTGCTCACTGTAATCTCTGTGCGCCTCTTTCCGTCTCTGTGTCCCAAGAGTTTTCTTTGGCTTGAGTGAGAAATTTACGAGCTAGCGCGTCGGACATGCTGGCCATCACGGCTTATCTCGCATCCCTCGCAACCTGAGTTCCTGACCCTGACCACCGCTCACGCGTTTGCTTGGCAAGAGCGGCGCGAGTGTTTTCGCTGGAGCGCTCATGAAACGTCCGAATCTCACTCCTCGCGTGCGGGAAGCCCTGCGCCAGCTGCTGGCAGGGCCGCAGGACATGCGCGCCGAAGCGCTGCTGGAACTCATCAACGAGGAGCTGAAGCCGGCGAGCATCGACGACATCACCTACGTCCGCGACCGCGTCCGCTTCTCCTGCCCGCCTTGCCCGACGGTGCAATCGGTCGTGCTGATGCTCGACGGTCTGCTTGAAGTGAAAAAACTCGCGCGCGAACTGTGATGCCCGCGGGTGTGATCCGGCAGAATATGGCCAGGGGCGAACCAGTGCCTCTGCCCGAAAATCCAGAAAAAACACCTTGAGAATGCTTCCTAAAAAGCCATTTATAGAAGCATGAAAACGACGATTGACCTTCCAGAAAACGAGTTGG
>JANYCF010000119.1 GCA_025360455.1 Opitutaceae bacterium | reverse complement strand
GGCGAAACGGTGGGCTTCGTCGCGGAGGCGTTGCAGCAGATTCAAGCCGGGATGGCCGAGGGGGAGATTGAGCGGGGCGCGGGCGTCGGGGAAGATGATGGTCTCGTGCTTCTTCGCGAGGCCGATGATGGCGGGCGGCGGACAGTCGAGGGCGACGAAAGACTTGAGCGCGGCGGCGATCTGCCCGCGACCGCCGTCGATGACGACGAGTTCGGGGAAAAGCTTTTTCTCCTCGATGAGCCGGCGGTAGCGGCGACCGACAACTTCCTCCATCGCCCTGAAATCGTCGTTGCCGATGAAGCTCTTGATGGAGAAGCGGCGATAATGATCCTTGTCGGGCCGGCCATTCGTGAAATGGACCATCGAGGCGACGACGAAGGTGCCGCTGATGTGGGAGATATCGAAGCACTCCATGTTAACCGGGGGCGATTCGAGTCCGAGTGCCTCCTGCAGGGAGCGCAGCGCCTCGTCGTTGGGCCGGAGCTTCGTCATATCGCGAGTGAACTTCCGCGTGCGCTCGAGGGTTTTTTCCAGGGCGAGCACGACATCGCGCAGTTCGGCGGCTTTCTCGTATTCCTGTTTGCTGGAGCGGACTTTCATCTCGGCGCGGAGCGTCTCCAGCCATTCGCGGGATTTGCCGTCGAGAAATTCGCAGGCTTGTTCGATCCGCAACCGGTATTCGGCGGGTTCGACCTCGTTGGGCCAGCCGGAGAGTTCGGCGCGCACATCGTCGTAGAGCCGATAGCGGCCATCAGGGAGTTTGACGGGATGGCTGTCGGCGAGGAGTACGCCGAATTGTTTGCGCATGGAGGCGAGCGTGCGGCGAAGCAGGCCGGAGTGGGCGAAGGGACCGAAGTAGCGCGAGCGGTCTTCTTTGCGGAAGCGCGTGAGCGTAAAGCGCGGCATGTCGTCCTCGGGATTGACGCGGACGAGGAGGAAACGCTTGTCGTCGGTGAAGTCGGTGTTGTATTTCGGCCGCCACTGCTTGATCAGCTTGCCTTCGAGGAGCAGTGCTTCCGGTTCGGATTTCACCTCGATGATTTCGAGATCCATGATGAGCTCGATGAGGGTGCGGATCTTGGGTTGATGGCGCAGTGCCCGGGCCCGGCCGGCGTGAAAATAGGTGGAGACGCGTTTCTTGAGGCTCTTGGCCTTGCCCACGTAGATGATGCGGCCGAGCCGGTCTTTCATCAGGTACACGCCGGGCTTGTCCGGCAGAGCGCGGACTTTGGCCTTGAGGGCGTCGGTGTGGGGTGAGGAGGACATCAGGGTTCGGCCGTGGGTGGGGCATCCAGGATCAGACCAGTGAACCACAGATGGGCGCAGATAAACACAGATTTTTCACGGGGAAATGAAAGGGAGGGTTTAAGCAAATAATATTTTGGCCGATCTAACATCGTGGGCGTTCGGGAGCTGGCATTTTAAAAAAATAGAGGTACGTTGCGCTTAGTTAGTATTGCATGGCACACACTGAATCCAATGAAACCACCCGCAATGGTACGGGCAAAATATCTCCACGTGTCGAATTGATCACGCTGGGCGATGAGTTGCTGCTTGGGCTGACCGCGAATACCCATCTGACGTGGATTGGTGCGGAATTGGGTCGGCGTGGTGTGTTGATGCAGCGTAACGTCACCATCACGGACGAAGCCGACGCTATTGCGGCGCAATTTCGCGAAAGCTGGGCGCGGGCGGAGGTGGTGATCACCACCGGTGGACTCGGGCCGACTTGTGATGACCGGACGCGCGAAGCGCTCGCAGCCTGTTTGGGCCAGAAACTCATTTTTGATCCGGAAATCGAAGAGGCGATTCGCGCCCGCTTTGCCAAATATAACCGAGTAGCCACCCCAAATAATCTGAAGCAGGCCTACAAGTTTGAACGCGGAGAAGTGTTGCCGAATGCGAATGGCACCGCGCCGGGTTTGTGGGTGGAGCAGGACGGAAAGCTGCTGATCATGCTGCCTGGTCCGCCCAATGAATTGCAGCCGATGTTCACCGATCAAGTGATGCCGCGGTTGGCGTTGCGTGGTCTGCTCACGGACGGTGAAGCCTATCTGCAAATGCGCACGGTGGGGGTAGGGGAATCGTCGTTGGAGACTTTGTTTGAATCCACTTTCAGTCGGAATCCCGGGCTGGGCATCGCGTTTTGTGCGCATCAGGGGCAGGTCGATTGCCGCATCAGTTCGCCCGACGGACGATACAGCCGGGAGAAGCTGCACTCGATCGCGGCGGAATGCGCCGCGTTGCTCGGCGATAATCTGCTTTGTTTTGGCCACGACAGTCCGGCCAAAGTCGTAGCCCATCTGCTCAAGTCGCAAGGCCGCACCCTCGCCGTGGCGGAATCTTCCACCGGTGGCATGCTTGCCAACAGTTTTGCGGATTTGTGCGGGGCGTGTAAGTTTTTTCAAGGCGGGATTGTGGGTTATAGCAATGAGGCGAAGATGCTCCTGCTCGATTGTCCGGAATGTCTCCTCGCCCAGCACGGCGCGGTGAGCGCCGAGTGTGCGGTGGCCATGGCCACAGGCGTCGCCGAGCAACTGGGCGCCGATTATGGGTTGGCGATCACGGGCTTTGCCGGTCCGGCGAGCGGTTGCGGGGGAAATCCCGTCGGCACGATTTATATCGGCCTGCATGCCCCGGGCGGCGATTGGTCGAAACAACTCAACTACCCCGGCCCACGCGACACGGTGAAGAAGCGGGTGCTGAACGACGCCATCGACTGGCTGCGGCGCGAAGTGATGAAGGAAGCCCGCAAGGCCTCTCAGGCGCAGGCGAATTGATCCGAGGCTCCCCAAGATTTGTCATCGCGAGGCGGGTGCAGCCCGCCGTGGCGATCCAGCTGACATTGTTTGTTGGCTTGGTTTCTCGGGCTGGTCGGGGTTTCTCACAATTCTCCCCACTTGTCATTGCGAGGAGCGAAGCGACGACTTGTCCGCCATAGCCTCGGCGACGGGGGAAGCAATCCAGTCAGCTGGATCGCCACGCCCGACTACTTCGGGCTCGCGATGACAAATTTGGGTGTTCGGGGGCGCATGGGACCGTATCGTCACTCGAACCAATCCGCGCTGAGATCTTTCCATTCCGGATTTTCGCGCTCTATCAACTCCAGTTTCTTGGCGCGAGAACCTGCTTTAATTTGCTTTTCCCGGGCGATGGCGTTCGTGATGTCGCGGAAGGACTCGAAATAGACCAATTGGTGCAAATCATACTTAGCGGAAAACCCGGGAAACACCTTGTTCTTATACTGCCAGATTCGACGTTGCAGACTATTCGTCACGCCGGTGTAGAGCGTGCCATTACGTCGATTCGTGATGATATAGACGTAGTAGGTGTTGCCCACAAATGTCTCAATGGGAGTCGCGAAGTCTGGGAGCAACCCAGATCTAGCTGGATCGCCACGTCGCGTTGCGACTCGCGATGACAAATGAGATGAGATACCTGAAAAATCTTCGTGCGCTTTGGTGTATTTCGTGGGCAAATCCTCCTGCATGCCTGCCGCCTCCAAAGCTTTTACTTTCATCTGCGGTCCGGATGACTTTCTCGTCAACCGGGTGGGCAAGGAACGTTTCGACGAGCTCGCGGCGGACGCCAATGCCGATGAATACTCCCGCGATGTCATCAGTGGCTTTGCCAATAAGGTGGATGAGGTGGAGACGGCGGTGAATCGTTTTCGCGATGCCGTGCAAACGGTCTCGATGTTTGGCGGCAAGCGCATCGTCTGGTTCAAGGACGTGAGTTTTCTGGCGGATAATGTGACGGGGCGCGCCGAGGGCACGCTTCGGCAGGTGGAGGCTTTGCAGGAATTGTTGGAGAAGGTGAACCCGGATGAAGTGGCGGTGGTGATCACAGCCGCGCCGGTGGATCGCCGGCGGACTTTTCCGAAGTGGTGCGAAGCCAATTCCGATTTCACGGTGACGGGCGGCGACAGCGAGAATGCCGGCGAGGCCTTGGCTGCGGTGGCGCTGGCCGAGGCGCAGAAGATGGGTGTGACTTTCGGCGAACATGCGCTGGAAATGCTGCTCACGAAGGTGGGGGCAAATACGCGATTGCTGACCGAAGAGGTGCGCAAGCTGGCGACTCATGCGGGCGATGGCGCGGTGATTGAGGAAGCGGCGGTTGTCGATCTGGTCGCGAATGTGGCCGAGGGTGATTTCTTCGAGGCGGCTGACCGTTTTTTTGCCGGCGATCTGCACGGCGCGTTGCATGCGTTGCAGCGGCACTTCTTTGCCGGCGGTGATGCGCGGCCACTCTTGATTTCACTGCAGAATCGCACGCGCATTTTGATTCAAGCCCGCGTACTGATGGATGCGGGTGAGTTGCGCGCACCCGGTCCGTACGGTTTCGACAAAGCCGCTTGGGCGCGCGCGCAATCGACCTACTCTGAACTTTTCGGCGGTGATGCGGAGAAAAGTTCATATAATCTCTTCACGCAAAATCAGTGGTACGTCGGAAAATTGGTCGGTTCGGGCAAACTACCGTCGTTGCGTCGCTTGATCGACAACCAGCAGGAATTTGTCCGCGCCTTCGAAGGCATCGTCCAGCGTCCGAACGAACAAGAAACCGTGCTGCGTGAAATGACGGTGCGCTGTCTGGCGGCGTAACGGGGCTTAGTTATTTCTCCCGTTACGGGAAATCAGCCCGATTAGCGCGACTACATTTCTTTAGCTAGTCAGCTTCTAGAAATGTTTGATCCTGGTTCCATCCTTTCGCTGCGGGTGGAGCGCGTTAAGCTGTAGACGTCAGGCAATCATTTTACCATGAACGCCCAAGGCAGCTGGAATCATAAGTACGACTGGTCGATGATCGACCGGGCCGCCCCGCCAAAACGGCCGGCACAGGAACGTGTGGCGGATTTTTTCGAGATCTATGCGAATTTCGACGAGGCCACTGCGCAGGCGCAGGCGAGTCGTTGCATCAACTGTGGCAATCCGTCCTGCGTGCAAGCCTGTCCGTTGAACAATCGCATTCCCGAGTGGCTCGCGCTCACGGCGCAGGGTCGGTTTCTTGAGGCGGCGGAGATTTCACGTTCGACGAGTAACATGCCCGAGATTTGCTCCCGGGTGTGTCCGCAGGACAAATTGTGCGAGGGCGCGTGTATTCTGAACGCCCGCACCGACCCGATCGCGATTGGTGCGCTGGAACGCTTCGTCAACGAGTATGCCTTCGCCCATGACGCGGTCCTCCCTGTGCAGGTTGCTTCCAATGGACGTCGGGTCGCGGTGATTGGTTCTGGTCCGGGCGGGCTGGCCTGTGCCGACCAGTTGGTCCAGCTCGGTTATCATGTCACCATTTTCGAATCACTGCGCGTGCCTGGTGGATTGCTGGTCAACGGTATTCCCGCGTTCAAGCTCGAGAAATCAATCGTGGCGCGTCGCGTCGATTTGTTGGCGAAACGCGGAGTGGAGTTTCGCCTTGGCGTGCGGGTCGGCTGGGATATTTCGCTTGAGGCTTTGCAATCCAGCTATGATGCGGTGTTCCTCGGTGTGGGGGCGCAACAAACCAAGAAGTTGGACGTCCCCGGTGCGCAATTCACCGGCGTGGTCCAAGCCTTACCTTTTTTGGTGCAAAAAAATGTCGAGCCATGGCTCGGCCCCGGCGATCCGGTCGATGTCACCGGCAAGCGGGTAGTGGTGCTAGGCGGCGGCGACACGGCGATGGATTGCTTGCGGACGGCGGTGCGCTCCGGTGCGCTTTCGGCTACTTGTTTGTATCGCCGCGATTTGGCCAACATGCCCGGCAGTCGCAAGGAATACGCCAACGCCTTGGAGGAAGGGGCGCAGTTTCAGTTTCTCGTTAATCCCGTGGAGCTGATTGGCAATGAGGCTGGGGCCGTCACGGGTGCGCGTTGTGTACGGATGGAGCTCGGTGAACCCGACTCGTCCGGCCGGCGCAAACCGCGGCCGGTGCCAAATTCGGAGTTTCTCGCGGCGGCGGACATGGTGCTCATCGCTTACGGTTTCGATCCGATGCCATTCCCCGCGGAAAGTGATTTTCGTCGCGTGGCCACCAATGATTGGGGCGGGATCGTGATCGATCAAAACCAAATGACGAGTGTACCCGGCGTGTTTGCCGGTGGAGATTCGACGCGAGGTCCGAGTCTGGTTGTTCACGCGGTACGTGATGCGCGGAAGGCGGCTGCAAAGACAGCACTCTGGCTTGCCGCATCGATGCTCGCCGGCGCAGTAGCGGCGCAACACACCGCCGC
>JANYCF010000055.1 GCA_025360455.1 Opitutaceae bacterium | reverse complement strand
TGAGAGAATGGAATATCCGCGGGTGGTGCGGTGGAGAACGCGAAAAGCATTCGCGCCCGGCGGGTGGGCACGCATGTTGTCCTCACACCATGAGCACGAGTTATTATCCGCCCGCCGAAGAACGCGCCAATCGCCTGACGCATGGTTTGGGCGCGGCGCTGAGTGTGGCGGGCTTGGTGGTGCTGGTGGTGGCGGCGGTGCAGCGCGGGGATGCGTGGCACATCACGAGCTCGGCGATTTTTGGGGCGACGCTGGTGCTGCTCTACTCAGCTTCGACGGTGTACCATAGTTTCGAGCGGGCGAGCACGCGGTTGCTGCTCCAGAAATTTGATCACGCGGCGATTTTTCTGCTGATTGCCGGCACGTACACGCCATTTTCCCTCGTGACTTTACGCGGGCCGTGGGGCTGGAGTTTATTTGGGGTGGTGTGGGGGTTGGCCGTGGTGGGGATCGTCATGAAATTCTGGTTCGCCGGGCGCTTTAACTTTATTTCCACTCTGATTTATCTCGGCATGGGCTGGCTGGTGATGATTGCGATCAAGCCGTTGCTGGCGTTGTTGCCCGGGGCGGGGCTGGCGTGGCTCTTGGCCGGCGGGGCGTGTTATTCGGGTGGCACGATTTTCTATCTCTGGGAGAAACTGCCTTATCACCACGCCATCTGGCATCTTTTTGTGCTCGGGGGGAGCGTGTGCCACTGGATCGCGATTTATGGCTCGGTGTTGCCGGCGCGGGGATGAGGCGCGTGGGGGTGGCGGTGAGATTGGAGGTTAAAGATGAAGTCCTCCCGTGGGTCAGCCAGTTTGCTGGCGCGGCCTATGACTCGCGGGGGGTGAGGGCACCCCGGCTACAGTGATCGCCGGAAAACTTCTGAAGCACCGCTGCTATTTTCTTAAGCAAACTTAACTCGCGGCTCGTGGCGGGAGCTGGATTTCGCCGACGGCGAGACGGTGCAGGAAAAGCGCGGTGATTTGGGCGCGCTGAATGAGACTGGGGAGATCAACCCATTCTTTCGGGCTGTGCATCAAATCGCCGATCGGACCGAGACCGTCGAGGCACGGCAGGCCGGCGGCCGCGAGCAGATTGGCATCGGAGCTGCGATTGGCGTCGATCCAGGAGAAGGGCGCGAGACCAAGGTCGTGACTGCATTGTTGCCAGGCGGAGAAAACGGATTCGGTCGCGGGGGCGCATTTCATCGGCGGGCGATTAAAACCTCCGCTGAGTTCCACCTTACAACCTTCGGGCCGGGAATTGATCGAATAAGCGAAGTCGTGCAGTCGGGCCAAGACCGCATCGCGCTCGGCGGTCTGGGTGATGGAGATATCGAGCGAGGCATCAGCGAAAACGGAGACGGCGTTGGGTGTCGCGCCACTGCCGCGAATGGGGCTGGTCTGGACGATCACGCCGGGCAGGGAGATCGGCAACTGGTTAACCAAGGCGAGAAATTCGGTCAGCGTGCTGACGGCATTGGAGCCTTCGCCGTGCTCATTCTTGAGCACTGGTCGTCCAAAACTGGTGACGATGAAATCGCCCGTGCCTTTGCGTGATAACACGAGATCGCCATTGGGGCGGGCCGGTTCGAAAACGAAACCGAATTGATGGCGTTGGGCGGCCTTGTGGAGCAGCGTGGACGAGCCAAAGGAACCGGTTTCCTTATCCGGGGTTAACAGGACTTCGTAGCCGATTTGGCCCGTGTGCTTGCCGCGTTCAAAGGCTTCGAGGGCCGCGTGCATCACAACGAGCCCGCCCTTCATGTCGATCACGCCGGGCCCGCGCATTTTCTCGGCGTTGGAGAATTCGCACTGTTGAAAGGGATGCGAGGCGCTATAAGCGGTGTCGTAGTGGCCGCTGAAAAGGAGTTGAATCGGAGCTTTGGGCCGAACGCGGATGCGGAGAGCTTCTGCCGGAGTGATCGTCAGGGGAAGATGTTCGACGATACCGGGTAAGCGACGGAATTGAGCCTTCAGTAGCTCCAGCATCGCATCGAGTCCGACGAAATTCTCACTGCCAGAGTTTTGATCGCACCAAGAGGCAAGCAGCAGCCCTAGTTCACCGGCGCTGGCGCGCATACCGGCAATCTGGGGTGGAAGATTCATCAGGAGATAAAGGAGTGGCGGCGAATCGGGAAGGATTCAGCCGTTAGGTGTGATCGGCACAATGGGGGGCGTGCTTGATCGGTAGGTCGAAAAACATGAGCTTGGGTAGGCTTTATTATCTCTCTTGGGGTGTGTGAGTTGTCGGTTTTGCGCTCCTATGGAATGGGAGTGAGCAGCAGTCAGTCTCTTGATGATTCAGGAAAACAGCGGTGATCCGTTTGGTTTATTCCGCAGGCTTCATGAAGATTAGGCTATATTGACGGCGGATGGGATGGTGGCAACTTTGTACTGTGTAAGCGCGAAACAATTGCTCAACTTACGCGTCACAAGAATTACCCACCTTATTAACGATGAACTTGAATTTTCCATCCACCGTCCGGGTACTATTGATTGGTCTCATCTGCGGCAGCGGCTTTTGTCTTAGTGAGGCAAAGGCCTCTTCGCAGGTCAGTGTCGGCGTAAGCGTGGGGGTGCCGTTTCCCCGTGGTTATGTCGAAGTATCGTCCGGGCAGGAGCGGTATTATTATCATCGCGGCACGTTCTACCGCCCCGGACGTTACGGCTACCAAGTGGTGCATGCGCCACGAGGCTGTGTGGTGCGGGAATTACCTTCGCGTTACTCCCGCGTCTATGTCGGCAGTTCGCTCTATTACCGCTATGATAACGTGTACTATCAAAATTGTTCCGAGGGTTATGTGGTCGTGGATCCGCCAACGACCGTGGTGGTGCGAGTGCCGGCTTCCTCTGCCATTTTGTCGACTACACCGGCGACTCCGACGGTTTCAAACAAAGCGGACGATTATCAGTCAGCCTGGGTCGGTGATGTGGAATATCAGTTTAAGGATGGGCAGTTCTTTAAGCGGACCTCTGATGGCTTGGTCTGGGCAGAGGCTCCGTTGGGGGCGATTACCAAGACTTTGCCCGCCGACACTCGCAGTGTGTGGTATGAAGACATCGAGTATTTCGAATGTGAAGAAATCCATTTTCGCAAAACTCCGGAAGGCTATAAAGTGATCGAGGCACCGTGGAAAAAATCCGGGCCTGCTCCTGTGTCCGCAAAATAAACGAGAAGTGGTGAACGCTCTGGAAACCCGGGGCGTTGGCTTAAAGGCGGGCCAACACGGCGCGCAACTCGGAGGGCAAAATCGGTTTATAGAGGATCTCGTCAACCTTGAGATCACAGTAGGCTTGGTTGACATCCTGACTCAGCTCGGAACAGAAAACGATGATTTTCCCTATGTAGGGCAAAGTGCGCACATGCTGGATCAGCTCGAGGCCGTTCATGTTGGGCATGTGGTGATCCGTGATGAGCAAATTGAAGGCGGCGGGCTCGGCGGTGAGGCGGCCGAGGGCGGCTTGGCCATCTTTCACGCATTCCACCGAATGCCCGTCGCGGCCGAGGGTGATAATTGCCAAGTCCCGTAATTCGCGCATATCTTCCGCATAAAGGATGCGAAATGTTTTGGCGGGCTCAGGAGTTTTGGTCTCTAGGCTGGTGGGTTGTGTCATCGGGGCGTTCATCAAGGTGAGGGCAAGTAGACAGACTCTGAAATTCGGACGAGGTTCTGCGAAAAAACTGCGAATGTTGGATATTGTTCAGTGGATGCGGAGTTTGCGGCCCTCGAATGGGGTGAATACACCAATCTAATCAGCTCAACTTGCTTGGTTTTGCAATTTGCCCGCTGGGGTTTTGTGGATCTTGCATCGGGATTTGACGGCGACCGCGGATTTCGTCCGTCTGGCGCCATGGCTCGCAGTGTTGTTCTCAAGCAAACTCCCCGGTGTGCGCGTTGTCAGTTGGCACCGCGCTGGTGTATTTGCGCGGGCTTACGGGAAATCGAGTGCCCGTTGCGCATCGATGTGCTGATGCACTATCTCGAAGCCTTTCGGCCGAGCAGTACGGGCGATTTGCTCCGGCGCGTCGTTCCCCTCTCTGGCCAACATCTTTATCGTAAAGAACGGCCGCTTTCGCCGGAATCTATTGTGCAACCGGGCAAGGAACTCTGGATTTTGCATCCGTTGGGCGAACCCCTGCCGGCCAATCAATCGGTGGAGAATTTGCAGGTGCTCTTGCTGGATGGCAACTGGCAGCAAGCCGGTGAAATGTCCCGGGCGGTCGCCTCGTGGGGTCGGCGGGTCAGCTTGCCGATGACTGGTGAAAGCCGCTACTGGTTGCGCACTCAAGCGGGCGCGGGTCAATTTTCCACCATGGAAGCGCTCCTGTTTCTGCTATCAGCCTTGGGCTTATCCACGACACACGACCAGCTTCAAGCGCAGTTCGAACTGCACGTCTACGCCGGGTTACGATCCCGGGGGCATAAACAAAAAGCGACGGAATATCTGGAAGGCTCGCCTGTCCGCGACAGTCTGTGGGCGTTGCTCGGGGAGATCGCGGCCAAAGGGCAATGAAGAGTCACGGCGGGTAGACTGGCCGCAGATTGGCGGTCCCATTTGTTCGTTCGTTTCATTTTAATGGGATAACGGGCCACATTCTTCGCTCTCGAAAAAACTGTTACTTATTCACATTTCCGGCCAAGTACTTGACCTGTATGGAGACTCGTTGTTGAATAATCAGACAAAGACCTGTCCGAGGTTTTCATCAAATCCCTTCCAAGAAAATCAAAATGGACCCCACTCTGACCAACGCAGGCTCTGCCGATTATTCAGGCTTAAAGGCTGAACTGGAAAAAATCGCCGGTATCATCGAACAGTATCCCGATCACCTGAAACAGCGCGCGTTTGAGTTGCTGATTGCCGCCTATATGAACAGCAGTCAGGCCAAGACGGGCTCCAGCGCAGTGTCCCCCGAAGCTCAACCGACGGAGAGCGTCCCGGAGGAAGTGGTGGCGAGTGAAGTGGTCGAGACAGCCGCTGAATTTATTGCCGAAGAACAAGCCGTGGACAGCGCCCCGATGGAAACCATCGCGAGCGAAGTTAGCGAGACGGTCAGCGAAAATGACTTTTCCATTCGGAGCGAAGTAGCGGACACGTCTGGCTTGGAACCGGATTCCCGGATCAATGCCAATATCAAGACATCGACCGATATGCTGCGGAGAAGGATCAGGCTCCGCTCAATGAGTCAGATGCCTTGGCGCACGACGAATTGAGTTTTTGAGTTTGTTTCTGGCGTCCGGCTTTTTTCGCGGACGTATACTTCGGATGTTTTTTCAGTGCTATCTCCGCTTGGCAATACGGGTTTGTTTGCTTCACTGGCGACATGCTTACGCTTACTCCCGCCTTCGCCGCCCGCGCGGCTTTGCTGTGTATTTTAAGTCTGTCCGTTTCACCACTGCAGGCGGCCGCAGCTCGTGATTGGCCCACCTATCTCGGCGATAAATCGGCCAGCCATTATTCGACGCTCACTCAAATCACTCCAGCCAACGTCAACCAGCTGGAGGTGGCATGGACCTGGCGGGCGGGGGATGCACGCGAGAACAGCACTCAAATCCAGTGCAATCCGCTCATCATCGACGGCGTGCTCTACGCGACGAGTCCTCAGAGCAAACTCGTGGCGCTCGATGCCGCCACCGGGCGCGAGCTCTGGCGCTTCGAGCCCGCCGACGCGAATGGCGTGAATCGCGGACTGGCTTGGTGGACCGAAGGGGATGATCGCCGCATTCTATTTGGCTCGGGCCAATGGCTCCATGCTATCGATGCGCGCACGGGGAAGCACATCGAAAGTTTCGGCGATCATGGCCGCGTCGATTTGAGTGAAGGCTTGGATCGAGATGTGCATGGGCTGGCGATTCAGGCGAACACACCCGGTGTTATTTTTCGCAATCTCATCATCATGGGCATGCGCTTGGGTGAAGGGCCCGGCCCGGCCGCTCCCGGTCACATACGCGCTTACGATGTGCGGACCGGGAAAATGGTCTGGCGCTTCCACACGATTCCTCACCCGGGCGAGCCGGGCTACGAAACCTGGCCCGCCGATGCGTGGCAACGGGTGGGTGGCACGAACGTTTGGGCCGGCATGACGGTCGACGAGGAGCATGGGTTGGTCTTCTGTCCCGTGGGTTCGGCAACCTTTGATTTTTGGGGCGGTCATCGTTTGGGCGACAATCTCTACGCTGATTGCCTGCTCGTGCTCGATGCCGTCACCGGTCAGCATGTGTGGCATTATCAGTTTACTCATCACGATATGTGGGATCGTGATCCGCCGGCGCCGCCAACGCTGCTCACGGTCAAGCACGAGGGGCATGATGTTCCCGCCGTCGCCCAAGTCACGAAGAGTGGACACGTGTGGGTTTTCAACCGCCTGACCGGTGAGCACCTTTTCCCCGTCGAAGAAGTGGTGGTGCCGAGTTCCGATCTTGCCGGCGAAGTGGCTTCGCTCACGCAGCCGCTCCCGCTCAAGCCCGCGCCGTTTGCTCGACAGATTTTCACGGCGGAAGAAATTACCGATCAGACGCCCGAAGCGCGGCGCGCCGTGATGGAACGTTTCACGCGTGTCCGACCGCATGTCCCTTTCGCGCCACCGAGTCGCGAGGGCACGATTATTTTTCCTGGTTTCGATGGTGGAGCCGAGTGGGGCGGGGCGGCCGCTGATCCGGCAGGTATTCTTTATGTGAATGCGAATGAGATGCCCTGGATTCTCAGCATGATCGATTCGAGCGGAGCCACTTCGCTCGGGCAGCAGGTGTTTTTGCAAAATTGCACCGGATGTCACGGCGCGGATCGGGGGGGTAACAAGGCGGCAAATATTCCTTCGCTCATTGATATCAAACAACGCCTCACGCGCGATCAGATGTTGGAGGTCGTGACGAAGGGCCGTGCGGTTATGCCTTCGTGGGCTTTTCTTAGCCAAGCCCAGCGCGAGGCGGTGGTCGGTTATCTGCGAGGCGAAGCCGAATTAACCGCGCCGACCGAGCAGCACGCGGGCTGGCAAACCTATGTGCCCGACGCGGCTCCCGCCAGTTTTGTGCCGCCGCCCTACACGCACACCGGCTACAATCGCTTTCTCGATCCTGATGGTTATCCCGCAGTGAAACCACCTTGGGGCACACTCAACGCCATCAATCTCAATACGGGCGAGTTTCTTTGGCGCGTGCCATTGGGAGAATATCCCGAGCTTACTGCGCGCGGCCTGGCTCCGACCGGTACCGAAAATTATGGCGGCCCACTCGTGACCGCGGGCGGACTGTTGTTTATCGGCGCGAGCAAAGATGAAAATTTCCGCGCGTTCGATCCCTGCACCGGCAAAGAACTCTGGCGCGTGAAACTCCCCGCCGGCGGTTACGCGACGCCCGCGACGTACGAGGTAGGCGGACGGCAATATATTGTGATCGCGTGTGGCGGCGGCAAGATGGGCACCAAGAGCGGCGATACCTATATGGCCTTCGCCCTGCCGAAGAAGTAGACCGGTGCGTTGATTTTTTTGTTATGGGGCGACGTCGCTCTGCAAGTGATTCAAACATCTTTTCACTGAGCTTTGTTCCAAAGCCTCGGTTTACTTTCGGACGGATCGGAGTATATTGAAGGCATCGGCATCGGGTGAATCGGTCTTCTGCTTTCCGCTGTTCACCGCCAGTCCGGTGCTGCACTTGAACAACTCCAACCCAGGGGGATTTATGCCAGCGAAGACCTTGAAAGCGTTCTTGAATAAACACAACGTGCGGTATGTCAGCATTCAGCATTCCACTGCGTTTACAGCTCCGGAAATTGCCGCATCGGCCCATGTCTCAGGGCGCGACTTTGCGAAGACGGTAATTGTTATGATCGAAAATGAAATGGCGATGATCGTCCTGCCGGCGAATCGTCAACTCGTGCTCTCCGAGCTGCGCGATATGCTCGACACCAATCATGTGCGGTTGGCCTCCGAGGCGGAATTTAAAGATGAGTTTCCCGATTGCGAAATCGGGGCCATGCCACCGTTTGGTAACCTCTATAAAATGAGAACCTACGTGACAGCGAATCTGGCGGACGAGATGGAAATTGCCTTCAACGCCGGCACCCACACGGAAGTGATCAAGATGGCCTATATCGATTTCGAGCAGCTGGTGAATCCGATCGTGCTCGATTTCGTGACGACGTGAGACGCTGAAGGTTGTTAGGTGATAGCGGGCATTCGTATAGAGGAGGCGGAGTGAGATCACCCCGCCTCCAACCCGAAGCGAATTTTATGCCGCCCTCGGGCGCACCTTACGACGGCGCAGTGTGCAGGCGACCGGGTACTTGATTCCCAGATGATAGATCGCCAGCAGCGTGAGCATGCCCGCGAGTGAATAAAGCAGCCCTTCCAGCGTCGTGGGCACGGCGGGTTTGAATATCGTCCAAGTGGCGTGGGCAATGGCGGTGTCGACGTGCTCCAAAAAAACAAAAGGACGCGACCAAAGGGAGGCGTGCTGCATCGCCGCTTGGGCGGTTGCGAGTGTGTCCACTCGCGCCAACGCCTCGGTCATCACGCCACCGAGTTTCGCGACGGCGGGATCGGCGTTGGCCGTGGTTTGCTCGATCAGTTTGGCGAGAGTGAGGCCCGACTGCGTGGCGGTTTGCTGGAATTGTTCCAATTGCCGGCGAGCTTCATCGAGATGACCACCGAGGCGTTGCAGGTATTGCTGCATGAACTCGGGGACTTGGGAAAAAAGCAAGGTGCCGATCACGCACAATGCGCGATCCAGCAGTCCGTCGCCGGCACCGAGCAAAGTTTTACCGGGATTCATGAGGACAGGGTGGGCGTGGATGGGCGACAAGGCAAGCTGGCGGTGAGTCACTGCATGCTGTGCGCGCGGCGGCTCTTTGGGTGGAGAAGTTACCTTTCACTGAGGTTTTCTTTTGCACTCATCGCTTTGACCTTTTGGGAAATGATTAGCTCCTCTTTCCGGTAGTTTTCCAGAGCTTGCTTGTCGTTTGCTCGCAGCCCGTCATTCAGGTGCCGGCAACTGGCGATCTGCATTTCAAAGATGTTCAGCAATGTGTCGCGGCGACGGACAGTGACACGTCCGGGTGCCAGTTGAAGTTGGCGAAGCTTGGCTGACCACGATTCGTAGAAAGGAATAACTTTTGTTTCCAGCCACTGCGCTAGGACCGAGCTGTCTACGCCCTGTGCGAGCTCGGCCAGATATTTGTCGTGTTGCTTGGAGAGGGCTGGTTCCTGCGCAATAAAGTCCTTGTTGGTTTCTGACCAAGCCATCTCGTCCTTGAGGCGATAATCAAAGCGTGGGGCAAACCACATTCCGGCGGCGATGGCGATACTCGCCGCCACTAATCCCAATACGAAACGGGCGCCGGTTTTCTGAACACGGACGGCTGCATCGACGGGCAAGGCCACCAACCAACCGAGGGCGATGCCGCTGAGAAATCCCCCGATGTGGGCGGCATTGTCGATCCGCGGATTCGCGAGCCCGTACAGAATGTTGTAACCGGAAAAGATGAGCGTGCTTTTGAGCATGGGCTGGAAGATCACGCGGGGTAGGCCGTGCTTTTCTTTGAGCATGAAACCGAGCAATGCGCCGAAGATACCGAAGACGGCACCTGAGGCACCCGCGCTCCAGATTTTGTCGCCGTGCCAATAGATGCTGGCGAGGCTGGCGATGATGCCGCTGCCAAAATAGGTGAGGGCGTAGAGCGACCGACCGAGCAGTTTTTCCACGATGTGGCCGGTTTGGAACAACGCCCACATGTTCATGAGCAGATGAATCACGCCGTAATGCATGAACATGCATGAGACCAACCGCCACCACTCGCCGTCCGTCGTGACCCCGCCGTTGTTGGCGCCGTAGAATACATAGGGCATCAGGCTTTCAGTTTCGATCCAGCCGGCACCAAGAAATCCCATGACGATAAACACCGCAACATTGGCGGCGATCAGGAGATTCGTCACCGACGTCCAGGGCGATGCGGCGTGCGGCAGGTTGCGCAATTTATCGGAGAAATCCACGGCGGCGAAAAAATCAGCGTTTTTATGCGTCGGTAACAAACTGGCCACCGCCGTGGCTTCGGCCGCATCACGGCAGAGAAAAATAAAGGGCCGGCCCTGTTGGCCGGCTTTGCCCTGATGGGTGACGAATGAAATCATGCGGCCATCCGCGATCACGTTCCAAATATCGTCGATGCCCATTGCGAAAGTGAGCGAGCCGCTGGAGAACAGGCCGCGTTTTTTGCCCGTGAAGTTATAGGTGGGCCCATCGGGGCGGATGGTGAGCTGGCCTTTGCCGGTCAAGTCGAGGTTGTAGAGTCTCCCGGCGAATTCCTGGTACTCGATGGCGTGGGAGATTTCTGGGAAGTGCTCGGTGGTATCGGCTGACATGAAAGGGAAGTAAGTGGTTTGGCTGGCTCCGCGCAGGCTGGATTTGCGGCGAGGCAAGTCAAGGAAGGCGGGACGATTCCCGGAAATCTTCCGTTCCCCTTAGAGGGCGTCTAAAAAGGTAGGGCGCGACCGCTGGGCGCGCTTCCGTCGGTGCGTTCCTTACGGGTAAAACGCGGCGGTCCCAGCGGTCGCGCCCAAGCGGGCTGCGGCGCGTGCCAGTACACTGACCTGCGAGAACACAGGTTATTCGGATAAGCTCTTAACCCGGTCAACGGCTTGAATCTAATATCTTTGATCCTGGGATACTCCACGCATGGATAATCCGGCCGTGCTGCACTTGGTAGATCATAACGAGCTCGATGGTGCCGGGGCCTTCAGGGAAGGTGCGCGTCACCTTTTCATGATCGATCACGTGGCTGCCTGACACGATGCGGTTGATGAGGGCGGCGTGAAGATTTGGTTCCTCGAAGCGCGCGCTGAAACGCTCACGCAGGGCCGCGATACTGCAGGCGAGTAGTTTCGCCGGGTGCTCGAATAGCTGGGCGTCGTCGTCGTATGTCGCCATGAGCGCATCCAGGTTACGGGCGTTGAACGCTTCAAGTTGCCGTTGCACCACGGCTGCGGGATCAGGGTTGGGTGGCGTCATCGGATTTCACTGCTACGTTCCGGCTGAGCCAGGTATTTGGTGGGAGCGCGATTAAACTGCTCTGATTTGCCGACCGGAATACTGAGGCTTTGCCAATGGTTGCCCACGAGATGCTTCGCCAGATAGACGATTTGTCCGACATGATAGGCGTAGTGGGTGAGTTGACGATTGATGGCTTGCAACACGGTGATGGGTTCGCCTCGAATTTTCACTGTACGGGTAAGATCAACGGTCGTGAGCGGAGTTAGCTCACGAAAAAGAATGGCCCAGCTCTCCTCCCATTGGGCGAAGAGCTTCTCCCGGGTGTCTTCGGGTAGAAGAATAAATTCCGAGTCGCGGTTTCGGTCGGATTTTTCTCCATCAGACGAAAGGAAGTCTGACCACCGGGAGCGCATATTGCCGCTGATATGTTTCATGATCACGGCCACACTGTTGTCGCCCTCAGCCGGGATCGCGCAGAATTGATCAGCCGGTAACTGCGCGATCGCCCCATCGGCTAAGCGTTTGAGCTGCTTAAAGTCACGGATCACCAGGGGAAGGTAGGCTTCAGTAGGCATGGAGGTTAAAACAATCGCGGCAATATTCAGGCGTGCTTCAAGATCGCCTGATCAAATCGCGCATACGAGATGATTTGTGGGTAGGAATGGAGCAATTTCGGACGTGATAGTGCGGTACACTTGCTTGAGCGGGGAGCATACCGGTCGAACTGGGCCTATCGATTGGGTGTGATTGGTTGTTTGTTAGAAAATTCGCTTTTAATCTTTTCTAACGTCTGGGGGCAAATCCGCGCTTTTCTTAAGCCAACATTTCCTTCATACAAAACGGCGTAGTCCTTTGGCGTATCGTGTCCTTATCCCTTGTTTGCTTATGAAACTCTCCTCCTCTGCCGCTTTGATTTTTTCACTTCTCACTGGAGCGCTCATCCTCGGTGGATGCGCCACCCCAGACGCCAAGCCGGTCGCGGCTAAGAAAGCTGCACCTCCGGCGAAAGCGCCCGCGCCGGTTCCCGTTGCGCCCCCCAAGGTTGCTCCCGCACCTAAGCCCGCACCGGCACCTGTTCCTGTTGCTGCCGCGCCAGCCGCTCCCGCACCTAAGCCGGTAGCCGTCGTTATTCCTCCACCGCCCATTCCTGATCCTGCGAAAAAAGCCGTGGTTGTCGCCACCGTGGAAAATCTCACGCAAGAAGCCAGCGGTGCGACCATGGTACACGAACTCAGCGATACCACGGGATTTCCCGAGGCGATGGCTTCTTTGGCCCCCGGCGCTCAAGCGCCAAAATCGGAAGTCATCTATATTGGGACGCAGCCCCCGGTTAAAGGTCTCACCGCTGATGGCAACTCGACCGACCTCGTGGAAAAAGATTGGACCGGTCTGATTCTCGTACCGCTCAGCACGTCATTGTCGAAGGCCCATACCTCGGCGGTTCGTTTAATTAAAGTTGAAGCGCATCCCCTCAGTGATGGTCGTGTCCGGGTTTGGATGCGGGTGAAAAATAATGGTGATAAATCTTTGCCGACTGAAATCGCCTGTCTGTTCCGGATGGATGGCTCGAACTCAAGCGACAGTCCGTATTTTTATGAGTTGGATGTGCCAGGCCAAGCGTATCGTGATGTGTTTTTTGTTTCGCCGTCGGGCAAACTCACCACCTACACGGTACTCGTCCGTCCGAAATTCAATTACTGAATCTTCGGGCGCGAAGGCCTATTTGGTAGGCGCTAGGAGTCGATACTCGGCCGGAGTGGATCGCGTGGTTGATTCGGGCTTTCTGCCTGTTCAATAGAGCCCTCGCTGTCGCTTGCTGGGGCCGGTCTGATCCACCCAGTGCCGAAAATCTGCAATCTGTAGCTCAGCTGCGGTCCGGACCTGATTTTTTCAGCAGCTCAGTGCGGGATTGTTCCAGCTTGGCTCGTTCCTTCGTGGTGAGACTGGCTAGGCCAGATCGGGCAATTTTATCGAGCAATTCGTCCATCTCCGCCATGGTTGAATTGATGGGCTTTGGTTTCGTTACGGACTTGAGGGACGGCAGATCAGGCAGCACACGGAATTTCGGTTTACGGCGCCAAAAGCGAAAATCAGGCAAGGTGATGTGGCTTTGTTCAAAACGCACATAAGCGAAAGCGAAACCGGTGGTGGCCCAAAGTGAAATTAAGGCGGGCAGATTGCGATCGGCCAATGCCATCAGGGTATAGAGGCTGACCAAAATCAACGCCACCCACTTGGCGAGGATATTGAAAAGCATCATCGTCTCGGGATAGAGCGTGGCGAAGGTCACAAAGAGGGCAAAGGCGCCTGTCGCTCCTTGAATGCGTAACGGTAGCCATACTCCGATCACCGTGAAAAGCAGCGGTGTGATTAGATAAAGACAGCCGTAGAGGAGAAGAAATTGACGCCGACCGATCGACTTTTCCACCTCCCGGCCGAACCAGACAATCATCACCATATCGATGACAAAACCCAGGCTCGGTGGATTCACCAAACCATAACTGAGCAAGCGCCAGATTTCGCCGCGCAACACCGCTCCGCCTTCAAAGGGTAGCCAAGTGAACAGAAAGGGCGCTTTCAACGCCATGAACACGGTCGTGACCAGGAGCGATCCCACATAAGCCAACACGATGCAGTGCGCCGTGTAGACTGCATGGCCGCGCAACCACATTACGGGTTGGTTGTCATCGGAAGTGTTATAGCTGGCCATAGTGGTGGGAAAGCGACAATTGAGCGCGCCGTACCCAATCCGCAAGCCGCGAGATGCAGTATCGCAACGGAGGAAGCGAATGTCCAAGTGATCAGCGTGATTACTTGAATTCCGAAGTAGTTCCCTCATTATCTGGCACACAATAGGTGACAAATAACTTTGGCGTTCCCGGTGGGCACGTCACGTAATGCGTGACAAGTGACTTGATTGAGCTGGGGCGTTTTATGTTTCCCTGAATAACGCGGCCATTTCGGCGGGGATTTTAGTGCCGGACACGTGTCTGGCGCCCCATTGGCCGAGTGCACCAAGGACGGTCTTGAGTGAAAGCCCTTTTGGCGTCAGGGCATAGGCGTAACGGGTTGGATTTTTCTGATAGGGTTCACTTGCAATAATCCCGTTTGCTTCGAGCCGAACTAAACGTTCCGCCAAAATGTTGGTTGGTATGCCCTCGGGGGAGGCGGCGAATTCCCCGTAACGTTTGAGGCCACGGAACAGATCACGGATCACCAAGAGCGTCCAGCGGTCACCGATTAGGTCGAGGGTCCCGGCGATCGGGCAGATGGAACGGAGGGGGGTAAGTTTCTTTTTGGCGGTAGGCATAAAGGGAAATTAACTTTCGACTTGCGAAAAGCAAGTAACGGGTCAGTCATGTCACTTGCAAAAAACAAGTAACAGTCCAATCTCATGAAATCACCCACTCACCGTCTCCTCTTGTTACTCTTTTGCTGGGGTGGCGCTGCGTTCGTGTTCGGGGCCTTTAAACTACTAACGTTTTTATTTTCACCGGCGGTGCCTATGCTCATCGCGAGTTTGACGGTTGGTTTCTCCGTGGGTATTTGGCGTATTACTTGGCTGCGTTCAGCGGTTGAGGCGCTGAGTATTCGCATCATACTCTCGGCACATCTCGTCCGCTTTATCGGTTTCTATTTTCTCTGGTTGCACGCCCAGGGTCGGCTGCCGGTGGAATTTGCGCAACGGGCCGGCTGGGGTGATATCGTGGCGGCTAGTGGTGCGCTGGCTCTGTTGTTCTGGCCGGAAGGTGCCGGCTTTAAGCGGGGGCTTTTCTGGTGGAACCTGATCGGAGCGACCGATCTGCTATTCGCTGTCGGCACCGGTGGGTGGCTCAATTCATCCCGGCCCGGCTCAATGCGTGAACTGGCCGAGTTGCCCCTCGTCCTCGTTCCACTGTGGCTGGTGCCGGTCTTGCTCTCGAGTCATCTCTATCTGATCAGAATGCACTGCAAATCGGTGGGTACGCATATCTCCCACGATCACGAAATGGCTGCGGTGAAAAAACGCCAGCTCGTCTGTTCCGGTGAATCGTCTGATCAGAGATACTGAACTCTGGCCTTTACCCGGAACGGGACTGGGAATGATTCAGCTGCGCGTCTTGATTCTGTTTGCGATGATCAATCTGCAGGCTGTAGCCGTGACGTTCGAGGGTTTGCCGCGAGACGGTCGAGCCGACCGGATGATGGCCCACCGGGGCAAGAAGCACGTACAGTTCAATGGCCGAATACGCATCGAAGCCTGGTTGGATACCAAGAAACAGCGCCGGAGCTAACATCGGCGTGGGTGCTGGAGCGGTTTGAATCATGGAGTACGGCTACAATAGCGGAACGGCAGAAATTTGGAATTAGGCGGAAGGAGAGTTTTAGTCGCCGTTCGGCTAATTCGTTTAGCAGCGCGGCATCAGATAGACCGGAATATGCGCATGGAATTTTCTAAAATCGCGCCTTAAAGTTATATTAACAATTCGTTGATAAAACCCACCGGGTGCGAGCGCTCCATTCGGTCGCAATGCAATACCGTAAGGAAAGCGAAGAAATGAAAACTGACCTTACTCGTTGTCAGGACTGCGCCTATGGCTCAATCAAATCCGGATCGCGGACATTACTGAGTCTCGCATAATATAGTGACAAAAGGTATGTTTTCTGCGTTGCTGGGGAGATGAAAAACAAGGCAAAGGTTTACCGGCCTCGGCGTGATTTTGACGGTCTGCAGCAGCGGCGGCAGAAAGCGGGGCGGATGTTC
>JANYCF010000096.1 GCA_025360455.1 Opitutaceae bacterium | reverse complement strand
TTCGATTCGGATGGTGGCGCCGACGCCAAAGCGATTGGACTTGGTGCCGCGCAGATCGATGAGGATACGATGGCCGGTGGTGCAGGTGTTGCGCAGGACGGTGACGCCCGCCTGATAGTTGGCATAGACGAGGGAGAGATTACCGTCGCCCCCGAGATCGCCGAAGGCGGCGCCGAAGCACACTCCTTTTTGGTCCAGCCCCCACGCGGCGCTGACATTTTCGAACTGCAGATCCCCAAGATTGCGGAAGGCCAAATTTTGTTCGTTGAAAAGAGGACTGTTGCGCATGATGCGGGAACGGTCGGTGGGGCTCTCGGCAATCATCTGTCGGGACAAGAGATCAACGTTGGTGGCTTCCCGATGCATGCCATTGGTGACGTGGAGATCGAGGCGACCATCGTTATCGAGGTCCTCGAAGCGCACCGACCAGGACCAGTCTGTCGCATTCAATCCGCTCAGAAAGGCGGCTTCCTGACATCTCTCCGTACCGGTATTGAGATAAAGGGAGTTGTGATAAAACTGTGGTGCCAGAGGAGAATTCACCGGCAGATCGCGGGCGAGACTGCGGGAATTTGCCATGCCGCGCTGATCCTTCTGGTGCGTGGTTGCCGCCATATCGGGGACAAAAAAATCGATCAGGCCGTCGTTGTTCACATCGCCCAAGTCCGAGCCCATGGAGGAAAACGGCATGTGCGGTATGACTTGGTCGATGACATCGGTGAAAGTGCCGTCGCGGTTGTTGCGGTAGAGTTTATCGGGGGCGCCGTAATCATTGGCGACGTAGAGATCGGGCCAGCCGTCGTTGTCGAGATCCCACCACGTGGCAGAATGGCCCTGGGCTTCGCCACTGATGCCTGCCCGATCGGTGACATTGGTGAAAGTGCCGTTGCGGTTGTTGTGGAAAAGGTAGTCGCGCTGCCCATCGCGGTGGGAATTGTCATCCAATAGATTCGTCGTGATGTAGACATCGAGCCAGCCATCGCGGTCGTAGTCGCAGAAGGCGGCCATGACGGAGCAGTCTACAATATCCAGGCCGTAGGCGTGCGCCATTTCCTTGAAGGTGCCGTCGCCTTGGTTGATATAAAGGAGATTGGGTGCGTTGAAACGGCAGACATAGAGGTCGAGCCTTCCGTCGTTGTTCACATCGACGAAGGTAACACCTTGTTTCCAGATCATCGCGGCATCGCCTTTATCGCCGACGCCAGCCTTGTCGGTCACGTCTTCGAATTTCCAGTTACCGAGATTGCGGAAGAGCCGGCAACTTTCGGTTTTGCTGACGACGAATATATCGGCTCGGCCATCGCCATCGTAGTCTCCGATCGCAACGCCGGTGCCGATCGAGCCCACTTCGAATTCATGGGCGAGCTCGCCCCATATTTTAGGATCGGCGTAGCGATTTTCTGTGACGATACCGGTTTGGGTTGAGGGGAGCAGGGTGAACATCGGCTGACCAATGGCGGGGGCTCGGACAGGCAGCGTATGTTCGGCAAGATTGGTGACGGGTTCTGCCGCGGACAAAAGGGCCGAGCACACCGCCGTGGCGGCGAGAGCGAACGGCCAGAGACTACGGCGTCGCAGCATTGGCGCTTCGGGCCGGTGGGGATTGGACAAGGTGGCGACAACGGACATCCAGACGCAGAAAGAGTCGGTCTGGAGACCGAGTCAAGATGGCTTGGTTCGAGCGGTGACAAACGGTGCCTTCTCGTTTTAACTATTCTAAAATCCGGGCTGGGTAGGTGGCGCGGCTGGTCGCGCCACGTTGCGAGGCAAGCTCGCAACCTACAAAGTGCGGTGACAAACGAGGCTTGCCGTGGGTTGGGGTGGAGATTGTGTTTCACTTTCGTCCTCCTGAAAATTCGCTTCCCCTCGGTTTAAATTACATGCACCTGCTGTCCCGGATTCTGGCCCGATCATGGATTCTCGCATTGATCTGCTCCGGCAGCTTTGTGGTGTGGGTGGATTATGGGCGCGTGCAACGTCTGGAAATGGTTTCCCATCTCAGTGGACGGGCCGAAACTCCCGATGTCGTGGTGGCAACTTCGCCGACCGGATACGCCAATGGCCAGCGTGAGCTGATCGTGCCCGAGCGGAGCGAGAACAGTTTCCACCTGATCATGCAGACTCAGCAGATGCTCGCACAAAAGGATTGGCGGGTGCGACGGGTGGATTACGATAATGCGCCGGAGGGTCGCGCGGTTTCGGGGACTTCACCCACGCGTTGGTGGTTGGGCTTGGTGGCTTGGAGCGGGCAGGTTTTAACGGGACAGCCGCTCGGGCTCAGTGTGGAGTGGGCGGCGCTTTATGCCGGTCCGGTGCTCCATGTATTATTACTGGTTGTTATCACGGTGTTCACCGCTTGGTGGTTGGGTTCTTTACCTGCGGTCGTGCTGGCGATTGGTCTAGCGGGACTGTTTCCGTTGGCCGCAGGGTTTTTGCCGGGAGTGCCCGATTATCGCGGGCTCGCCACGGCGTGCGCCTTGCTCAGCATTTTGCCTTTGATCGCCGGACTCATGTACAAATCGGATTCCGCCACGGGGGAGGCTGCGGTGAAATCACATCAACGAAGAATATCCTGGGGGTTTGCTCTGGCCGGATTTGCTGGTGGGTTGGGGGTCTGGGTCAGTGTGCCGACCCAAATACCCGTATTGCTTGGTCTCCTTCTAGGGGCGATTTTTGCCGGTATCATCGGGCGGCAAGATTCACCGGAGACCAGAAATCTGCCGTGGCGGCTGTGGGGGCTGGTGGGCGCGATCACCGTTTTCGTTTTTCATTTGGTGGAATATTTTCCCGACCAACTGGCGTCGTGGCGGTTTGAATTGATCCACCCGTTGTACGGACTGGCCTGGTTGGGCGCAGCGGAATTGCTGGTTCGCGTACCAGCACTGTTCCGGCAGGAGGGGTCTTTGCGTTCTTGGAAAGAGTGGACGGTCATCGGAGTGGCAGTGGCCGCCGTGGCGGTGTTACCGCTCGTGATGTGGCATACGGGAGAGTCGGGTTTTTGGCTGCGCGACCCGTTTTCCGCGCGACTCACGAGTCAGGCGGAGGGCGTGACGGCCACCAGCTTGTGGGCGTGGTTGTTGCGTGATGGACTTAGCTCGAAATTCACGCTCACGCTTCTGCCGTTCATCGGGCTGATCCCGGCCTTTTGGCTGTTGGGCAAAAAATCAACAAAGCCTGATGTTCGCACCGCCATTGCCGTAACGTTAGGGCCGGTGCTGGTCTTGATTGGTCTGGCTTGCCGTCGGCTTGATGGCTGGATTGTCGCAGATGCTGCGTTGCTGGTGCTGCTCGTGCCCTTGGCGAATCAATTCCAAGAAACAAAATCAGAATTTGGTCGATGGTTTGGATATGGACTGGTGGGTTTGATTTTGCTGGTCGGTATTTGGCAGCTGTTGCCGCAACAGGATCCGGCAATTCGAGATCAACTCACTTCATTGGAGGCGCGGGTGCTTATCGAACGGGATCTGGCGCATTGGTTGGCTCGACACAGGGAGGCCAAGGAGGGTGATACCGTTTACGCCCCGCCGAGTGAGACGCTCACGTTGGGCTATTATGGCGGACTGCGTGGGTTGGGAACGCTTGATGAGGATAACCGGGATGGTCTCCGGGCGACGATTACCATCGCCAGTGCGGGAACGCTGGAGGAAGCCAAGGCGCTGCTCGAGTCGCGTAATGTCCGTTATCTTATCATTCCTTCCTGGGACCCCTTTTTTGACGAGTATGCACAGCACTATCTCGCGAGTAAGTTTTCCAATTGGAAAAGCGCTTTCATTGCGCAATTGCGGAGCTTGGACCTGCCACCTTGGTTACGGGCGCTGCCGTATCAGATTCCCAAGATCGGTGGTTTTGAGAACCAGTCCGCCGTGATTTTGGAAGTGGTCGATGAACAGGCGCCAGCTATCGCTTTGGGACGGCTGGCGGAATATCTGGTCGAAACGGGCAATATGGAAAGGGCCGCGATCGCCAGTCAGGGTTTGGGTAAATTTAATGGTGATGTGGGTGCTTTGGTCGCCCGGGCGCAGGTCGCACTTGCGCTTGAGCAGACGGCGGATTTTTCCCTTACGCTCAATTCTCTCCGTGCACGTCTTAATGCCGGCGGTGATCGTTATCTCCCTTGGGATCGTCGTGTCAGTCTGGCGATTGTTTTGGCCCGAGGGGGACAAATTGAAATGGCACGGGGACAAGTGCAACGGTGCCTGAAGGAAATAGACCGGAAAAAAATCCAGTCTCTGACCACGGGATCGTTATACGGATTGTTGGTGCTCAGCCGGGCGATGAACACGCCCATCACTGATCCGGGATTGAATGAATTGGCCCTGAGCCTTTTGCCGATCGAATTGCGCAACGGCCTTTGAGTCGGCGTTCTTCCGCTTAAATCACACTCCGACTTGTCATCGCGAGTCCGACGCAGTCGGGCGTGGCGATCCAGCGAGCCCCACGACAGGGCTCAGGGCCTTGAGCTTGTCGAAACGGCTGGATTGCTTCGGCGTTGCACGCCTCGCAATGACAAAGCATGTTTTTCAGTTCCACTGTGTGGCGTGTGTTCACATGGAAATGTGATCTATCCGGATTATTGACCAGGCCAGGTGAGCTCGAACTCATTGGTCGCCGAGGTGGCAGGAACGGCCGAGGATGAGGTGGAACCGTTGGGCCAGCGAACGGAGATGAGTTTGGGAGCTTGCTTGTCCGTGAAACCAAAAAAGCAATCCGAGGAGGATTGGGAATAATAGCCGGAGCCGGCGGCAATTTCCGCGGTCTGGCGGGAGCCATCGGAGAGTTCGAAGGTGACGCATGCACCGATGGCGTGGGGATTGCCCGCAGGGCCGCGCAGGTGAACGCGAAGGGAATGACGGCCGGCAATGGGGTGATTGAGAAATGCCAGCGCGGTATGGTTGTTTCTGGTAACAAGAAAATCAGGCCAGCCGTCGTGATCGAGATCGAACACGGCGAGAGCCTTGGCATCGCCCGGGACCACGAGACCGCTTTCAACGGGTGGCACGGGAGTGAAGCCGCCGCGGCCATCGCCGCGGAGCAGTTGGCTTAAGCCGCCGTCGTAGCGACCGACTGCGGGAATGGGCGCAAAGGAATTTTGCACGGCGTAGATATCGGCGTGACCATCACCGTCAAAGTCGCCGGCGACCAAGCCTTGCAACGGAGAGATCTGGGCGATCCGGGGCAGAGGAGTAAAGCGCCAGGTGCCGTCGGACTGACTGAGGAAAACGCCGCTGCGCAGCTCGGTGGCGGCGAAACGTTGGGCCGCCGCGAGTTTATCGGCCCCGACGATTTCAGCCAAGGTGGCCTTGGCGTACTGATCGGTTTTGGGATAGCGTTTGAAGATGGCGGGGATGGATGTGCCCAAGTCTTGGCGGCTGCGCCATTGATAAAGCGTTTCCCCTTCGTAGTACCCTTCAATGAGCTGGGGCTCTTGGCCATCGCCGCGGAAGTCGCCATAAAAAAGCAAAGCGGGATGCAGCGGATCAGCCCGGTATTGGGTGTTCAGACCGAGATTGCCGACGACGTAATCCATGCGGCCGTCACCATTGAAGTCAGCCGTAGCAAGCGAAGTCCACCAACCGGTGCCGGCGGCCGCGAAGCCGGATTTATCCGTCCAATCGGAGAAACCGTGGCCTTGATCGTTATGAAAATACTTCACCTGCCCCCAATCGAGGGTGAGGAGCAGATCCACCCAGCCATCGCCATCGGCATCGCTCCAGAGCGCAGCGGTGACCATACCGACTTCGCGCAAGCCGGGAGCGAGTGAATCGGTGACGTCTTCGAATTTACCGCCGCGATTGGCGAGCAACGCACTTGGCGGAGTCAGGGGATATTGGCCGGATTGCAGTCGTCCACCGAGAAAGAGTCCGAGTCGGCCCGAGTGATCGAAGTCTGCCGCGGCGACTGCGCCGACATTGATCGGCAGTGGCGGCAGCGCATTTTCCGGCGCGGGTTGGAAGCCGCCGTGGCCGTCGTTAAGAAATAATTTGGGCTGATATTCAGGCGATCCGGCCGGCAGGCTATTGCCGCCTTTGGTGACGAGCAGATCGAGTTTACTCTCACCGGTGGCATCGAAGAGCAACACCGGTCCGTCGTCGACGAGTCCGGTGGGCAGCAGAGTGGCGGTGTCGGAAGCGGTGAATCGACCGGCGGAACCGTGCAGCAGACGAGTCGGTTCGAGGGTGGTGCCACCGATTGCGATTACTTGGTGATCGGCTTCGTCGGCCACGGCCAGAGCGGGGCCGCGGCGGTTGAACCGTGTAGGCAAGAGCCGTTGAACGGAAATTTCGTTGATCATTTCCTCGCGTGAGGCGAGGGCTAGGCCGAGGGATTGACTCGCTTCGGTGAACTGACCGACAGCTGGGGCCGGAGGCGGGGCCAGCGTGGCCGGTTGGTTGGGTTCGGTGATGGTGAAGCGCCGGTCGACTCCGAGGTTTTCAAAACTTTGCACGAGGCCGCTCGGCCAAGTGACGGTGAGCCGGCGGATGGAGGTGTCTTCTCCGAGGCCGAAGTGGAGCATCGGTTCGCTGCTGGACATGTAGCCCCGAGCGAGGACGAGCTGGCGGATTTGGGGACCAGCGGCGGTTTCGATCCGGACGGTGGCGCCGACACCGAAGCGATTGGATTTGGTCCCACGCAGATCGACCAGGATGCGATGGCCGGTGGTGCAAGTGTTGCGCAGCACGGTGACGCCGGCCCAGTAGTTGGAGTAGACGAGCGAGAGATTGCCATCGCCGCCGAGATCGCCGAAGGCGGCGCCTAAGCTCACTCCCTTCTGGTCCAGACCCCACGCGGCACTGACATTTTCGAACTGCAGATCACCGAGATTGCGAAAGCCATAGTTGGCTTCGGCTCGTTTGGCACTGGCGTACATGATCCGGATTCGTTCGGTCGGACTTTCCGCGTTCATCATTTGTTTCAAGACGTCGTCTCCGGGGTCCCGGGGAAATCCATTGGTGATGTGCAGATCGAGACGGCCGTCGTTATCGAGATCCTCAAAGCGCACCGACCAAGTCCAGTCGGTGGTGGAAATGCCGGCCAGGAATGACGCTTCGAGGCAATGGCCCGTATTGGTGTTCAACAGGAGGGCATTGCGGTGCAGCTTGCGGGTAATCCAGTAATTATCCAGATCCTCGGATCGTCCCCGGGTATCGGCCATGGAATGTTGGTCTCGCTGATGCGTACTCACCGCCATGTCGGCCGAGAAAAAATCAATGAGACCGTCGTTGTTCACGTCGCCCAAGTCCGAACCCATCGAGGAAAATGAAGTGTGGGGCACGACTTGGTTGATCACGTTCGTGAAGGTGCCATTGTGATTGTTGTGGTAGAGTTTGTCGGGATGGTCCTGACCGTAATCATTGGCGACGTAGAGATCGGGCCAGCCGTCGTTGTCGAAATCCCACCAAGTGGCGGAATGGCTTTGGGTCTCATCACTGATGTCGAGATTTTTAGTGGCGTTGCTGAAAGTATTATTGCCGTTGTTGTGGAGGAGAATGCCGCGCTGGCCGCTCGTATGTTTGGAAGCGTCAAGGATGTTGGTCACGATATAGAGATCGAGCCAGCCATCGCGATCGTAGTCGCAGAAGGCGGCCATGACGGAGGAATCCTTGATATCGAGACCGTAGGCATGGGCCATTTCCTTGAAGGTGCCGTCGCCTTGGTTAATGTAGAGGAGATTGGGCGCGTTGGTGCGGCAGACATAGAGGTCGAGCCGTCCGTCATTGTTCACGTCGACAAAACTGACGCCATTCTTCCACACCATCGCCGCCTCGCCTTTGTCGCCGACACCGGCCTTGTCGGTCACATCTTCAAATTTCCAATCACCGAGATTGCGGAAGAGCCGGCAGCTCTCGGTTTTGCTCACGACAAAAAGATCCGCCCGCCCGTCGCCATCGTAGTCTCCGATGGCGACGCCGGTGCCAACTGATGACGTCTCGAATTCCTGGTAGAGCATCCCTTTCATCTTGGGATCCGCGAAGTTGTTTTCCGTCCGAATGCCGGTGGTTTCGGGAGGCAGGGTGACGAACATGGTCTGGCCTGGCGGTTGGCTGCGGGTTGGGAGGGGGGACTCCGATAGATTTTCCGTCGCGCCCGCCGTCAATCCTGTGAAGAAAACTCCGCCAAGAAAAAACAGGATAAGTCCGGTATGTTGCACGCGGGTTGAAACAAATTGGTGCAGAGCAGAAGAACTCGTTGGGCGGGAGAAGGGGAAAGCAATCGGCATCATAAATTAGGTTGGGTCAGGGTGAGCTCGTTGGACGCTGAGGAGAGAGGAACGGTGGAGGAAGAAGAGGAACCGTTGGGCCAGCGGACGGAGATGAGTTTGGGAGTTTGCTTATCCGTGAAACCGAAGAAGCAATCGGAAGAGGACTGGGAATA
>JANYCF010000089.1 GCA_025360455.1 Opitutaceae bacterium | reverse complement strand
ACCGTGATTGAGGAGGTCGCGAAAACTTTCGGGGCGCTGCCGAGCCGGCAACCCAAGCCTGCCCTGGAACCGGAACCCCAACTCTCGTACCCGTCACCGACCGCCGTGTCCTATTATTATTACAATGGTCCCGCCGATCGGCCATCGACGCTCGATGTATATTGGCCGGTACGCGACACCTTGACGGCGGCCGAGCGGCGGCAATTGCCCATGCTCGCCTTGATTCTCAACGACCGGGTGCGCGGAGAAATCCGCCTCAAAAAAGGAGCGACGTACTCGTCCCATGCCAGCTTCTTCACGAGTCCCCGCTATCATCGCCTGGCCAGCCTCCTCTGCACCCTCGAGGTAAACCCGCAGGAAGCACTCCACTATTGCAACACGGTCGTCGACTTGGCCGCCGCGTTGGAAAATCAAGGCGTCACCCCCGACGAACTCGCCCGGGCCAAAGCGCAGATCGCCGCCACGCTGCAGGAGGCCAAATCCGATAATTTTTATTGGCTCAATACGGTCCTCAGTGAAATTCAGGAAAAGCCCGAACACCTGGCCGACCTGCGCTCAGCCGACGCCGCTATTGCGCAAACTTCCGTCGCCGACCTCAACGCTCTGGCAAAAAAATATCTCAAAGCCGACAACGCTTTCCGCTACATCATTGAATCCAGCGCGCAGGAACCGAAGAACGATTGAGATTTCCGGAGCAAGCCCGAGGCATTCACGGCAAATTTTTTCTGCTTTGTGGGAGCGAGCTTGCTCGCGACGTTGGGCAATTCAGTCGCATGAGATTGGGACTATTGGTCAATGATTGGAGGTAGGGCGGGACCGCCCTACCAATACACCACGTCGTAGTGTAATAGCTGAGGGAGATCGGTATCAGCTCAAAGGAGCAACTGGCCTCCATGGCGAACTTTACGCTTTCAAATCGCCGCACTGGCGGCAGGTTCAATCTTGCATCGAGTCAGCAATGCGCACCCCACCTCCCTGTGAAATCCTCCCTCATTTCGTCGCACACCGATCCCGGCTTGGATAAACCGAACGGGTTATCAAAAAGTTCTGGAGTGATCGGTCACTCTATTCTTTTTTCCAACCCCTGTTTTCCTCTGAGAATCCTTAACAACCCAGTCCAAATTTGGATAAACCGACGAGAGTGGGTTTAATCAACGTTCGGCAAAAGATGAACATTCCGTTTTCAATTCCGAGAGTGAGTGAACTGAACGCACTACCCCACGGCGATCGTGTTAGCGTAATGAGTCGATATGCAAGTTCACCAGAAGCAAAGCGAGCGATTTGGACGCTTAAAGCACTGCTGTTTCTGGCGCTGGTATTCGCGGTCTTAGGGCTAGGGTTTCTCCAGCTACATTCTCCTCCACCGCTCATTCGTTGGGGCGAGTCGAAGTTATCTATTTTGCTTTGGCTTCTAAGCGGCTTGGCAATGATCGTTGCGGTCGCAAGTTATCGAGTGATCGCGGAGCGGACCATCCGTCGCATATTAACTGAACCAATTTCTAAACCGCGCTCATGATGAGATTGCCGAACCAATCATCGCATTCGACGCAGGCCGCTGGCGAGCTCGGATTACGTCACATTCGTCAAAGAATGTGGCGCTACATAATATTTCTTCTCCCGATTTTATTAAATGGCTGTAGCACGCTATTCTTGAGCCGAGATCAATTTGCAGGATCGTATATGCAAGATGGTTTGATCTGGGGAACCGCGGCTTCTATGGAACTCAGAGCCGACGGGTCCTATTTTATCGCCGATGAGGTCGTGGAGTGCATGCCGAATTTCGAAAAAGGACCTCAATATGGTGTCAGCTATGCAAAGGGTAAGTGGCTAGTCGATGGAAACGAACTCGTGCTAACTCAGTCTGAGTATCACCAAGGAAATTTTGCGTCGACGGGGAACTTCGGAAGTTTTCGGTTTCGAATTTCAGTTTCTATCTTCAATCCGCGATTAATACAAGTGGGCGTGAAGTCTCCAATGATCATGAAAAAGATCAAAGGTCGGATTCAAAAAGTACCGGAGTCGAACCACTCATCGGAACCCGCGACGAGGGCGGTTCACTGAAACGTTGAACCACTAAGCGTCGGCCGGACACGATTACTTTCTTAACCAGCGGCGCATGCCACCGACTACGATCGCGAGCGTGAGCAGCGAGCTGACGGGCATCAAAATGGCCGCGATGAGCGGATTCATGTGGCCGGAAGCAGCGAGGCCGACCGCAAGCGCGTTGTACGCGACGGAGAAGACCAGCAACCATGTCTGCGTGCGGC
>JANYCF010000085.1 GCA_025360455.1 Opitutaceae bacterium | reverse complement strand
CCTCAGCTCGCCTCGCTTTCCGCCCACCAACTCGGCAGTCCGGCGGCTTATGCGCGGCGGATCCGCCGGATTATGGATCAGGGAAATTACGATGTGATCCACTATCACAACATTTCGCTGATGGGCGGGCCCGGCGTGTTGCGTTATGGCCGCGCGGTGAAGCTCTACACTTCGCACGAATATTGGCTGGTTTGTCCCACCCACGTGCTCTTCACCTTCGGACGCGAGGCCTGCGTTGAACGGAAGTGTATCCAGTGCACGTTGCATTCGCGGCGGCCACCTCAGCTCTGGCGCTACACCGGTTTGATCAATCGTTGCCTGCGCGAGGTGGATTGTCTGATCGCGCCCAGCAATTTTGCCCTGGGAAAATTGCGCGAGGGCGGACTCAAGGCCCCGATGCGTATGCTGCCGCATTTTGTTCCGGTCCCGTTGGCCGGGGACGAGACGAGAGCGCATCCGAATGGCGGGCGACCGTATTTTCTTTTCGTCGGCCGGCTGGAAAAATTGAAAGGAGTGCAGGATTTATTGCCGCTGTTTGCTGAATTTCGTGACGCTGATTTTCTGGTGGTGGGAAATGGCGATTATGCTCCGTTCTTGAAGGCGCAGGCCAAAGACCGGCCAAACGTCAAATTTCTCGGATCAGTCCACCCGGCAGAGATGGGGAATCTCTACCGACACGCGACGGCGCTGCTCACGCCTTCGCTCTGTTATGAGACGTTCGGACTGATTGCCGCTGAAGGACTCTCTTACGGCACGCCGGTGATCTCCCGCCGGATCGGCGCGCTCGCCGAGTTGATCGAGTTGAGTGGCGGTGGCCTGCTGTTTAATTCGCCCGAGGAATGCCGCGCGGCGATGGAACGTCTGCTGACCGAGCCCGGCTTGCGTGACAGTTTAGGTCAACGCGGGCATGCAGCCGTATTGGAGCATTGGACGCTTGAGGTTCACCTCACCCACTATCTGAAAATTGTGCACTCGGCCGGCCAAGAGTGAGATCATCGGGAGATTGGTGTTAAACGCGGAGTGCGGATAAGGCTGCACTTGAGGCGGGGCTTTAGACCAATTGCCATAAGCGATTACACGGCGACGAGGCGTAATGGTAGGGCGGGACTGCTGGGCCCGCCGCGAATGGGGTTACGGCGCGCGCAGCGATCGCACCCTCCCCGCTGAAATGAGAAAAGCCTAGGGCGATTGGTATTACTTGTATCCTTCGCGAGACTCTGTTGGCGGATGGTCTCGGGGTGGCTTCGTAGAAAAGCCCGTCGCGAATTTGACGCGGCGGACTCGGGAGACGGCGGTACTCGTGTGCTGGCGGGAGTTATTGCTGTGCGCTTACTCGGCTGGCTCCCCGTAGTAGCATCCGTTCAATACGATTGTGTCTTCGTCCTTTTCCTTTTCCAACGAGGCTTGGTCGTGGCGACGGCCGGAGAGTTCGTGCATCGATTTGAGGAGATTGCCGACCAGCTTGCGTTCTTTGCTGAGTGCGCGATCCGAGGACGACTTGAGCTCTGCATTCAAGTCGCTGAGCAAGTGGCGGGCTTTTATCTGGTTGTTCTCGTTGTGGTGCGCCGTCATCGCGCCTTTGAGGGCGAGGAATTCGCTGACGAGGGTCCGGCCGCGCTTGAGGCCGATGCTGGCCTTGGTGGCGGGGACGAAGGGGAGTTCGAGTTTTGAGGTGATGGTTTCGCTTTCGTTGGCTTCACGATAGGCGAGCTGCACCGTGGCGAGGGGCTGGCCCTTGGCATAGGCATGGACGGGGAGGTTTTCCGTGTCCGGAGCGAAGGCGAGATAGATGGCGCCTTTGCGTTTGCTGAGGAAAAGTGTGGTGACATGGAAGTGGACGCTGTGCTCGCCTTCCCATTGGAGCATTTCACCGGGTATGCCATACACGCCGGTGAGGCGCAGGCCGGGAGCGGGATGAATGGTCAGATTCATATCGTAGCCGAGCTCGGTCACCATGGTGTCGAGTTCCTCACTAAAAGTTTTCTCCATCGTTGAGAGGTCGGGAAAAAAGAACAGATTGCCGCCACGCACCGCGCTGATTTTGCTCGCAAGATCGGCGCCGAATTCTTCGCCAACGCCGATGGTTGTCTGGCCAATGCCATCGCGTGAGGCGGACTCCATCAGGCCCATGAATCCTTCGGGGCTGGTGTCGCCGGTATTGGGGCGCTCGTCGGTGAATTGCATGACGCGCGTACGACCTTCAAACGTTTCCTGGCTGCGGCGGGCGAGGGCGAAGCCGACTTTAAGGCCGGCTTCCATATTGGTGGAGCCGGAGCTAACGATGGCGTCAATGGAGCCGGCGATGTCGTCTTGGTTTTCTTTCGTGGTGCGCGTGGGTTCGAGATGGACGTGGGAGCGATCGCCGTAGAGCACGATGGAGAGTTGGTCGTCGGGCCCGAGTTGGGAGAGGATTTTGTGGAGGGATTTCTTCACCAGATCGAGGGGCTGGCCGCTCATCGAA
>JANYCF010000043.1 GCA_025360455.1 Opitutaceae bacterium | reverse complement strand
CAGCCCGACCAGCAGGAAGTACGGGAGAAAATTACGTTTCACAGGAGTGATGGAGGTGCGCATGAAGGGAAATAGGGTCTAGGATCTGGAGTCTCGGGTCTGGGCAGAAATTGGGTTCTGACGCGTGTCGTTTGAAATTCGGCATTGGGAGTTCGGCTTTCCGCCTGCTCAGTAATCCATCCCCGCCTTGAAGGTGATGCGCGAATCATGCGGCTTGGTCGTACCGACTTTCAGCAGGGGAAAGCTCGCGTCGATGGAGCCGTCGAAATGATCCCACAGATGCCATCGACTCCCGATGCCATAACTCAGAAAGTCGTAATGATTTTTCTCGCCGTTCAGTGCATTGATTTTTTTCAGCCAGCCGGTGTCGGTGAAAACGTACAGCCGCCATTCGCCTTTCTTTTGGCCCAGCAAGCCAAGGAGAGAAGGACTGCGCAGCTCTACTGAACCAAAAAGACCGCTGTCACCCGCCGCTTCGCCTTCCAAATAGCCGCGCACGGTGTCGAGTCCGCCGCCCACGATCTGTTCCTGACTGATCAAAGGCTGGTCCGAAAGTTGACCCTGCAGCTTGCCGTATAATTGGAACCCTGCCGGGAGCTCCCGAGTCTGTGCCAGGCTGCCATGCAGGTAGAGGAAATTCGCGTCGGCATAGGTGCGACTCTGGTTAAATACAGCAGTGCGGCTGCCCGCTCCCCGAAAATGAAAGGTGACCGCAGCATTCAAATCAGTCGTGACGCGCTTCCCCAACCACGTCGCCGTATAATTAGCTTCCAGCGGATAATAGGTAATCGGCGTAACAATCGGATCGGCTCCGGGAACCGGGCTGGTAATCTTTTGGTCATTCTGCTTGTAGGAAATCCCGACCTTGGCCGACTGCGTGAAATCTTTGCCCGCGGGTAACTCGAAATTGGCGAGTACGCCCAAGGACTTGCCGCGACCCCGCACGGCCGTGTCGCCCAAGGTGGACACATCACTATCCTGCTTGCTCCCATTCACCTTGAGCGTCAGCCAATCGACCCCGGAAAATCGCGCCTGATAATAGCCGGAAAATACTTTTACCTCGCTCGTCTTCTGCGGCGAAGCCTGAAAGCTGAAACCCACGCCATGTCCCGCCTGCCAGAGATTGTTAGCGCTCACCGAGCCATTCAACCGGAGCGGTGTCGTGTCCGGCGACTGGCGATTATTGAGCTCCACACTCGCGTGCACCGGTGCCGTCTCCTTCACCTCCAAGTCGACATCGACCGTATCCGGTGCGACTCCGGGGCTGAGCTTAGGCGATACCTGACGATCAGGCAGTTGATTTAACGCCATCATTTCCCCCGGCACTTGTTTGAAATCAATTACTTCACCTTCAGCGAGTGAAGGAGCCATCGCCTTGATTTGTTTTGGTGAAGAATATTTCGCGCCTTTCACGCGCAGACGCCCGACGGTACGCTCGACCACTTGGAGGTGGATGATCCCGCGCTTCACTTGTGCGGCTTGTTGTACAGGAAATTGGACAATCACCGTCTGGAACCCCTGCGCGGCATAGGCCTGTTCAAGCGCCGCGCGAGCAAACTCAACATCTTCTTTCGTACGACCGGGTCCGAGATACGGATAGACGGCTTCCTCAACCAAGTGGCGCGGCAGCTTGCGTGCGCCATCGACCCGATACTCGTTGATGAAAAGCGTCTCGTCGTCCGTCGCTTCTATGTTCGCATTTACCGGGTTCACCATGGCTGCGGCAGATAAACCGAGGGGCAAAGAGACGAGCAGGAATAACCAGGCCAGACGCGATCCCCCTCGCCGGTCAGCACCGGAGAAGCCAAAATGAACTGGAAGCATTGAACGCAAAACGTGATGAAATATAATGAGTGGGAACGAACGGCTGGACCGGGTGAAATGACCCCGGCACAGAGGAGAAAACCGAATATCGACAGCAGAGAATGAACCGCCGCGATTCGTTTCAAGTTCCGTCGTGACCCGCGCAATAATGTAACAAACTCCGTGACCAAATCGTAACAAACAGCGCACGGAATTTTCCGCGGATCGCCAGCCGTCGCCAAAGCGCGATGGCCCGGCATGTGCGGCTCCACGCGGATAGATTCAAAACTTTTGGATGCCAAACGCAGGGGGCGTGCTGGCCGCGCCACACCCACCAGCACCAGTGAGTGGACGATCCCCACCAGCTTGAAGCCAGGCTCGACGCAACCAGTGATCCCGTAGCCGCGCTTGAGGGCGCAGTCCGAAAGTGCGGTCTTATTTCGCTACGATCCACAGAATCGCACACGGTTCCACTCTGTGACCTCTGTGCTTCTCCTGCTATCTCTGTGTCCCAAGAATTTCTCTGGCTTGAGTGCATCCGCGCCGATCGGCGCTTGCCGGGCCATAGATCTGCGGAGCGACGGCTGGTGATCTGCGGAGAAATTGCTCGATGAGATTTTCCCCTAAAACAGAAACGGCTCCTCCCCATAAACTGGGAAGGAGCCGTACTGTTTAAGAATTTCGCTTTCGGTTTTGTCCGGTCAGGAGTCAGGAGGGTGAATCAGGCTAAGACTCTGACCCCAGGAGCTGAGAGCCCGAGCCTTGGAGCAACGAATGAAAAGAAAAAACTGCTCACTCTTTTGTCTGGCTCTGGACCCTCGACTCTCCGCTCTCGACCGCATTGCTAAAAAGTCACCTTTTGAGATCAACACCGGCGGTCGCATCTTGCGGCACGACCGCCGGGTTCAATCAGTTTCTAACAGGACACTAACCAAGTAACAATTTTCCGGAGGCGTTTCAGGCAACCAGCTGATTCTGCTTGCGGCGACGGAGCGCAGCAAAACCGAGGGTCGCTACGCCGAGGATGGCGGCATAGACGGAGGGCTCGGGAATAGCGGCCGTGAAGGTCAGATCGCCGTTCTGGTAGAGAGCGAACGTGCCGAGGAAGTCCGATTGGTTGATGCCAACCGCAAACAGATCAGCTGCCGCGTAGGTCATGCCGGCAACGATGCTAGCGCCTTCATTCCCAGAGAACCCAAGGTTATTGGGGTTGAAGACACCGAACGCCACGGCAGCAGTGCCGCCTTGGCTCGTCCACGAATTAGCATTACCATTGGCAAACGTCCTCGATTTGCCGTCACCTGTTGCAATGGCGCCGACCGAGTTGAACCCAGTGTTCAAGCTGTTGAACTTGGTGTTACCAGCAGCAACGTTGCCGATCGCGTTCCATGTATTGCCATTGAGGGTATTGCCAGCTTGACCCAAGATACCATTGCCACCGTTGGCAACCGTGTCTTTATCCCAGAAGGAAGTACCATAAACCAAGGAGGTTGTACCGCTGCTGCCACCAGCGCCCCAGCTAATGCCACCAAGAGTGGGTGACGTGGCGGTTGCCCAACTGCCACCGATCGTACTCGTCAGTGCACTGTTGAAGTTGCCGATCAGAGTCTCGGTCGTGTAGCCCGACAGCGTGGAAACGCTGCCGGCCTTGATTTCGAGATTGGCGACTGAAGCGCTGCCGCGAACACCAACGATGATGTCGTTAGCAACGACTGTCTGGGCGTGGGCGGAAAAAGCGGCGGCCACGAAAAGGGCAACGGCGGAGAGAGATTTGATATTCATAGGAGTGATAATTGAAGTTTGAATTTAAGTTGTTTGAGTATTCGTCCTGTCCTTAAGGAAGGGTGGAGTTGATAACATTCAGAATGCCTTCGCCTGCGCGGGAAGCTTTCATCTGGGTCATGCCAATCGCGCCAGAAGCGGCGAAATCAACCGTGCGGATGCGGGTAGCGAGAGCGTTCGCGAGAGTGTTCTTCACGCCGCTGAGGTTATTCTTATAAAGATGCTCCGCATTCCACATGGTGTACTGACCATAGATGCAAGTGTTGGCTGATTGAGCGACACCATCGAAGCTGAGGATTTGAGTAGCAACTGTGGGAACGTCACCCGTGCCGACATAAGCGAGCACGATGGCTGGGCGACCGCGGGGGGAGACAACAACGGCATTGCCGCTCTTGTTCAGCACATTCTTTACGTTGCCGCCGCTGTTATAACCGGCGAGGCCGTTACCGTTTGGATCCGTGGCCAACACGAAGTGGTCGAGATTGCCTGCACCGGTGCCGTCGCCGACATCAATGTTGGCGGAATCTTGCGCGCGGTATTGGACCGCAGTCGTGGTGTCATTGCCGTAGCCGGTCTCAAGGAACGTGATCGCGCGGGTGCCGGAATCATAATCGCGGCCAACCAACACGACGTCGATCCCTGCATCAGCAGCATTCGCGGTGAAGAGCGCGAGAGGAGCATAGCCAGTAGCCGCGAGCGATTGGAAGGCAGCGGGCTGCACATTGGTGAAACGGCCATAGGCAGCAGCATCAACTGCAGTGACATTGGCATACTCTTTACCCTTGGCGAACACGTACGGTTGGATACCGACCGCGCCACCGGAGGCTTCGGTGAGGGCGTTGTAATCAGAGCTGTTCCATTGGGTCGTGTCTTGGAAAGTGTCAGCCATGGTGACGTCGGCCACCGCGGCAACATCCCATTGACCGGCCGTCGTGAGCGAAGCCGTGGTGACGGAAGTACCGCCGGTGGCCTGGCCACCGGAAAGCGTTACCACGCCAACTGCTGCAGCTTTGTTGATCCAAACCTGATTGGTCAAAGAACCATCAGGTTTGACCGAGGCACCAACCGAAGCTGGATCCGCGGTGAAGCGAAGACCACCGGAAGAGCCACCCTGACCGGCATAAATGGTGACCGAATTACCAGCCGTGCCGATCGTGAAGACGGCCTGATTGGCGCCGTTCAAGACCGTCGTGCCGTTGTTATTCAAGAACGCACCTTTGACGGTGTTGCCACCTGGGGTGCCCGTGATGTTGGCCACATTCTGGAGGTAATCCGTGATGGCGGCGAACTCGGCTTTGCGGAAAGCGGTCGAGCCCGTGATTTTCAAGGTAACGTCGGCCGCGAAGGACGAGGCGACGGATGCGAGAGCGAGAGCGCCCAGAGCAATGATATTGGATGATTTCATTATACTAAGGATTTAGCGTGTTGTTGTTTTTGCCACGGGAAGTGCGAGAGGGCTGGCGAGGAGGGGATCGTGTGTGTGAGGGGGAGAACTTCCCGGAACGTGCACAGAGTAGCGGACAATTGTGTCAATCGATGGTGACTTGAGTGACCATTTTGCAACGAAACGGTGACAACCGATGTTACACTGAGGTGACGAAGGCGTTTTCACGGATGAATAACACCGGGACAAAAACCCCAGCCTTCCTCCTGAGGCGACGCGGCGGGGCAATATCGCTCCGCGAGATTCCGCCAAAAACGAAATTATTATCCGCGAAACAATTTTACCGCAATTTCCCTGAAATTGCCGGAAATCCCGCTTCCTGCGATTAGCAAATCCCAGCACCCTATTTTGCGACACAGAGGTCAGGCAGGAGGTTCACTGAGGGCACAGAGCAGAAATGAATCGGAAGTGAACTGACACTGCCTCGAACCGTATGCTTAGACTGCGTGGTTCGGGCTCTCCACTCTCAACTGAATTTTTCCGGCTGAGTAGTTGAATCTCCTCTGTGCCCTCTGCTGAAAGCCCTGAGCCTGCCGAATGGGTGTGCCTCTTCCGGCCTCTGTGACAAAACCCAATTTAATGGCCAGGAAAGAACGCCGAGCGCGCAGCAAATATTCCCATCGGCAAAATCTTTTTGCTCCTCCCCCTGTCTCTGGGTCCCAAGAATTTTGCTTGGTCAGCGTGTGAATTATCGGAGCTAAATCCCAGACCCCAAACCCACCCAGCCTTATTTCTTCACCGCGGCGGTTTGCACAGGAGGCGCGGTTCGGGCGCGGCTGGAAAGTTCCGCCACGGCATCGGTAATCCCCATTCGACCAAATAGCCGGCGACATAATTCGATTCCATCCGGATCGCGGTTGAGCAATGCGGCCAGACGGCGCGCATACTCGCGCACATTCACCGAGTCGTTGAGCGCAGCGGAAGCAATCACCTGACGCTGACGCAACTGGACCATAAAAGCAGAACTCTCCTCTGAGGACTGGACTTCAAGTTGGGTCAGCACTTGTTGAATTTGCTTGTAACGTCCCTCGCGGGCCAGCGCATCGCAGTAGGCCAAGGCGAGCGGCTTCAGATCGTGCTGCCGGTTGGCACCGATCTCGTACAAGGTACGATTCAATTCCGCCCAACCTTTCCGTCCCCCGAGCACCGCCAGCTCGGCCAGTGACTCCGGTCGACTGGAAAAATCCCGCAAATACGCGGTGATCGCCTCTTGCCCGGCCGCCCCATTGGGAGTTTCCGCCATCAACATTTCAATCAGCAAAACTCGCGGGGCCAGATCGCGGGGGAATCGTTCCACCGCGCGCCGCGCCGTCTGCAGCGCCTCAGCAGGCTGCTTGCTGGCAATCTGCCAACCTGCCAGTAGGGCAAAATCAGCATAGCCAGCGGACGGGGTTTGCACATGGCCTTGCAGCAAACCAATCGCCTTCGGACGTTCTGCCGACTCCCACAACACTTTCACCACGATCGGCGTCGCGGTGGAGTCTTGCAGCAGTCCGGCATGCCGATCCAAAAGTTTCTTCGCCGCCGGCACACCTTCGACCGCGAGGGTCGCGCCAATTTCATACTTTTGCAGCAATGCCGCATTCTTACCCAAGAATTCCGCGCCGTAGTGCTTTTTTAAAAGTTCCAGCGCATGCTTGTCCCGATTCGCGGCCAGAAGA
>JANYCF010000033.1 GCA_025360455.1 Opitutaceae bacterium | reverse complement strand
TGATTCTGCTAGCGGAAAGGACTAACAGGAGGATCAAACAGAGATAACGGGCCAGCGTGAGGGATTTCATGCAGCGAGTAATTCACTCGCAACTATTCGCGGCGCACCACGAATAGCAAGCGAGCGCGTAGAGGTGCCGGTTAAAGCACGGGACATCAGCCCCCAAGAGCTGGGTGGCGGCAATGGCTTCGTCCCGGTACTGGTGGCTTAATGAACTTTATCTGTCGGCGGAATGATGATCACGCCGCATTTGGCTTTCTTGAGGACGCCGCTGGCGGTGCTGCCGACGAGGAAGTCGTAGAGTTTGCCGTGGCCGTGCGAGCCCATCAGAATGAAATCAGCATTGGTTGTCTCCGCTTCGTCGCGAATGAGTATCGCCGGCGCGCCGATGAGGGTTTTGTTGGTGCAGACGATTCCCGCCTTGAGGAAATGCTCGGTAATGTGGGTCAGTTTTTTCTGGGATGCGTTCTTGCTGACGGTCACTGCCTCCTGCACGACTTCGGCAGGCAGGGCGTATTCCGCGGTGGCAATGACGGGGGCTTGCACGATATGGAGCAACACAACCTTCCCATTGAACGCACGGGCAAACGCCATGGCTGATTCGACCACTTTTTCGGTGATCGGGGAGAAATCAACGGGGACAAGAAATGTTTTCATGATGCTATACTATACCCAAATTTCCGATGCGGGCATCTAATCCTTGGGGAAAGATATGCGGATTTTGCCTTTTTTTGCTTAGCGTTTGCCAAAATCAGCCCGGATGATTTCTATGGCAGCCCTATCACTTCTCAACTCATGGCAAACACGCACGTTTGGAACTTCTTCCGCACCGGCGGGCTCGATCAGGTCAGCTTGGCGACAGGGGCCGACCTGTTGAATCTCGAAAATCTCGATCAAAAACTCTGGGTCGCGCTGAGTTGCCCGGTCAAGGGACTCGAACTCGACGAGGCGACTTTGGCGATGATTGATACCGATGGCGACGGACGTATCCGCGTGCCGGAGTTACTCGCGGCCATCAAATGGGCCGCGCCCCGCTTGAAGGATGTGGGCGAGTTGTTGCAAGGGCGCGCGGCTTTGTCGTTGAGCGCGATTAACGACGCCAGCCCGGAAGGGAAAATCATTCTCGCTTCGGCGAAACAGATTTTGGCGAATCTGGGCAAGAAGGGTGCGGACGCGATTTCCGTGGCCGATGCATCCGATACGGCGAAGATTTTTTCCGCGAGCGCGTTGAATGGCGACGGTGTTATTCCGCCGGAAGCAACGGAGGATGCGGCGACACAAGCGCTGATTAAGGACATCATTGCCTGTCAAGGTGGGGTGGCTGATCGGACCGGCTCGGTGGGGATCACGGCCGAGAAAGTGGAGTCATTTTTCGCTGAGCTGACCGCCTACGTCGCGTGGGTGGAGCAAAGTTCGAGCAAAGATATCGCGGTACTCGGGGAAGCGACGGATGCCGCCGTGGCGGCGTTGAAGGCGATCCGCGCAAAGGTGGAGGATTATTTTGGTCGGTGCCGGCTGGCGGCATTTGATGCCCGGGCGATCGGGGCGTTGAACCGGCAGGAGAGCGAGTATCTCGCCATTGCGGCGAAAGATTTGAAAATCACGGCGGAGGAAGTCGCCGGGTTTCCGTTGTCCCGGATTGAGGCCGGCCGCGCGTTGCCGCTGGTCGAAGGTGTTAATCCGGCGTGGGCGGGCGCACTCGCCACGTTGCAGAAAGTCGCGGTCACTCCGGTGCTCGGGGCCGGAAAGAATACCCTGACTGAGGCGGAATGGGCGGCGCTTAACGCCAAGTTATCGGCTTATGAAACGTGGTTGGGTGGCAAAGCGGGTTCAAGCGTGGAGAAACTTGGTTTGGCGCGGGTGAAGGAAATTATGGCTGGTCCGGGCCGGGACGCGATCGCGGTGCTGGTGGCGCTCGACAAGGCACTCGAGCCGGAGTTCAAGGGGATCAGTGACGTGAATCGCCTCGTACATTATAGTCGGGATATGCGGGCGTTGCTCAATAACTTCGTCAACTTCGCTGATTTTTATTCGCGCGACCAGTGGGCGACTTTCCAGGCGGGCACATTGTATTTGGACAGTCGGAGCACGGAACTGTGCATTCGCGTGGACGGTGCCAATGCGCTGGCGGCCATGAGCAAAGCCTACCTGGCTTACTGCACCTGTACGCGCGCCGGCAGTGCCCCGATGCATCTCGCGGCCTGCTTCACGCAGGGCGATAGCGACTACCTGTTTGTTGGACGGCATGGGGTTTTCTATGATCGGCAGGGGCGGGATTGGGATGCGGTGGTCACCAGCATCGTGGATAATCCGATCAGTATCCGGCAGGCGTTCTGGTCGCCGTATAAGAAATTTATCCGGATGATAGAGGAGCAGGTGGCCAAACGCGCTGCGGCCGCCGAGGCGGAATCGTCGGGCAAGTTGGCCGCCGCCGCGGAAACGACGGCGAATGCGGACAAGGCCGGGGCGGCCAGCGCGGCTGCAGCTTCGAAGAAGATTGATATCGGCACGGTGGCGGCACTCGGGGTTGCCGTGGGGGCCATCGGTGGAGCGGTGGGCGCCATCGCTACGGGCCTCGCCAAGCTGGCTATCTGGCAATTGCCCTTGGTTTTCTTGGCGCTGATTTTGGTTATCTCGATTCCGTCCATGATTATCGCATGGCTCAAATTGCGGCAGCGCACGATTGGGCCGATTCTTGAAGGGAATGGTTGGGCGGTGAATGGACGGGTAGCGATCAATATTCCGTTCGGCACCGCTTTGACCGATGTCGCCGTGCTGCCGGCAGGAGCCAAGCGGTCATTGGAAGATCCGTATGAAGACAAGGAGGCGGCGGCCCAAAAGCGGAAGCTCATTGCGGCGATCGTGCTGCTGGCGCTGGCTGCTGGCGCTGCCTGGATGATTCGCTGGGATGCGACAAGACACCCGGGAGCAGACCAACACCCACGCTATTTTTGGCAGGACCGGACGATCATTAAAACGCCACCGGTGGAAGCTGCAAAGGCGGCCGAGGGTGCGAAATCAGCGGCCGAGCCAGCGAAGCCCTGAGCGGGAGGGTGTTTTTTCAAACCCGGAATGAACGCCCCGGGTTTTTTGTTGGCATTTGACGGGCAAGGTATTTTGTCGGAGCAGGTTTGGACGTTGATTGAATTTCTAATTATGAATACGGAGAAACAATCAACTGACTGAACTGTTCGCCTGCCGACCAGTCGAGCTCGTGAATCGCTGCCTTATTACTCGTTCGCTGAAAATCTTCATTCCCGAAATCCCCAACTATTGCCTCTATGCCATCATCCTTTTCCGATGAGCTTAAACCCGCCGCCACCCCTCATTGGGTATTGGTCGTGGACGATGAAGTGGGTATCTTTCGCATTATTTCGGAGTCGCTCGTGGCCGAGCAATTGGAAGTGGTGCATGCCAAAAACGCGAAAGACGCGATCATAGTTGTCGAGCAACATAAGAAGGAGCCACTGCTGATCCTCTTGGATGTGCTGATGCCCGGGATGGATGGTTTGACCTTGGCGCGGAAGCTGGGCAATCGGCTGAAGCACAGCAAACTCGCCATCATGAGCGGGCACATGACCGATCTCTCCTGGTGGCCGGATGATTTGCGCGAAGTCGCGTTTTTAGCCAAGCCGTTTCGCGTGCATGAAGTGATGACGCTGTTGGATGTCGCCCGATCGGAATATGACTTGGCGCCCTGATCCCCGCGTCCCATGGAAATTAATCTTACTCTGACGGCCAAGACGCTGCAACTCGCAGGGCAGCTCGATCATTCGGTTACCTCCGGGGGTATTTTATATATAAAGAATATTCCGGAGCGGACCTATTTGGCGGTGACGCCCAAGCAGTGGATTTTGCTCAAGAAATTTCAGGTTTCCCATACGGTGCCGGCCGTCCTCGAAGCGATCATCGATGAACGGATCTGCCCGCCGCTGGGAGAGTTCTATGAGCTGATTCTAAAAGCGGTGAAGGCGCACATCCTCGTGACGCCGGGCTACACGGTCCCGATCGTGGGCGCGGTCACTTGGCCGCTGGCGCTCAAACCCCAGCGGATGCGCTATGGTCTGTGGGCTTTGCTTTTCTTTGGCGTGATTCTGACGTTGGCGCTGCAGCCGAAAATTCCTGCGACGATTCCTGATGCGTTGGCCAGTTTCGGCCTGATGATTGCCACCGGGCTGATCGGGGCGGCTCTCGGAGCTTCGTTGATTCGTGGCGCGGGTGGAGAGGTTTACATTACCCACCGCTGGTTTATCCGTGCGGCCGATATCTGTATGCTTACGCCGGCGGACCAAAAGGTGGTGTTGATTGCCCCCATCGCGACCTATGCCGCCTGCATGGGCTTGCTCACCTGGCATAAGCCCGAGTGGAGTTTATTTCCTCTCATCGGATTCATCTTTGTGCTGCGGCCGATTCTACATGGCCGGATGAACCATTTATTTCGCGTTCAGGCTGAGCGACGGCTGAGTGATTCCGAGCATAATTTCATTTTCCCGTCGAACCGATCAAGCCGGGCGCGGTGGAAATTATTGGTCCTTAATCTCGGGAATCCGACAACTTGGATTGAGATCGGGTACGGCATTGTTTGGACCCTATTGCTGGCGTATTTTGTGGGAATTGTCACCCACGTGCCGCCTTGGACCATGGTCTTTTGGAAAACCGAGGGGCCCCTGCTGGCAATTGGAATTCTGGGCGCACTTGGAATTCTGGGCGCGGTGTATGCGGCAGTGGAATTTTATATTTTTGCGAACGGACGTACGGCACATCGCCGGAAGAAAATCAGAAAACTGTATCGGCGCTGGTTTGGGCGTGGTCGGCTCTTGACGGATGAAAACGCCCGTTTGCGCGCGGTGCTCCGCTGCCCGCTCCTGCGCACTTTGCCGCCGACCTCGACCCACGCGATTGCCAAGGCCTTTCACGCCGGTGAGGTCGGGGCGTGGAAGACTCTGCACGATTTCGATCAACCGGTGACCGAGGTATCTTTAATCCTTTCCGGGAAAGTAGGCGTCTACCGCAAGTTGCGTTCCGGCCGGCGGGTGTTGCATGAGACGCTCCATGAAGATGATTTGGTCGGCTTGCATGCCGTCTCCGATCAATTGCATCCGCAATTTCTCTACCGGACAATGACGCCAGTGGTGTTGCTGCGGATGGATCGGGCGGTGGCGGATGAATTGATTCTCTCCCGGGTGAAACCCACGGCCTTGACCAATCTGGTGCAGAAACTGCCGTTTCTATCGCATCTTAGTTTGTGTCGGAATTGGCACATGCAGGCGGTGCAACGCTTCGCGGAACTCTCCCGGATTCAGGACTACAAGCAAGGCGACGTCATTCTGCAGGAAGGTTATTACAGCGAGAATTTCTTCATCATTTTCGAGGGTGAGGCGCAGACGACCAAAGGCGGCAAACGCCGGAATGTCATGCGCGCAGGATCATTCTTCGGCGAAATTGGTTTGCTGCAAAACAGCAACGCCACGGCGCAGGTGACGGCGCGCGAAGGGGCGCGTTGCCTCTGCATTCCGCGTCGGGAATTTTTAAGATTTGTCGCCCATAACTACACCGTGGCACTCGAACTCGAACGCGTGAGCTCGAAGCGACTGGGCCGGCCGATATTTCCGCTCACGCCGGGAAATTACCGGACGATCTGAGGCGCGGGAGTGCCACGGGCGATCATCGGCGCCTTAACCTGTAACCGTGATAGCCGTATTGAAATTGTGCGGGCCCAAATAATGAAGAATCGAGCAGTGGCTGTAGTTTAATATTTTTGCTGTTATCGAATATTTACGTCATGACATTCCCTTTCCTCCTGTTTCGTTTTACGATCATATTTCTCGCGGCTACTCTCACTCTGGCTGCCGCCGATCAACCGGCCCGCAAGCGAGTCGCCCTGGTCATCGACGATGGTCCGGTTCCTGAACACAACACGCAATTTCTGGCGTTGTTGGCGCAGGAAAAGATCCATGTGACGTTTTCCCATGTAGGGCGCAATGTGGCTGCCCATCCTGAAATGTCCCGGGCCGTGCTGGAGGCAGGGCACGAGATCGCCAACCATTCCTACACCCATCCGCATATTAAGGATCTGGACGATGCGACGGTGCAGCGCGAAGTGCGTGATACGCAGGAAGTCATTCGCCAGGCGACAGGTCAGGCACCGAAATGGTTTTGGGCTCCCTTTCTCGAGCAAGACGAGCGGTTGGTTGCCGTAGTACGGGCTGCGGGGCTCGAGTATTTTCCCCGGGAGAAATTTCATTTTATCAGTACCGATGACTGGAATTCGACAACTGACGCCGCGACTGTCCGGCTGCGCGCCACCACCGCGATTCAGGATGGGACCGTGATTCTGTTGCATGAATGGCCCGAGAAAACTTTGGCCGAACTCCCCGGAATTATCACGGAGTTGAAACGCCAGGGGGTTGAGTTTGTGACTTTCAGTGAATTGGCCGAGGGGAAGTGAGTCGTAGGTGGCCCCTTCGATAGTATCGGCTCACGGTAAGTCGCGATTTGTCAGGGGCGAGGCGGGAAGTCCCTCGGGCTCGGCTTCGCCCTGCTACCCACGGACAGATGAATTTAACGGTCTTTGGCTTAAGAGATGTTCGCATAACGCGAAAAAATCCCGCATCTCCGCTGACATAGTGCATAGCTTACGCTCTTGCAAAAGGAATGAATCGGAATGCATTTCTTTTTGTGATTAGCAGGCAAGAGTCTGGGGCCAGTGCTGCGTTCCGGCAAAGCAACCGGGATACCCCGCGCCATTTTACCCGGCTCTATATTATCGGTCTGAGTGTGATCGCAGGTCTCACCATCGCGGGGCAGGGCTTGGTGCAGCGTTCCATAAATAGTCAGCACAGCGGCAGTCACGTGGTCAACCAAGCCGGTTCTCAGCGAATGCTGAGCCAGCGCATTGCCCTCAAGATTGCGAATTACGACGAAGCGCAGGCCGATGGCCGCGCGCAAATCCGCGACATCGTGGCGTTGCGTGATCACTGGGTCGCCACACACGCGGAGCTGTTCGCGCAGGTCGATGCGGTGGCTTTTGACCGGGGGGCACAGGCGGCGTTGACCGGCCTGCTCAACGATCTGCACCAACCGATGCAACGCATGTCGGGCATGGTGGACACTCTGGCCAATCGGGGCTCGCTTACTAAAACCGAGCGGAGTGCGATCCTGACGGATCAGGAGATTTTTCTGCCCTTGATGGATGCCGTAGTCACGGGATTTGAGCAAAGCGTCCGGGCGCGACTCGCGTTTCTGCAAAGCTTGGAACTGACCCTGATGTTCCTAACCTTGGTGGTACTCGCCTTGGAGGCCGTCTTAATTTTTCGTCCGGCAGTCAAACGGCTATGGGCTTCACTCGAACAACAGGAGCAGCAGGCTCAGCAGACCGCCAAGCGACTGGAAAGCCTGCGTCACTTGGCCGGCGGCATCGCCCACAGTTTTAATAACATCCTGACCAGTATCCAAGGCCACGGGGAATTACAGCGGCTGGAGGCCGAATCGCTGCGGCAAAATACAGAATATATCGATGCGCAGATTCATGGGTGCAAACGGGCAGCGGATATCGTGGCGCAGCTGCTCAAGTATTCGGGTTACGGTCGGTTCGACCGCCACCCCACGCAACTGGCTGCTTGGCTGGGCGAGCTGGCGAAGTCGATTGCCCCGGCCGGTTCTTCGACCGTGGTTGAAGTCAAGGTGCTCGAAGACGCCATGGTCGCCATGGATCGCGAGGCGATTCGGCAGGCCCTGCACGGGATTGTGGCGAATGCCATCGAGGCCATGGCGGGGCGCGGGGGGAAGGTCGTGGTTCAGCTGCAGCAAATTTCTCTCGTTGAACCAAGGGCAATGGCTGGTCCCTATCGGACGGCCTTGCCACCCGGATTGTATGCTTGCATCCGGGTGATCGATGATGGCGACGGAATTAATGCGGAGGATATAGATCGCATTTTTGATCCGTATCATACGGGGAAACAATTCGGTCGGGGACTTGGTTTGGCGGCTATTTTGGGTGTCGCGCACGGCCACGGAGGTGGGATTGAAGTGAAATCAAAGTTTGGCTGCGGCACGACGGTTTCGCTTTATTTGCCGATGATGGAGGCCGGCACCGAACAGTTCGTCACGCGCCGATCACCCGTGTGAGGGAAGAGAGAGGGAGGGGGCGATATTTGTAGTTTATTAAACGACAAGTGAGTTGAGGAATGTGATGGATTTAAACGATCTTCTTTAAGCCGGGGATGGCGATCAGCACCGACGCGAGGGCGAAGGAGCCGGCGCAGGCGGCGAAGCCGACGACACCGAATTTTAGCAAGGGCGGAACCGTCCATGCCCGAGCCAGCAGACTGAGGCCGACGAGCACGGGTGGATGCACGATGTACGCACCGTAGGCGCATTGCGCGAGGGCGGTGGTGAGAGGATTCGCGATTGAGCAATACGTGCGGAAAGACCAGAGCAGCGTCAAAATGATACCCCAAGCGATGAACGGATCCCAGAGCGCATAGAACGCAGCATTGAGTGTCCACCCACCCGAAAACGAACCTTGGTTGCCACGGGTCACGATGACGATTGGGAGAACGATGCATAAGAGGAGCGACACGATCGCCCATGGCCTAGCTTCGGCGAAGGTGATTCGTTCGAGCAATTGCGCGGGAGCTGCCATGCAGCCGGCGATGAACAACAGCACGTAGGCGGGAAAGTAACCGAGTTGCAGCCACGCCACGTTGGTGCCAACCGGCATGAAGAGGCGGACAATAAAAGCGACCGCGCCCACGAGTACGGCAGTCACCGCGAGTGTGGTGAAGCGCGGCAGGCGTGACAGCTCGCGATCGGGACTGGGCAGCAATCGACGCCACACCGCATACGCGCAGGCGAAAATCAGCAATGCTTCGGCGAACCAGAGCGGACCGGGTTCAAATTCTTTATCCTGAATCATCAGCCACCAACCTGACCAG
>JANYCF010000392.1 GCA_025360455.1 Opitutaceae bacterium | reverse complement strand
ACAAGGGCCAGCCCTACCAATTCAGTGTGTGACTCAACCGTAGGGCTGGCCCTTGTGGCCATGCCGTATTTTCCGTGGATGGCTGCGGTCCACGCTTTCGCCTTTGGCGCAAGCGCGGCTACAGGATCAAGGGACACGCCGAAAAATCCTTTCGTGTATTTCTAGGATTTCGTGGTGAACTCTCCTCCATGTCACCGCTCGCCCTCGCCATTGTTTTCTTCGCTGCATTCACGCACGCGACGTGGAACTACGCGGCCAAGCGCGCCGGGGGCGGCCTGCCGTTTGTCTGGCTGACCGGGTTGGTCTCGTTCGGCTTCTACATTCCCGTGGTGACGATTTATTGTCTGTGGGCCCGACCTTCACTGCCCGGACCGGCCATGCTGCTTTTTATCGGCAGCGGTCTGATCAAGACGGCCTATTCGCTGTTGCTCCAGCGCGGCTACCGGCACGGTGAATTCTCTCTCATCTATCCGCTCGCGCGCGGCACCGGTCCACTGCTCTCGACGCTGGCGGCCATCGCAATCTTCGGCGAGCGCCCCACTGCGGTCGCTCTCACCGGGGGCATCACGATTGTCGCGGCGGTCTTTTATCTCACCGGCGGCACGTCGATGTGGCATACCGACCGCGCCCATCTGCGGCAAGGTCTGCTCTACGGCTTCACCTGCGGCTGCTGCATCGCCGCCTACACCGTGTGGGACCAGCGGGCGGTGCATCAGTTTCTCCTGCCGCCTATTCTCTATGACTGCGGCACTGCGCTGGTCATGCTGATGGTGCTCACCCCCTTTGCATGGCCGCGGCGAGCCGAAGCGGCGCAAGCGTGGCACGAACATCGCGGCAAAGTCGTCGTGGTCGGCCTGCTCGGACCCGTGGGCTACGTGCTGATTCTCACCGCCATGAGTTTCACTCCCGTCAGCTACATCGCCCCGGCCCGCGAAATCAGTATCGTGATCGGCGCGTTTTTCGGGGCGAAGTTCCTCAAGGAAGCAGACGCGCGACGCCGGTTGCTCGCCGCCGGCGGCATGACCGTCGGCATCATCGCGCTGGCAATGGGGTGAGTGGTGGTCTGATTTGCGGGAGCGAGCTCACTCCCACAAAATATTTCAGCGTGGATTCGAAGTGAGCTTCGCATCATTGCGCTGGCGCCGAACCCGCCGCGACGTAAGGTTCGTTCGTGCGCCGTTCCAAGGAAATCATCTTTCTCTTCATCCTGTTGCTTTGCGCCATGGCGTTCGTCCTCTGGTATGTGATCGATCGCCGCGCCAAACTCCGCGCGCAGCCGCCGGCCGTCACCGCACCCAACGCACCGATGACTCCGGGCAAGTAGACCGTAAGCCAAAGATCCCAGCCCAACTCAGACCCCAAACCTTAAACCCAACCGCGTGGGCGTAGCCCTATACGCGGCTTCCCCATGTCCCGCTACCTCCTCGCACTCGATCAAGGCACCACGTCCTCCCGCGCCATCGTGTTTGACCGCCGCGGCCGCGCTGTGGCGAAAGCCCAGCAGGAATTCACCCAACACTTTCCCCAGCCGGGTTGGGTAGAACACAATCCTTGCGATCTGTGGGAGAGCACCCGTCGCACCGCACTCGGGGCCATCGCCGAGGCCAACCTCACCGGAAAAAACATCGCGGCCATCGGGCTGACAAACCAACGCGAGACCACTCTCCTCTGGGATCGCCGCACCGGCCGGCCGCTGCACCGCGCCATCGTGTGGCAGGACCGACGCACCGCGGATTTATGCGCCAAACTTAAACGTGACGGACTCGAACCTCTCTTCCGCCGCAAAACCGGACTCGTGCTCGATCCGTATTTTTCCGGAACGAAATTGCGCTGGTTGCTCGATCATATCCACGGCGCCCGACGCCGCGCGGAAAAAGGCGAGCTCGCTTTCGGCACCGTCGATACGTGGTTGCTCTGGCAACTCACCGGCGGACGCGTCCACGCCACCGATGTCTCGAATGCCTCACGCACGTTGCTGCTGAACCTTCACACCGGCGATTGGGACGAGGAGCTCTTGAAAATTCTCCGCATTCCGCGCGAGATTTTGCCCGACGTGCACGCGAGCAGTGAAGTGTACGGAGAGGTTTCCACTCTGCCCGCGCTACGTGGCGTGCCGATCAGCGGCATCGCGGGCGACCAGCAAGCGGCGCTTTTCGGCCAAGCCTGCTGGACCCCCGGGATGGCGAAAAATACTTACGGTACCGGCTGTTTCCTGCTCATGCATACGGGCGCGCAGCCGGTGGTTTCTAAAAACAAATTACTCACCACCATCGCCTGGAAGTTTGAGGGCAAGCTCGAGTATGCACTCGAGGGCAGTGTGTTCATCGGTGGGGCGGTGGTGCAATGGCTGCGCGACGGACTCGGGCTTATCGCGAAAAGCGCCGACGTGGAAAAGCTCGCCGCGCAGGTAAAAGATAATGGCGGAGTTTATCTCGTGCCCGCTTTCGCTGGTCTCGGCGCACCGCATTGGGATGCCGGGGCCCGCGGTCTGATCTGCGGACTCACCCGCGGCAGCTCGGCCGGTCATGTCGCCCGCGCGGCACTCGAAAGTATCGCCTACCAAAGCGCTGATCTCCTCGCCGCGATGCACGCGGATGCCGGCCTGAAACTCCGCGAACTCCGCGTCGATGGCGGCGCGACGGTGAACGCGGCGCTGATGCAATTCCAAGCGGACTTGCTCCGGGTGCCGGTCGTCCGGCCGCGCACCACGGAGACCACGGCGCTCGGCGCCGCCTATCTGGCCGGACTCGCGGTGGGCTATTGGAAAAATCGCGCGGAGATCGCCCGGCTCTGGCAAGCCGACCGCACCTTTCGCGCGAAAGCCCCGGCGCCCACCACGCGCCGTCTCCTCGCGCAATGGCATGAAGCAGTCGCGCGAAGCCGAAGCTCGCGATAACCAATCGTCCGCGCATAAATTGCTGAGAAACCACCCTTGCACCTGTGGCTCCCACCACTAGTTCTTAAACATGACCGCCGCCCTCATCACCAAAGCCCGACGTGAGTCAGCCAAAGCCGACTTCGGCTCTGGACCGGTATTGCTCACCGAGCGAGGTAAGCCCAAAGCTTACCTCCTCGAAGCAAAATCCTTCGAAGCCATGCAGCACCGATTGTCAGTCCTCGAGGGCATTGCTTTGGGCGAAGCCGATGTTCGCAAAGGACGCGTACTTTCTCACGCTGAGGCGGGCAAACGACTGGCCCGATGGCTCAAGTAGTCTGGACAGAAAAAGCCGCGGCCCAGCTCGACGCGATCGCGGAATATATCTCCCTCGACAAACCTGCTGCGGCCAAATCGGTCGTTCACAAAATATATTCCAGAGCCGGATTACCGGTGATTTCCCCGAAGTTGGGCCGACCTGCGACGGAACTCCCCGGCACTCACTATCGCAAGTTCTGGGTCTCCCCCTGTTGGATTTATTACCGCCAATCGAACGAGTTCATCATAATTATTCATGTGCGTCGCAATGAACGCCCTTTCCGGAGCGAAGACATCGCCGTCATTTAACCAAACTCGGCCAGAGGCCGAGTTCCACCATTTAAGAACCGCCACATGAATCGCACCAACGCCATTGCTCGACTGAGCACGAAAGAACCCTGGGATCTCATTGTGATCGGCGGCGGCGCGACGGGACTCGGCATCGCGGTGGATGCGGCGACTCGCGGCTATCGCACCGCTCTGCTCGAAAAAAATGATTTCGCCCACGGCACTTCGAGCCGCAGCACCAAGCTGATTCACGGCGGCATCCGTTATTTGAAACAGGGCAACTTCGCTTTGGTCCGGCACTCGTTGCGCGAGCGTTCGCGCCTGCAGCGCAATGCGCCCGATCTCGTCGCCCCGCTGGGTTTCATCATCCCGGTTTATTCGTGGACCGAGAAATATTTCTACGGAGCGGGTCTGAAACTCTACGATCTGTTGGCGCGCGGGAGCCAGCCGTTCTCCTCCCAAATCCTGAACCGCGCCGAAACGCTGGACCGTCTGCCGGCCCTCAAAGCCGAGGGCCTGACCGGGGGCGTATTATACGCCGATGCCCAATTCGATGATGCCCGGCTGGCCCTGCGTCTGGCGCAAACCGCCACCCAAGCCGGCGCGGTGGTGGTGAATTATTTTCCCGTCACCGGGTTGTTGAAAGCTGACGGAAAAATTTCTGGCATCAGCGCTATCGACGCGGAGACGGGCACACGTTTCGAGTTGTGTGCCCGCGCGGTGATCAATGCGACAGGGATTTTTTCCGATCACGTGCGCCAACTCGACGAACCAGGCGCGACCGCCCGCTTATCGCCCAGTCAAGGCGCCCACGTGGTGCTGCCCCGCGAATTTCTCCCGGGAACACACGCCCTGATGATTCCCCAAACCAGCGATGGACGGGTGTTGTTTGCGATTCCTTGGCAGGACCGAGTGCTCTTGGGCACCACCGACACACCCGTCGCGGTAGCCACGGACGAACCGCGCACCTTCCCCGAGGAAATCGATTTTTTGCTCAAGCACGCGGGCGGTTATCTGACCCGTGCGCCGAACAAATCCGATATCCTGAGCACTTTTGCCGGACAACGCCCGTTGGTCCGTTCCGGGAACGCGCTCACCACTGCGTCAATTTCACGCGAGCACACGATTTCGATCGCGGCCTCCGGCCTGCTCACCATCGCCGGCGGCAAATGGACCACTTATCGGGAAATGGCCGAGGACGCCGTGGATCGCATCGCGCTCGTCACCCGGCTAGCGCAGCACCCTTGCCGCACGGCGGATTTTCCCCTGATCGATAGATCCGCGAAACGGGCACGCGCCACGGACGAATCGTTGCTCCATCCCAGTCTGCCAATATTCGCCTCCGATGTCGTCCATGCCGCACGCCACGAGATGGCCCGGACGGTCGAAGATGTGTTGTCGCGCCGCACGCGTTGCCTCTACCTTGACGCCCGCGCCGCTGCCGCGATCGCGGCCCTCGTGGCCGAGCTCCTCGCCACGGAACTGAATCGCAATAACGCCTGGATCGCGCAGCAGATCGCCGCCTTCAGATTGCTCGCGACCCAGCATCTCCCCCAGGGCTACTAGGCAAAATCCCTGCATGAGTTCTGAACGCCCATGATAAGGCAGGCGCCGGCCCGCTTCTCCTGCGCCAACCATGTCGGCTCCAATTAAATTTACTTAAACCGATTCTGTCAGAATAAAGTTAGTCCCCATCACAGCCGAGCTTGCAGCGGATCACCCGGGAAGCTTAATTTGTCCGACATCTTACCCGGCCCACCATTATGAAGATTATTCGTTCGCTCCAAGTTGCGCTGCTCGGCGCCGTCCTTTTCACCCACGCCTTGGCTCAGACCGAAGCCGAAGTCGCCTCTCTCCTGCCCAAAGCCCAACGCGGTAACTCCATCGCCCAATACAATCTCGGACGCGCCTACGCGAATGGCCACGGTATTGCCGCAGATCCGATCGAGGCTTATGTCTGGCTTTCCCTCGCCTATGAAGGCGGATTTCGCGGCAAGGCCCTGGGCAAAGTCGCCGGCGGACTCGATCCTACCCAGTTGGAAACCGCCCGCCAGCGCCTCGTCGAACGACGCAATAACCTGAACGCAAAGCCCGGGTCGGCCTCACCCGCCAAATCAGGCCCCACCGATTCTGAAGCCAACATCCCCGTCGTCCGCACAACGCCCTCGTCCTCTCCGCAGTCGGCCGCCACGACTACCGCACCCAGCCCGGCCTTGGCCCAAGAGCTCGCCACCGCCGCCACCGACAAACAGCAATTAAGCAGCGAGCTTTCCAAATCATGGGCGGAAACCGATGAATTGAAAAAACAACTCGCTGAAACCCAGGCCGCAGCCGATTTTCTCACTGCCGAAACCAGCAAACTCCACGCCGAGCGCGATTCACTCTCCACCAAATTAGAGGACTTGACCAAAGAAACGGCCGCCCTGCGCGCCGATCGCGACAACGCCCGCACGCTCGGGGTCCAAGCCGAAACAAACTTGAATCAAATCAATGCCCAGAAGGCGGTCCTCGAATCCTCCCTGCAAGCCGCCCATGACAGCGCCGCCACCGACAAGAAATGGTTGGGCGACGAACTGACCAAGGCTTTCCAAGAAATCACCGCCCTCAAAGCCCAACAAACCGCCGCCAAGAATGTCGTAGCCGCTCCCGTCGCTCCGGCCTATCCGGATCTCTCCAACAAAGTCCGCGAGCTTGAAGCGACCGTGGCCACCGTTACCGCCGAAACCACCACGGCCAAACAAGAAGCCGCCCGTCTCGCCGACGACCGGATCGAACGCGAAAAACAACTCATCTCGCTTCAACAACAATCCGCCGCCCTCGCCAACGCCCACGCCACCTTATTGAAGGAAACCGAAAGTCTCCGCCGCACAGTCGCGACTCAATCCGCCGCTCCCACCTACCCGGATTTGCGTGAACAAGTTACCAAACAGGAAAGTCAACTCTCCGCGCTCAAGAGCGAAGCCAGTGCCGCCAGCCAGCAAATCACCGCACTCACGCAAGCCAACGCCGCCGCCGAAAAATCCCTCGCCCAAAGCCGCAACGCCGCTCCCGCTTACCCCGATCTCTCCGGCAAAGTACGCGAACTCGAAACCTCCGTCACCGCGCTTACCTCCGAAGTTGCCACCGCCAAACAGGAAGCCTCCCGCCTTGCCGACGACCGGATCGAACGCGAAAAACAGCTCATCACGCTGCAACAGCAAGCCGCCTCCTTGGCCAATACGAACACCGCCTTGCAGCAAGAAACTGAAACCTTGCGCCACGCTGCCACCACGCCGTCCGCCCCCGCCTATCCCGATGTGCGCGCCCAAGTTGTCACTTTGGAAAACCAACTCAATGGCCTGAAACTCGAGACCAAAGAAACTCGTGCGCAACTTGCCACCATCATGCAGGCCAAGGAAGCCGCCGAAAAAGCTCTCGTACAAAATCAGACGGCCGCTCCCGCTTATCCCGATCTCTCGGGCAAAGTCCGCGAGTTGGAAGCGAACCTCGCCGCCCAAACCGAAGCGCTCGAAAAATCCCGCGCCGCCGTCCCAGCACCGGCCACCATCGCAACTCAGTCCGCCGCCCCGGCCTACCCCGATCTCTCGGGCAAAGTACAGGAACTAGAAAGCTTGCTGGCTACTCGCACCACCGAATCAGCGCTCGCCAGCAAAACCGCCGAGGAGCTTCGCCAAGGCAAAGCCGACACCGAGCAAAAGCTCGCCGCCGCTGAGCAAGCCCGCACCGCCCTCACGCAACAGTTCGATGAATTCAAGCGTTCGGCCCTCACGAACCAACGCGAAAACCTCAACCGGCAGGCCCAGGTGCAAATGCTCGAATCCGAGAAAACCGCCCTCCGTCAACAATCCGCCGCCGATCAAACCCGACTCGCCGATCTCTCCGCCCAACTTGCCGCTTCCCGCCGCAAGGCAGATGAAGTGTATCCCACCGCGCCATCCTACCCCGATCAGCGCGCCCGCGTGGAACAGCTGGAAGGCGAACTGGCCAAAACCAACGAGCAGGCCAATAGCATGATCTCGCTCCTCAATCAAAGCCAGCAGGAAGCCAAGGCAACCTCCGATCAGACCGAGCAATTGCGCGCCACCATCCACGAGCTGGAAGCCAAAGTCGCCTCAGCCCGCAACAAGAACTCTCCCGCCGCCCCTGCTTATCCGGATTTGCGCAATCAGGTCGCCACCCTTGAAGCCGACTTAAAGGCCGCGAAGACCGCTGCTCCGGCCTACCCCGACCTCCGCGAGCAAGTGAGCAACCTGGAGATTCAACTCGATGCCGCCCGCGCCCTGCCCAAAACCGCCGTTTCCCCAAAAGAATTCACCGCGCTCAAGCAGGACCTTTCCGAGACCAAGGAAAAGCTCGCGACCACCTTGCAAGGTTACGCTGTGCTCGAGAAAGAACGCGATGCCCTCGCCAGCCGCCCCGCGCCCAAGCCCGTGCCTGATCTCCGTGGCCGCGTCAGTGAACTCGAAGCCCAGCTCGCTGCGAAAGCAACGGTCGCCGCTCCCGTCTATCCGGATTTGCGCAAACAAGTCGCCACCCTCGAAGCCGACTTAAAGGCCGCTCAATCCACCGCCCCTTCCGCCCCCGCCTACCCCGACCTGCGCGAGCAAGTGAGCAATTTGGAAATTCAACTCGAGGCCGCGCGTGCGCTGCCCAAAACCGCCATTTCAGAAAAAGGACTCGCCGCGATTAAACTAGAACTCGCCGATACCCAGGAAAAACTCGCGACCACTTTGCGCGGATATTCTTTGCTCGAAAAAGAACGCGACGCCCTGGCCAACAAAACCGACAACGTCGCCAGTTCCCAGTCCGAGGTGGCGCGCCTCACCGAGGCCTACAACGCCCTCCAGCGCGCCAACGCCCAAACCGAACGCGAACTCGTCCTCGCCCGTGGCCAAGCTCAGTCAGCGACCAGCAAGAGTCCGTCGCTCGCCGTCGTGAGCACCCCGATAACGGTCACGCCGACTCCGGTCGCCCCTCGCGTCGCCCCCACGCCGATGCCAGTACTAGGCAAGCCGGTCGTCGCTGCCGCCCCGCCACCCGTCGCCACCATCCGCAATCACACCGTGGTGGCCGGCGACACCCTCGTTAAAATCAGCCAGCGCTACTACGGCACGAACACCAACTGGCAGCCCATCTACAATGCGAACCGCGACGTGATCGGCCCCAACGGCGCGCTTAAAGTCGGCACCGTTCTGCGGATTCCGTAAGCCTCTTTTCAAAAAATAAAAGCCGAAAGGTGCACCCTGACGCCTTTCTGCTCTCACCACCACGTAGCAGGGCCGTCACTCGTCGACGTGCCGCGTCATCGCAGCATGCGCGAAGAAGCTCTGGGAGTTCAGACGTGACTAAGATCAAGCAGTCCGATGTGAGCGACAGAATGATTCCGTTAGCGAGCCGTGTCGTTGCCGAGAGTTGTTACCGCTGAACAAGTCTACCGGAACATTTTTTCGCGATCACAAGTTATATTTTATAATCGCATAGATTGCACGGAAACCGTCGCGCCAGCCGATCTTCTTTCCCTCTGCGTAGGTGCGACCGTAGTAAGAGATACCTACTTCGAATATCCGGCAATTCTCCAGAGCCGCAATTTTGGCGGTGATCTCAGGTTCGAAACCGAAACGATTTTCCTCAATTTGTATCTTCTGGAGCACGTCCCGGCGGAACAGCTTGTAGCACGTCTCCATGTCGGTGAGATTAAGGTTGGTGAACATATTGGAAAGCAGCGTGAGAAAGCGATTGCCGACCATGTGCCAGAAATAAACTACGCGATGTGCTTCGCTCCCCATAAAGCGGGAGCCAAACACTACATCGGCTTTGCCCTCGGCGATCGGTCTGATCATTCTGGGATATTCTTGTGGATCGTACTCCAAATCGGCGTCTTGAACTATGACGATGTCTCCTGTCGCAGCAGCAAATCCTGTACGCAACGCGGCCCCTTTCCCTTGATTGGTATCGTGGTAGATAATGAGGTTAACCAGTGGTTGGATTTCGTTACGAAGAATATCACGCGTGCCATCCATTGAGCAGTCGTCGACTATAATGATCTCTTTGTCGCCCACTGGAGCAGCGCGAACGGCTTCTACTATGGCATGGATGGTTGTCCGTTCGTTGTAGCAAGGAATTACAATGGTTAGCTTCATGCGCGAAAAAAGGCTTCAAGGGGAATCTTACTTCTTTGGCAAGTAGATCCAATGGTTAATACTCTCTTGACCGTCAGGGAGGCCCCATTAAATGCCAAGCACTGAGTTGCAAACACGGCGATCCGCTTCGCCGCCTATGAGCTGATCGCTCAAAGCCTTCAATCGCGTATACGGCTCCAGCGCCCCGGACGCAGCTCGGGGCATTGAACTGCGCCACGATCACGGCAGGTCAATACCCAACCGATTACTTCCAAGGCCAAAGTCGCCTCCACGGCTTTACGCCCGGCGTTGCGTTTGTCGGCGAACCCGAAACCAACGGAGGCGTCGAACGCTCAACCGCATACTCAAGGAACAAATCATCCAGGGGAGCATCTATCGCAACCGGGCCGAATTCGTCGCGGACGTCGCCACCTTTGTCGAAACTTACAATCACGCGTGGCGTCTTGAGAAACTTCGTCGCAAAAACCCACTGGAAGCCCGTCGCGATTATCAACAATAACCCAGTTAGTCGCCTGATTAACCTTTATCTTGTGTCCAAGAAACCGGTGCCGATACAGTATAGCGACAAGCACTGAGAACGCCGACGAGGCTCTCGCCCCAAGCTTGCCCATACTGACTATGATCCACTATGCATTTCCGCTTTGTTGGGCGATTGTACTTGCATTGTCATTTCTGGGATGGGGAAGTGTCCTTCGGATCGCGTTAAAGGCATCGCCCATTTGCCCACCAGGCGCGGATTTTTCACTCGGCTTGGTCGCGGCGGTAGTAATTGGGGGCTGGCTCAACCTTACCGGATTGGCGTTGCGCCCAGTGGCTTGCGGTTTCGTCGCGCTTGGAGCTTTGTTTGGTATCATACAGATGAAGCCGCTGCTTGTCTGGATCAGAAACGCGCTCGGAGCTGAATCTGTGCTTCAACGCCGTCTGCGGACCGCCTACCTCGGGTTGCTTGTGCTGATCCTCGGTATAATACTACTCGCGTCAATTAGGGCGGGTTCAACACCCGGTAATTCCACTGTCACACGATTCAATCCTCACGACGATTTTCATGCGTACCTCGTCTTTCCAGAGCGAATGCTGCAGACTGGCAGCATGGGGTCGGACCCTTTCAATGAGCGCCGGTTAAATACGGGATTGGGAGGCCAAAGTTTTCTTCTCGCACTGGCGAAGGCCGGAATGCCATTCGAGTCGCTCCATCTGCTTGAGCCGGGCATCGGCACTCTTGCCGCAATGCTTACCCTGCTTGCGATATGTTCGGTCTGGCGTCTCGGTTGGGGCAGCGCAATTCCCCTTACACTGCTCGCTGCGGCCTTTCCCATGCGCACGGCGAATGTAGCCGCCTTTGCCACCGGAATCGCGGTCCTGTTTTGCCTTGCACTACAACTCGGTGAATGGCCCGCGAACAAACGCAACTGGCGGATGATCGTGCTCGCCGGGCTGACCGCAGGTGTAGTATGCGCTCTCAAGGCAACATTTCTCGTACCAGTCGTGGGATTCGTGGCGGTATTTTTTGTCCTTCGCTTTTTTTCAGCCGAGTCGCGTCTTGGCGTTCTGGTTGACGCCGCCGGGGTCGCACTCGTTGCTCTTTTTACGATGGCTCCTTGGATGATTTCTCTGTATCGCTCATCGGGTACATTGTTATTTCCGCTTCTCGGTTCTGGCTTCATCGGCGAAGTCAAACCCCCGTACGCATTGCTGCCAATCGGAACAGTGATTCACTTTGTATTCGAGACCTTAAGCGATCCTCCCTCGGTGGGGTTGGCCATTGTTGGCGGTGCCTTGCTGTGGTCTGGATTGCTGAGAACAATGCGGGGACAAATGGCTCTCGCCCTCTGCGGAGGTGCGTTGGGTTGGCTCGCTGTTGCGGCGGGATCGCTGGGGGGCGCCGACACAGTGCGCTACGCCCAAGGCTCCTTTTCGTGTGCCCTGGTTGTTGGTGTCGCTGTCCTCTCAGCGAGGCGCGGTGATCCGGGCAAGCAGACTTTCGGATTAGACGTTTCTTTCGCACTGGGCGTCGCGGGTGCAGTACTCGTTGTTGGCGCGATTTGGCGCGATACACGTTATATTACCGTAGACTATGGCAGGGCCATCCTGGGCGCATGGAAGGCCGAATCGTTTGATGAGCTCGCCTATCGCAATCGATACGGTGCAATGCAAGGAATGATCGAGCGAGATTCATCGGTACTCGTGCGATTGGAGCGACCGTTCCTCCTCGACTTTCGTGCACAGAAAATCTTCGTCGTCGACTGGCCCGGTGGTGCGAGTTTGCCCCCAGGTATGCCTCTTGGTCGTGGCCCAAACGCACTCGTGGACTATCTGCTCCACGTTGGCATTCCCTACGTGGTTTATGACTACGCGCACGAAGCCGGGTTTCCCCGGCAGATCTTGGGCGGTCGGACGAAAACCGACCAAAATGCGTGGGTTCGGTCAGCCGCACAAAACACTTTTGCGTTTCAAGATCTCTTGGATGCACTGGGGACAAGCTACGTCCGCGTGTACGATGATGGTGAACTTTGGGCGATCGACCTCAGACGGCCTTTGGCCGACGGTAAACAGCGTTAGAATCAAGAAATTCAAAAACGGTCAGGTTGTTCCTATTGCCATTGACGAGAAATGCTGCGGTGTCAGGACCCAATTTGAGAATTTCCTGCCTCGGGTCCAGGCACCCATCGCGCCACCGCCGGTCATCTCAGTCGAACAGTGTAGCCAACGCGGTCAGATGGGCGTCGTCGTGCTCCATCCCCACCCCATGCTCCCACGCGCAGGCCGCGATCAACAGATCCGTCGCCGGTACGGTGACACCTTTCGCCCGGGCGCGCTGGGCCAACAACCGGGCCTTGGCCCAGACGCCATCATTGGTCGCGAGATTGATCACGTCCGCCTCCAGGTCCTCCATCTGCTTTCTTTCCGCCGCCCCGCGCAGGCCGTTCCACAATTCCAGCCGCACCATGTCGCACCAAGCCGCCGTGCCCGCCCGGACCAGCGCCACGACGCGGGCTTTGATTGCGGGATCGCCGTCACGCCGCAGAGCATCGATCCAACTGGAGGTGTCGATGAGCTTCATCTTAGCGGGCCTCACGCATTTTCTTCAGGTCCGTGCGGGTCATCATGTCCTTGAAGGTACCCATCTTGTCGGCGAGTTTGGCCAGCCGCTGGCGGCGGTTGTACTCCGCCACCGCCATGTTGACCGCTTCCGTCTTGGTCTTGGCTTTGGTGTGTAACATGGCTTCCGCCAATTCGCTTTCCGGAAGGTCGATCGTCGTTTTCATGCTTCTACAAATGGCCATTTCGGATTCCTTTTCAATGTGTTTTATCCGGAATTTCATCACTCACGCCCGGGCCGAGCGCCGAAAAAACTTCGGGTTGAGCGCGCAATCAGTAGTGGTCGGCGTAGGGTTCCCCTGAATTGACGGACCATAGCCGAGGATGGCCCGCTTGTCTTTTATTCTCCGTGCGACACTCATGCACGGAGGCCTAACCCTGTTACTCCATGGCGACAGTTGCTTCGGGAAAATCCAAGCTTTGGATTTGGATCGGATGGACGCTGATTCTCCCCGTCCTCGCTTATTTCGTGTTCGAGAATGTTCCCCGGTATCTCGTCCTCACCCCGGAATCCTATGGCAGTTATTTCTGGGCCAAGGTCTCCTGGCTCTTGCCTCATGTCTGCGGCGGGGTGCTTGCCGCCGTGATCGGCCCACTCCAGTTTTGGCCGCGCATCCGGCGCGACTACCTGCCGTTCCACCGCATTGCCAGACGGGTTTATGTCGTGGCGGTGCTGGTCGGCGCAATCGCTGCGGTGGGCATGTCGGCCAAAATCGGCACCGATAGCGCGGCTTTGCGCCTATCCGCATAACGATGGTACGATGCTACGTATTTTGGGTCGGGCGAGTCGTCCCTGACGAGCCGCGGCTCACCGGGACGGTTCGCCCTACCTCATTGAAGCCAATATTCGGATAGGCTCTTACGCCTATGGCCTGACGGGGTTGGCTTTCGCTTGGGTGACTACGACCAGCACGGCGTTCCTGGCCATTCGCCGCAAGAATCTGGTGCAACACAAACAATGGATGGGGCGCAGCTACCTGGTCACCTTCGCCTTCGTCTCATTCCGGCTCGCGAGCGATCTGATGAAGGCCGGCCATATTCTGCCGGATCACGAACGATCGGCCGTCCTGGCGTGGGGCTGCTGGGCGTTGCCCCATAGGCGCTAACTTAACACCGCATTCTATTATTTGTCATTGCGAGGGAAGCTTGCTGACCGTGGCAATCCAGTCCCTCGACTTTGCTCGTGACCTTGAGCCTTGTGGGGCTGGATTGCTTCGTCGCTGCGCTCCTCGCAATGACAAGTGTAGTGGAGCCAGCACTCTAAGTTAGCGCTTATGGGGCGTTGCCCCTCCTCGTCACCGAGATGGCACTGCAGGCTTCGGCAATTTTTAAGACGCCCGCCTGATTTTACAAAGGTGTCTTATTGGTCGGGCGAAGAATTCGGATGGGGTCACGAGTTGACTACTAACAAACAGGTTTTGTAAGTCGGCCGATCATCTATTTTGTCAACATTCAACTCAGGCCCCCGGGCCGGCATCTTGCGGCAGACTTCTCCGTCCTGCCGGGCTTCGTCTGTTCAGTATTTTCTCGTCGAACCTTAAGCCATTCCTCAGCTCAATTTGCGTTGCCTGAATCCACCAAGGAGACACAAATCGCTTTTCCCAAAACGCTCACCCCGTGAACGATCATTCGACGACCAGCAACCTGTCACCTGCGAGATCACACCCTTTGGGTGATCCTGCGGCACCCTTGGTCCCACCTGCCCCGCGCCGGCCAGCGCGCGAATCGAAACCGATCGAACAAGTCTTCCGCAAGGTTGCGGTCGGCTTGAACACGATATTCGGCCCCTGCTCGCGCGAGGCTTTCGGCATCCTGATGTATCACCGGGTAACCGACGTCATTATCGGTCAACCTCGTCCCACATGGAACGTCACACCGGCGCAACTGGAAGAGCAGCTGAGCGGCTTGCTGCGGCGCGGGTTCCAGGCGTGGCCGCTCCAGCGCGTATTGGAATATCACGAAAAAGGGCAGGCCCTGCCATCACGAGTGTTTGTGGTTACCTTCGATGACGGGTTCCAAAACAATTTAACGCAAGCCCTACCCATACTGAAAAAATTACAGATCCCTGCGACCATCTTTCTCGCCACGCGCTACCTCGATTCGACTCAGCCTTTTCCCAGCGACGATTGGTTCCTGGCTGGCTCCACCAATGTTCCGGCAGAATCCTGGTTGCCCTTAACCACCGCCGAATGTCTGCGCCTGCGCCAATCAGGTTTGATCGAACTGGGCGCGCACACGCATGCCCATGACGACTATCGCGGCCGGCCCGAATACCTGCTCGCAGATTTACGGCACTGCGTTAAAATATTACAGGAAAAATTTGGGATTGAACGACCCACCTTTGCCCTGCCCTACGGCACCAAGTACAACGGTTTTGCCGGTCCTGAGCTGAGCGAGGTGGCGCGAAAGGCGGGGGTGCGCTGCTGCCTGAACACCGAGCCCGAATTAGTGACGCGTCGCAGCGATCCCTTCGACTGGAGCCGCATGTTTGCGGGAGACATTGACACGTCGGGAACCCTCGCCGCCAAATTAGGCGGTTGGCTCAGCGTCCTCCGCCGAATCAAAAAACTTATTGTGAATTCGCCCCTCCCTCCCCCGGCCGAATAATTTTTAAGGGTAGAACAAAAGTTTCCGGCCGGAGATGAACAAGCCCCTCCCAAACGGCCTTGATGGCCGCTTCGGTACGATCGGATACCTGCAGTTTAAGATAGATATTCTTCAGGTGGCCTTTGACCGTGAACTCGGTGATATTTAAATCAGCGCCGATCTCCTTATTGCTCCGTCCCTGCACCAGGAGTTGGAGGATTTCCAATTCCTTCGCGGAGAGCGCGGGACGGGCACGCCGTTCGTTTAAGCGCTGTTCGATTTTGGGCGGGACGAATCGCTCACCGGCGTGCACCGCCTCGATGGCTTCCATGATTTCCTCGCGCGAGGCGTCTTTCAGAAGATAGGCGCGCGCCCCGGCCTCGAAGGCGAGGTGAATATCTTCACTCATATCAAAAGTGGAGAGGACAATGACCCGCGCCTCCGCCCGCTGGGCAATGATCTGCCGGATGGCCTCGACGCCGC
>JANYCF010000375.1 GCA_025360455.1 Opitutaceae bacterium | reverse complement strand
TTGTTGAAATCGTGGGCGATGCCGCCGGCCAGGGTGCCGAGTGTTTCCATTTTTTGAGCTTGGAACAATTGGCCCTCGAATTGACGGCGCATATCCTCGGCCTCTTTGCGGGCGGTGATATCTTGGAAGGCGCCATAGACGCTGATGGCGAGGCCGTCTTTGATCTCGGCTCGGCCGAGCACGCGGACCCAGAGTTTGTGGCTGCGGGCGGTGACGAAGGGCAATTCGAGATCGAAGCTGGTGCCAGCGCGTACCGCGTGCTGCAGCGCTTCGGAGAAGGTGTTTTTCGCGGGGGAGGGATAAAATTCCAGCGACTTCGCGAGCGAGGGTTCGTAGCCGAGCTCGACTTCATGGATGCGGTACATCTCGGGCGACCAGTTGAGTTGCGTGGTGCTGAGATCCCATTCCCAGGCGCCGATTTGCGCGAGGCGGCCCAGTTGCAGCGACATTTCCTCGCCGTGGCGGAGTCGTTCTTCGAGCTGTTTGCGCGAAGTGATATCGGTTTGAGTGCCGACGACACGGAGGGGTTGGCCCTTGGGATCGCGGGCCACCACTTTGCCGCGGTCGAGGACCCAAACCCAATGACCCGCCTTGTGCCGCAGACGGTATTCACATTGATAGAGCGGCTTGCGACCTTCGAGGTGGTCGGCCATCGCGGCGTTCGTGGCGGGGATGTCTTCGGGATGGCCAAGGGCTTGCCAGATGTGCCGGTCGGCGGGCAATTCGCTGACGAGATAACCGACGATTTCCGTATTGCGGGCATTGCGGTAGACTTCACCGGCGGCGATATTCCAATCCCAGACGCCGTCATTATTACCGGTCAGCGCGAGTTGCCAGCGTTCCTCGGTGATGCGCAATTCCTCGCGGAGTTCATGCTCGCCGGTGATGTCGTTATCGAAACCGACCATGGAGAGGAGCGAGCTGTCGGCGTCGCGGAGGAGATAACGGTGCGAAGCGATGTAGCGTTCGGTGCCGTCAGGGCGGACGATGCGAAACTGATGCTGTTGTTGGGAGGCCCGGCCCTTGAGTTCCAGCTCGGTTTCGCTTTGGACGCGGGCTAGATCTTCCGGATGAACGCGTCCTTCCCATTCTTCAATCGTACCTGCGAGGTTCTTCCGCTGCATGCCGTAGATTTCGAGCAAGTGATCGTCCCAATCCAATTTGTTGGTGGAAAAATTATATTCCCACACACCAGAGCCGGAGGCGTTGAGGATGAAGAGCAGGCGTTGATTCAGGGTGCTGACGGTCTGTTCGCGCCGGCGCTCGATGGTGATATCGCGGTTGAGGCCGACGATGCGGATGGGTTGGCCGTGGGCATCGCTGTAGACTTTGCCGCGTGAGACGAGATGACGGACATCGCCATCGGGTCGAATGATGCGGAACTCTTCATCGAAATTACTCGTTTCGCCTTGGTGGCGTTCTTTGAACAGGCGCACTTGTTCGCGATCCTCGGGATGGACCAATTGGAGGAAGGTCGAGTAGCGCTGGTCGAATTTTTCCGGGGCGATGCCGAAGAGTTCGCACTGGCGTTGATCCCAGACGAGCCGGCCAGTGGGGACATCCTGATCCCAGACGCCATAATCGCTGGCTTGCAGTGCCAGCTGCAGGCGCTCGGTGGTTTCCTGCTGGTGCTTGGTGCGCAAGGCCACCTGGATTTCGAGATTCGCTGTTTGGCTTTGCAGGCGGGCGAGCAATGAGTCACGGATGCCTTCGGCTTCGCGTCGTTTCTCGTTGAGGATTTCCATGCGTTGCAGGGAAGAGACGAAGCCCGCGAGCAGGACGAGGGTGGAAATCAAGACCACGAAAATGATCAGGTCGTGGTGGCCCGGGATCAACGGCAGGATCAACCAGACGAGCAGGCTGTATATGACCAGAGGGGTAATCAGACCAAAAAGAATGAGGCGGAAGGTAATGAATCCGAGGGGATGATTGGGCGAGAAAACCCGCAGCAACGTGGTATCAAACCGGCTGAAGAGCAGCCCAGTGCCGAGCAGGAGAAAGCCAATGACGCTGGCGGCCGCGAGGGCAAAAGGCTGGTGGTCATTGGTGATCAGGTTCCCGGTTATGACGATCAAGGCGTAACTGATCACCGCGAGTCCCAACCAATTGGCGAGGGCGAAGCGCGCGCGCTTTTTTTGGCCGATGAGAAAGATGCCCAACGCGGCGATGACAAAGGGCAGGGTGGTGCCGAGGGGGATTTGTCCGCCTGGTTGGGGAACCAAGCTGGCGCCGGGAATATCGAGAAACGAGAGACCGAAATCCCGGCCCATAGCTTCGGCAAGGAGATTACTGGCCGCACGTAGGCCGATGAGGATCGCGAGGAAGCGGGCAATCGGCTGGGCGAAACGATTTCCCTCCTGTTGCATGAGCCACAACGCCATGCCGGAAAGAAAAAACGAGAGAGCGGTGTTTGGGCTCACCACCCTTCCGCCGGGGAATAGGCTGCGAAGGCCGTCGATTTTTAACCACCAGCCGATCAAGCTTAGCAGGCCAAGCACGCCAGCGAGACCGGCGGCCCAAGCGGCAATACGACGCAATTTGATCTCAGCAATCATCGAATAATCACGAAAAGTAAAAGCACCCGAGCGGGATGGGAAGGGCAAACTTTAGTTCTATCAGTTGGTCTTGTTGAGCAAGTCGATGGTGGGATGTCGTGTGTTTTATGATGGGACTTACTTTGGGTTTCCTCATTGCTGGCAGATTTAAGGAGCGGGGGAATGAACGGCAAAAAAACGGAGCGGGGCTCTTTACAACCGTGGTGATGGCTGGGCTTCATGCAGTTTACTCTAAATATGCGGCGAAAAATGCCGATATGGCCGGGAAGACGTTATGCATACCAGAATAACTCTCATCATCCCGACACTTTATATTCTCGGAAATTTGATGGCTCGGGCGCCTGAAGTCCTCGAGTCAGCGGTGCCCGTGTGCTTGCCGGGATCGACGCATTTCATAAATCGCCCGTTTGGTTCGGTGCGCTTAGCCATTTTCTTCACCTAAATTCAACTCGTTCTCTCCTCCTATGTCCCAAGGATCATTAACTATCGGCCGTAGAATCGCGTTGGGCTTTACGCTGGTCTTCGTTCTGCTGGGGATCGTCTCCGCCATCGCGTGGTTTGCCCTCGGGGCCTCGGGTCGCAAGTTGACCCAATATGCCAGCAGTGCAGAGGAAACCAATGCGGCGGCTTTGCTCGAGTCATCCATGTTAGAGCTCAAGCTGCACGTGAATGAATTCCTCGCCACCTCGTCGGCGGAGAACGTCCAGGCTTACAAGCAGGTCAAGGATAAGCTGAGCCAAGATATGGTGCAGTCGGGGTCGCAGGTGACCGATCCCGGTCGACAGCAGGAGCTCGGACAGGCTGAGAAACTTCTGTCCGAATATGATGCGGCCTTTCAGCTGGTGGTCGGCAATGCCGGCAAACTCGATCTCGTCGTCAAAGATCAACTGACGCCACAAGGCGGCGCGATCACCACCGGTTTACAAAAAGTCCTAACCGACGCGCGCAACAATGGCGATATGAACGGGGCTTTCCTGATCTCCAGTGGTCAGAAGGCGTACTTTGAGGGCAGCAGCATGGTGAATTCTTTTCTCCTTACCTCGCGCGATGATTATGCCACCGGTGCCCGGGAAGGCATCAAAGCGGTTTCGACGGCGATCGAGAAACTAAAGAAAGATCAGGCGGAACTGGTCGCGATGGATTCCTCGCTCAAAGATGAAGCAAAAGATAAACTCTTGGTTTCGCTCTTAGGTTCGGCGAAGGCCTACGACGAAGCGCTCCAAGCGATCATTTCGCTGAAGCATGAACGCAATGATCTCATTGAGAAACAGCTGAATCAGATTGCTCCGAAATTTACCGCCGCGCTCGGACGCGTGCGCGTATCGGTGACGAGTTTTCAGGGTGAATTGGCGCAACGCACCATAACTGAACAGAGCCGTAACGAAGCCCTCGTGCTTAGCAGCACGCTGGGTTGCGCCATTCTCGGTTTGGTTGCCGCCTGGTTGATCATCCGCAGTATTACACGCCCGATCGCGAAAATCGCCGACTTGCTGGTGACGGAATCTTCCAATACCCATGGGGCTGCTTCCACGGTAGCGGAAGTGAGCCAGTCGATGGCGGATGGCGCTAGCCGACAAGCTGCGGCACTCGAGGAGAGCAGCGCTTCGTTGCATGAAATGGCGAGCATGACGCAGCGGAACACCGAAAGCGCGCAATCGGCGAAATCTTTGGCGGCAGAAGCCCGCAACACCGCGGATGCCGGTGCCCACGATATGGCGGCGATGAAAAGTGCCATGTCCGCCATCCAGGTTTCCAGCATGGAAATTTCCAAGATCATCAAGACCATTGATGAGATTGCCTTTCAGACCAATATTCTCGCCTTGAATGCGGCGGTGGAAGCCGCACGAGCCGGGGAAGCCGGAGCGGGTTTTGCGGTCGTCGCCGAAGAGGTGCGTAATCTCGCGCAACGCTCGGCTAAAGCCGCCCGGGAGACCGCGACAAAAATTGAAGATGCCTCGGCCAAGAGCGAACAGGGCGTAGCGATCAGTGGCCAAGTGGCCGCGAGTCTGGATGGCATTGTCGATCGCATCCGCCAACTTGATGAAATGGTCGGCGGCATCGCCCAGGCCTCGAAGGAACAAAGCGAAGGCATCACGCAATTGAACCAAGCGGTGGCTGGGATGGATCAAATCACTCAATCCAATGCGGCACTCGCTGAGCAATCCGCTTCGGCTGCCCAAGAAATGCAGACGCAGGCGGCGCAGGTACGATCCGCCGTGGGTGATCTGATGCACATGGTGAATGGGGGCGCGTCGAAGCGAGCTGCCACGGCTGCTCCTTCACCTGCCGCGCGCAAGTCGGCCGGCGCCGCCATCAAACCCAAGTTGAAAACCACTTTGCGGGTAGCTCCGGCTAAATATACGGTGACCAAGCATAGTCGCGCGCGCGGATAAGCCGTTGAATATTCGGGTAGTTGATCCAGAAATGTTTCCGATTTCATCCTGTCATGGGTAATCGTACTCAATGTTCCTCGGACCGATCCGATTAAGGATATCTCGGATCATGCCGTCACTCCCCACCACTACCCGTTTGCTGTCACGAGGATTGGCGGCCCTTTGCCTGCCGCTGGGCCTGCTCCTGATTAGTCTTGGACTGGGCTTTGCGCCGCAGTCACTGCAAGCCTGGTTATGGTTCACTCACGACTGGTCATTATCCACCGGGTTATACGTGGTGGCCGGGGTGGCACTCTCTTGGTGGGTGATCAGCTACTGGGCGAAGCATGATAAAAACCGGCTGTTGGTGATCATCAAACCCGATAACATGGCCGGGCGGTTGACTCGACGTTTGCTGCTCATGGCGTTGATTTTGCCTCCGCTCGGAGGCTTGGCGGAAAAACTGATTTTGGGTTTCGGCTTTCCGGTGGAGAGGCACATGGGAATGTTTGCCCTGCTCCAAATGCTGGGGTTTGGCGGCATCGTCCTTTATGTCGGTAATGTTCTGCGGAGCAGCGAGCGGGAGCGTGACCGGGCGGAATCAGAGCGCGCCATGGCCTTGCGGCAATTGGAAAAACAGGCCAGCATGCTGCAAAGCGAAGTGGCCCGTCGCACGTCGGAACTTTGCCAAGCGCTCTCCTACAATAATCGCCTCGCCCTCGTGGCTGCGCATACGACGGACGCGATTATTGTCACCGATGCAAATGGCTTGATTGAATGGGTGAATGAAGGATTTGTCCGGCTGAGCGGCTATCACGCGGAAGAAGTGATCAACCGGAAACCGGGCAGTTTTCTCCAAGGCCCGAGGAGCGATCCCACCACGGTCGCGTATATTCACGAGCGTTTATCCACGCAACAAGGCTTCAGCGTTGAGATCATTAACTATTCCAAGAGCAGTGTGCCGTATTGGGCGGAACTCAAAGTTCAGCCGATGCGCGATGGGAGCGGGATCGTCACCGGTTTCATGGGCACCGCCAGCGATATCACCGCGAGAAAAGCGGCGGAAGAGCGCACCAATGCCGCCAAGGAAGAAGCCGAGCAGCTCAACACGCAGCTCGAAATCGTCATCGCCCAGGCCCAGCAATCGGCCACGGAGGCCAATATTGCAAGCCAGGCCAAGAGTTCATTCCTTGCGACCATGAGCCACGAGATCCGCACTCCGCTCAATGGCGTGATCGGCATGGCCAGTCTGCTGCGGGATACCGGATTGGACGAACGGCAATTGGATTTCGTGCGGACCATTGAAACCAGCGGCGACGCCTTGCTCTCCATTATCAACGATGTGCTGGATTACTCGAAAATCGAGGCAGGCCGGATTGAGTTGGAAAGTGCGCCCTTTGACCTGCGTCAATGCATCGAGGACGCGCTTGATCTGTTCGCGGCCAAGGCGATGGAAAAAGATTTGGAGCTCATTTCCCGGGTGGGGCCGGGAGTGCCCAGCATTATCTTGGGCGATGTGACGCGGCTGCGGCAGATCATCGTCAATCTCGTGAGCAACGCCTTGAAGTTTACGGCCAAGGGTGAGGTGGTCGTCTCCCTTGATGCCACGGCCCCCGGGGTCGACGGAGCACATGTGCTCACTATTGGCGTCAAGGACAGCGGTATCGGCATCCCCGCTGACCGGATGAACCGGCTCTTCCAGCCTTTCTCCCAAGTGGATTCTTCCACCACGCGAAAGTATGGAGGGTCGGGTTTGGGTTTGGTCATCTGTCGGAAATTAGCTGAAGCCATGGGCGGAATCATGTGGGTGGATAGTGAAGCTGGGCAGGGCTCGACGTTTAGCTTTACGATTAAAACCCGTTCTGAAGCGGCCACTGCCCCTTCGCGCTGGCAAATATCGTCGGAGGTGTACGCCGGAAAAAATATTTTGGTGGTCGACGATAACGCCGCGATCCGCGCCTGGTTAACTGAACAAATCGCCGCGTGGGGCGCGCAGGTTACTGCGGCGGATTCCGGGGCGGCCGCCTTGACCTACCTGCAAGGGACTGACGCCTGTGATCTCGCCCTCTTTGACCGGGCCATGCCAGGCATGGATGGGCTGAAATTGGCGGAAGAAGTGAGAAAGATTCCTGCCCGCGTTGCTTTGCCTTTCATCTTATTGAGTTCGCTCACCAATAATGCCACGCCTCCGGGCTTTGCCAATTTGGTGAGTAAGCCGATGAAACCCGCACCCCTTTTCACCGCCCTTGATCGCACTATCGGCAATGGCTTGGCCACCGATGCGGCGGCCCTGGCAGTGGCGCAAGCGAAGGTTATCAGGGCACAAGTTCCCCTTTCCTCCATGCGTTTATTGTTGGTGGAGGACAACGTGGTTAATCTCCGCGTGGCTACCATGCTGCTCGCCAAACTTGGGTTCAGGGTTCGCGTCGCCAACAATGGCGAGGAAGCGCTGGCCGTGTTGAAAGATGAAACCTATGATGTGATTTTGATGGATATGGAAATGCCCGTGCTTGATGGCTGTGAAGCCACACGTAGAATTCGCGCGACCGCCTCTGCTGAGCGTCCATGGATCATTGCGCTGACGGCTAATGCCATGAGTGCGGATCGAAATCGTGCTTTTGCGTCCGGAATGAACGATTTCGTGACCAAGCCCATCCGACTTTCCGAATTAAGCACGGCACTCCAAAGAGCCGCCGGGCACATGAATGCGCCCGTCTCCGAGCCGGTCACGGTCGAAAATGTGTGAGGACTGGGCTGCGTCGGTTTTTCTTGGGGGAATTGCTTTTATCGATGACTAAAAAGCAGAGGAGTTGCGGAATTATTTCGTGGGCCGGCTTGCCGATTCAAATGCCCATTTTTCGACAAGGATCGCCCCACTTAAAATAGCAAGAACCCCAAAGTAAGTTCGATCCGGGGATTGCTCATATCGTTTCAAGTCCATCGAGCCAGAGCGGACGTCCGGCAGAACGGATAAATCTGCGGGCTACACCTTACGTGCGGCAGAACAGGAGTGTGAGTGCCTCCAGCTGCGGGTTGGGCCCGTCAAAAATACAGGTGGTCGCAAACATCCTTATCCATGGCTTGAGCCGATGAGGATACCTGCGACCACCCTGCGTTTTAAAAAGTTAGCGGGCGTTAGGCGATTTCTTCACTCGCACGGGTGCGAACTCATGCGCCCGAAAGGGCATGGGATCGAAAATGATCGCCGGGTTGGATAATGCCGGCGGTTGAAAAAGAAAGCGGCCCCAAGTGACATCGCTGCGTAAACGCGAGGCGAGGTCAGTCACTCCAGAGCCGTGGTGTGAGGTGTTAGAATGGGCGGTCATACAATATATAATCGGAGCAAATATTTTCTTCTTAAGATTTGATGTGCAAAAAATGTGTAATGAAGTGCGCACTCTTGTGGTGGGCGCATAGCTGTGACCCGGGTAGTGTGCCGTGGTGCCGCCTGCGGGTCGTTTTCACAGAATCATTAATCCTGTCACTGCTTGCTCGCCGCCCGCAGGAATGATCGGCGAAATATATAGTCTCTCGCGGTGGGTCAAATTCACCGAAGCTTACCCCGAGTTCGCTGGGGGCGGTGGGAGCGAGTGTGGCTGCAAATACCTCGTGGCTCAGAAAATCAGGAAGCAATCCGGCTGGTTCCTCGCTGTTTCCAGTGGGTAAAGAAGGTTCCCCCTCTCTTGTGGCACCTCTGTGGGACCCAGTTCGGAGTAGCGGCAGGGTCCCTGCCTGCCGAGTGCGGCGCGCGTCATCGAACCCTACAGGCACAGAGGCCTGTAGCTACTCCGAGCCAGATCCACGACCCACTGAAAACAGCGAACCATCCGGCTGGATCGCAGCTATGCGCTGGTTGCTCCTCTCGAAATGGTTAGCCCGTATATTTCATACGCGAGGTGGGTTTCCTTTTTTTCCGTGGGCGTTCTGAAAAAGTCCGTGGATGATGGTTTTTTTGGCGGAAGCGGGGCCGGATCGCGTGCCGTGGGACAAACTCCTGATTTTTTGCGACGGGCGGCCACGCTCCGCCTTTCCGGCGGCGTCTGCCGCGACGGTTTTTGACGCCGAGGGCCTCGGGGCTAGCCGGCGGCATTTTCATCAACCGGGCGTGACAGAGGCGAAACAGCTCCGCGCGCGGATACGCGCTGCTGAGCCGGATATAAACCCGCCGCACACTGACCGTGACTTGCGCGGCGACTTTCAACAGTTTTAACCGGAGGCTGCCGGCGGTCGCGCGGGCCAGCTCCGTGCCGTGACAGCCGAGCGTGCGCAGGCGCTCCAAGAGCAAGTAGGCGAAACTGGCCAGCCAGAGGCGCAGTGGGTTGCTCGCCCAATAGTGCGTGCTCAGCCGGTCCGCCTCCAGATCGAGCACTTGTTGCTTGAGCACGTTTTCCATTTCGCCGCGCGCGCAGTAAAAGTTTTCGTAGAGCCGCGCCGGCGTGAAGCGTGCCGCGTCGGCGTCGCCGGCAAACCCGGCGGCCGGGAGGTTCGTGACGAGGAAGCGCGGGTTGGGGTCGCCGTTCGTGATCTCGGCTTTGCCGATCACGCGGCGGGCGCGGCTCCAGCTTTTTTCGTCTGATAGTCGAACTCAGCGAACTCGCGCACGCTCGGCGCGCCGCAGAGGCAATACCGCATCCGGGCGCGGGCCTGGGCGGGCCAGAGTTGGCGGACCAGCACCGGGTTCTTCGCCAGACCGAGGCAGTAGTAAACCTCCGGCTGCGCTTCGCACCAGGCCATGATTTCCTCGACGCCAAAGCCGCTGTCTCCACGGAAAATGATGCGCACGTTGGGACAGCGCTTGCGAATCGCCCCGACGATCTTTTCCAAAGCGGGCACGACTCCGTGTTGTTGATTCCCGACGTCACCGTCTTCTGCTGCTTGGTGGAATCGTAGCAGTCCT
>JANYCF010000359.1 GCA_025360455.1 Opitutaceae bacterium | reverse complement strand
GGTCAAGCGCCAGACCACGCCATTGAGCAGGACGAACAACGCACCGTCGCCGTCCCGGGCCATGGCCATAACTTCGAGCGTTTCCCCCTCCTTCAAGGTCTGAAGCACGCGACCATCCGTCGCACAGCACAAGCGGCCGTCCTTGTGGAGCAACCAGACCGCACCGCTCGCATCCGAGTTGATGGCGACGACGCCACGCCCGATGCCCGGTTCGCTCGCTTCCGAAGCCGCAAAATGTCCGGCGCGATAAAGCGTCACCGCCCCCGATTCGTGGCCGATCCAAAGCCCGCCCGCCGCATCCTCCCACAAGCTGATAATCTGACCATCTTTCAGCAACGGCGTATTCTCGGCCGTGAAAACCTGAAAATGCTCGCCATCAAATCGCGCCAGACCGTCGTAGGTGCCGATCCAAAGGTAGCCATCCCGTGTCTGGGTGACGGCGGCGACGGTGTTTTGCGGCAAGCCTTCTTCGACTTGCCACACGCGGGTCAAGTAACCGGCCGGCGACGGCACCGCCTCGGGGCCGGCCGCAGCGAGGCCCGTCCAGAACAGGCCAAACAGAATAAATACCGCGCGGGGTGGCACAGTTTAAAACAGGGGGGTTGGGGTAGCCTTTTGCCGGCAACGGCAAAGGTGGGGGTGGGGTCTGGGCAGTGAGACAAATTCATCTTCTTGAGGCAACCTGGAACACAGCTGAATCGCAGGTATTTTCCGGGTCTCGGGCTACCCGGCGCGGCGGCGAGACCGCACGGGCAAAAAAAAGACGCAGCCGGTGAAGGCTGCGTCCGTGGAGACCAGGATAAACCAATATTACGGAGCCGAAAAGGCCCATTGCTGGCCGGTGCCACCGCTGTAGGTCCAGAACTCAACAAGCGCACCGTTGGCCGTGGAGTTGCCTGTGACTTCAAGGCATCCGCCGGTCGCATGCACCGGCGTGACGCGATAATACCCGCTCGTCGTCGCCGCGAAGGTCCACTTCTGATTGTTGCCGCCACCATAGGTCCAGAGCTGCACCTTCGCGCCGTTGGTGGTGGAGGAGCCGCTGACATCAAGCGCCTTGCCGCTGGCCACGCCGATGATGCTGTACTGGTTGCTGCCACGATTCAGCAAGGTCCAACGCTGGTTATTGCCGCCACCGTAAGTCCATTGGATGATCTGCGTGCCGTCGGCGGTTCCATTCCCATTCGCATCGAGAGCCTTGCCGCTGGCGCGGCCCACGATCTTGAAGGTGCCGTTGGCCGGCGTGGTTCCGCCGGTCGGAGGAGGTGTCGTCGTGCTGAGATCGGGGGCTTTGGCGATGCATTCGGTGCGGACCAATTGCCCGGATTGTTTGATCTGGCTGAGAGTCCAGCCGCCGTTCTCACTCGCGCCGGCATTCAAGGCGGCGGAAGACTCGGAGATATCGGCCACGGACCAGTTGGCGTGACTGATCTTGTTGGCGTCGAGAAACGCCCACCACGTGGCGGTTTCACCCGCGTTCACGGTGCCATTACCGCTCGCATCCGTTGTGCCGTATTCGGTGACGAACAACGCTGCGCCGCGATTCAAGGCGGTCGTCGCCTTGTCGCGCAGGAATTGTTTATGGGTGTTGGCGTAGAAGTGGAGCGTGTACGCGATGTTGGTGCCGGAAACCGGATCGGCGGCAGCTTCATCGACATCCTGCGACCACGTCTTGGTGCCGCAGATGATGATGTTATCGGCATCGTATTGGCGAATGGTGGACACCAACGCCTGGTGATACGGTTTGATCACGCCGGACCAGGAAACCGCCAGCGGTTCATTCCAAACTTCATAGAGCACGTTGGGCGTGTTGCCGTATTTTTGCGCCATTTCGGCAAAGAAAGCCTGAGCTTGGCTCCGGTGATCGCTCGCGGTATGATCGTGCCAGTCTATGATCACGTAGATGCCGAGGGAAATCGCCGCATCGACGACCGCGAATACTTTATTCTTCTCGGCCGTCGGGTTGACAAGGTAGCCGTCGGTCGTGCCGTTGATGCCCACCGCCGCCCGGACGACGGTGATCTTCCAATCATCGCGCAGCCATTTGAGCGTATTGTAGCTGTAATATTTGGGAATCCACTGACTCCAGTACAGCGACATGCCGCGCAATTGGACGGCGGTGCCGGTCTGATCCACGATCCGATTTCCTTGGACGCGTAGCTGGCCGTATTTTTGTACGACCGTTTGAGTCTGGGCTTGGGCGACGGAGGCGGTGAGGCCCAGGAAAACCACGAACAGGAATCCAAACACACTGCGAAGCAGCGGGGTCTTTTTCACAGGTGAGAACGATGGGCACGACCTTACGAAGATCTGCCGGGAGCAATGCTGATGCATATTACTTTGGGGGTTAGACGAACACTTGGGGTTTAGGGGAATCGAGACCGCATCGGATGGATAAATCAGGGCTGATGTACGCCATAGACGGACCAGCCGAATCATTCCGTTAAGATCTCGGCAGATTGAAACTCACTTCCCGCGGCCGCGTCACGCCTTACTTTTTTGCGGCACTGTAATCTGTTTAGATGACGTGCCGATTGGCCGGCGTTGTGTTATAAAAATGATTCGTATCCTCACGTTCCACCTTCCTTGCCTTGTGCGGCTACGGTCCGTCGTTCGCTGGTTTTTTACCCTCAAAAAACAACCCCCAACATGTCCATAAAAAAGTTACTCCTTACCGCCCTCGTGGCGTTTTCGCTCGGCCAGGCCGCTTTCGGCGCGGTCGGTTTCACCGTCTCCGGCAGCAGCCTGCGCGACGCCAATGGCAACAACTTCATCCCGGTCGGCGTGAATAATCCGCACATCTGGTTTGATACCGACGCCTACAATGCGCTCACGACCATGGCCAATAAGAAGTGCAATATCATCCGCATCGTCTGGAGCCGCAGCGGCTCCGCTTCCCGGCTCGATCAGATCATTAGCCGCTGCGAAGCGCTCAAAATGATTCCGCTGGTCGAGCTCCACGACGGCACCGGCAGCACTTCCGCCGCCGAGCTGAACACCAACGCCCAATGGTACGCCACCAATAAATCCGTTTTCATCAACCACCAGCGCACCGTGCTGATCAACATCGGCAACGAGTGGGGCAATTCCTCCATGGTCGGCACCCCGTGGCGTGATGCCTACAAGACCGCCATCACCACGATCCGCAACGCCGGCATCGTCACCACCCTCGTGTGCGATGGACCTAACTGGGGCCAGGATGCATCCTCCGCCCTCACTTACGGCCAGGAACTCCTCAACAACGATCCGCAGCACAATCTGATTTTCTCCGTGCACATGTACGGCTCGTGGAACAACGCGGCGGATATCAACACGGCCATGGCTAGTTTCAAGAGCAAGAATCTGCCGATGCTGGTCGGCGAATTCGGTTGGAACTATAACAACGGCGGCAATAACCTCGGCTGCAAAGTCGATCATCGGTTGCTCATGCAATATGCGAACACCTACGGCTACGGCACCATCGCCTGGTCTTTGAAAGGCAATGACTCGGCCAACGCCTGGCTCGATCTCACCTCCGACTGGAGTACCCCGATCAGTCCTTGGGGCAGCGATGTGTTTAACTACACCTACGGGATCACGGCCCGCGCTCAGGTGGCCTCCATCTTTAATTCCACCGGTGGCGGTGGCTCCAATCCCGGCAACGGCACGTTCAAGGTCGTGAACCGCGCCAGCGGCAAAGCCCTCGATGCGAATGCCAATGGCACCGCCGACGGCACGCAGATCATCCAATGGACTTACGGCGGCGGCAACAACCAGCGCTGGACCCTGCTTGATCGCGGCTCCAGCCAGTTCAGCATCATCGGCGTCGCCAGCGGCAAAGCGCTCGACGTGAACGCCTCGTCCACTACCAACGGTGCGAAGGTTCAGCTCTGGACCTACGGTGGCGGCAACAATCAGAAATGGACCTTCGCCGCGACGAGCAGCGGTTATTATCGCGTCACCCCGGGGCATGCCACCGGCGGATGTCTCGAAGTCACCGGGGCCTCCACGGCCGACGGCGCTCTCGTGGATTTCTGGTCCTACAGCGGCAGCAACGGCCAGCAATGGGCGTTCTCCGCTCCTTAAGTTTATTTCAGTTCAGCCCTCACGGACGCAGCCTTCACCGGCTGCGTCCGTCTTTTTTTCGGCGCAGCAATATCCAGCTGGAACGACTCGACTAATATGCCCGATTCATTTTTTCTCCCACCATGTTGTGCCCTCTGATTTTGCCGCGATCAATTATTAGAATCACTTTGCTGGCAGGCCTGCTCTTCGCCGGATTCCATTCTGGATTCGGTGCCTCATCCGAGGCTCCGACCGAACCCTTAACCGCGCGCGTCACGAAGGCGCTCACCGAAAAGAAAGCCGATGACCGTTTGAAAAAATTGCGGAGCATCGGTGCGATTTTATCGATCCAGGAAATCCCTGAAGCACTCACCTTGCTGGACACGCTTAATGAACTCCGTGCGCACGCGGTGCTGCACGATGCCATCGTGAAACGCTGGGCCCAGTTGGCCCCCGCCCAAGCGTGGGCCTATGTCGCCCAGTTGCCCGAAGGTCGCGGCAAACTGGAACTTGTGCGCACCACCGCCGCCGTTTTCGCCCAACAAGATCCCGCGCAAGCCGCTGCTGCGGTCGTCGCCATCACCGGCGCGCGTTCACGTATCGAGGCCATCGCCCTCGTCGCCGAAACTTGGGCCAAAGCCGATGTCCCCGCCGCGTTGCAATGGACACGCCGTCTTCCGTCCGGACCGGCGCAGGAAGCTGCCTTGTACAATATCCGTTTCATCTGGGTGCATTCCGATCCCGCGACCGCCTCGGCCGACGTGCAGCAACTCCCACCCAATGACACGCGTCGGGCGCTCATTATGAACATCGCGGGCGAATGGGCCGCGCGCGATCCCCAGCAGGCCATCGGGTGGGCTCACAAGTTGACGGATAACGCCGAGCAAGAAGCAGCGTTTTCCAACATCGCCGAATCTTGGGCCGACACGCATCCGCCGGAAGCCGGCGCATTTGCCCTGCAGCTGCCGCCGGAATTTCGCGCCCCCGCGGCCCTCGCGGTCGTAGCCCGTTGGGCGACCCAGGATCCGCAGGCCGCCGCCATTTGGGCGCTGCAAATCCCGGATGACGCCGTCCAAAATCGCGGCCTCACTGAAGTGCTGAATGTCTGGACGTCCGTTGATCCCGCCGCCGCCGGAGTCTGGGTGCAATCGCTCACGCCCGCCCCGCTGCACGATGCCGCGATTCAGGCCTACGTGGAAGCGGTCCTCGAATGGGCCCCCGATGTGGCGACCCGAATCGCACTCGCGACGGTCGACCCTGCGCAACGTTGGTCACGCGTCGAAAACTGTCTCAACCACTGGGCAGAAATCGATCCCGCCTCCGCTCGTCAATGGCTCGAAGCCGCCGCACTTCCGCTGGAAAATAAACAGCGGTGGTGCGCCGCACCCGGCCATGGTTAGACCCAGAACATTTAACGGTACCCTGCTCGGCTTGATCGGAGCGGCGTTGATCCTCGGGCTGTGGGCAATCCGGAAACTGGCACCTGTGGAAAAATCGCCCGTAGCAATTGCCACGACTCAGGCCCCGCTCACCGCCGTTTCCACGCTTCAAACAAGTGAGCAACCCAAGATCATTTCCCCCGAGCAACCTGAGTTGCCAACCGAAAAAAATACCCCGACGCCAGCGGTTCCGTCATTGATCGCGCAAATCGAAACCGCGCTCAGCATTCCCGATGTCGCGGATTGGGAGCACGTCCTGAATGAATTGTTTCCCGCGCTGCTGGCGACCGATCGTCTGGCAGCCGCGCGATTGGTGGATAGTCTGCCACCAGGAGAAAAACGGCGACTCCTCTTGCAACGGCTGGCGCGGGCATGGGCGACGGTCGACTTTGCCGGAGCGGTGACCTGGCTCTCGAACCTCACCGAATTTGCCGAACAGAAAATCGCCTTTGACGAAGCATGTTTCGCCGCCGCCGAGCACAATCCGGCCGAAGCGATTCACGCGTGGGAATCTTTCGATTTCAAAGAAGACGACCACGTACTGGAAAACCTGGTGCAGCATTGGGCCAGACTTGATCTCAATGCCGCCCAAGCGTGGGTTCGTGCGCGCCCGCCCAGCCTCCAACGCGACCAGGCGGTCGCACGAGTCGTCTATATCATGGCTCACACAAATCCAGCCGAAGCGGCCACCTTCGCCATTCGTGAAATTCCGTCAGGCCCCGCGCTGACCGAAGCCGTGATTTCAATTCTTTATCAGTGGGCGAAAAATGATCGGACTGCTGCTGCCGCGTGGGTCGAACAATTTCCCGCCGGCCCGCTCGCTGACCGCGCCAAGAAGGAACTTGCCGGCCTCGCGCCATAAAAGGGGCACCGGCTCGTGCCACCAATGTTTCGAGGAAACTCTGAAGACGTCACGTCTTGACTCTTGACAAGGACTTAACGACGTTTCGGGAATTCCTTTAATAGCCAGTCACGGAGGAGTTGTTTGTCGTAGCCGAGTGGATCGCTGCGGTTCATGAGGGTGATTGTTTGCTGATAATTCAGGTCGACGAGTTTGCGCTCACCTTCTTTCACGACAGTCCCGTCCGCACCGAGAAGCTGGAATTTGACATGGGCGCGGGGGAACGTGGTGCCGGTCATCAGCCTGATGTTGTCCCTGTCGGGGCGGATCATGCCGGCGAGATCCAAATCGAGAAAAGTGATCGTGAGTTTGCTCCCTGTCGCAAGGAGTGGCGCGGCGGTTTGTTGGATATAGTCGCGTAGTTCATTCAGAACGTCGGCGCTGGTCAGGGTGCTGTTGCGATCGCTGGCATCGGTGAAATTGTCCGGGTCCTGGAAAGTGACGGTGATGTTGTCTTTTGTTTTTGAGTCAGCGGTGGAAGCTGCGGCAGATTTGTTGCTTTGGCGGAGCGTGATCTTGCCGTTCATAGAGGAGAGCGTGAGGTCCACGCCGCCACCGTTGAGCGTCCCCGTGATCACTTTGCCGCCGATGTTCGGTGGCGTTGGGGGAACTTCTGTCAAGGTGCCTGTCGAGGGGACGGCGGGCACTGTGGGAATGTTGCGGTCCGGTTTGCTGGCGGCTTTAGTTTTCAGCTTGGCCTTGTCGAAATCAGTGAGAATTGAACCGTTCTGCGTGCGGAGTTGTACGTTGGCTTTGGTGTCAGCTGGCACTTGGAGATCGATCTCTCCGTTCATCGTGGTAAGGGAAATCACCTTTTGCGGCGCACGGGCGTAGTTGGCGTGCACGGCCCCATTCATCGTATTCACAATGACGGAGCCGGCGAGGCCTTCGAGCTGCACATCACCATTCGTGGTGTTGATCTCGATGTCGCCAGAGAGGTCTTTGATCGTGAGATCACCGCCTAGCTCGGTCTTGACGTCGAGTGCCATGGTGCGCGGGAGCGAAATTTTGTAGGCGGCATTATTTCCGCCAGCGGCCGGATTGTCGCCGGCGAGCGTGAGGCTGACGAGGTTGTCGTGTTCGCTGAGCATGAAGTTTGATTCTTCGTCCAGTCGACGCAGGCCGGTGTCGTGGTTATCCTGGGTGCCGTGGGCGGCGACGGTCGATTCGACGGTGACGGCATCGCCGTCGACACCCGTGAGGTGAATGTCGGCCCACGGTAAATTGATGCGGAGCGTGGCGGGTTTGTCGGGCGCGGAGAGTTTGACGGTGCTCGTAGCGACGTTGTCGTCGGCGTGGAGTGCGGGGCGAGTCAACGCGGTCAATCCGACGGTGAGAAACAAGCGAAGGTAGAGTGGGAGTAGTTTGGTTTTCATGAGAGAAAGGGTTGTAGACTGGAATCGAGCGTGGCGGCGGGAATGTTGGTTGGTGATGGGGGCAAGCGAAGGAGAGCGAGAGCGCGGCGAGCCGCATCGCGGACATTGCGATCGAGCGCTTCGTCGTGGCTGAGTTTTTCAAAAACGGGCAGGGCCGATTGATCGCCGGCCGTGGCCAGCAGTTCGATCATGGCGACTTGCACGAGCGGCGCGCTTTCGCGTGGGAGAGCAGTGAGCACGCCCGCGCGAACGAGTGAGTCGCCGGCATGTTGGGCGAGGGCGTCGACGGCGGAGAGGCGAACATTGATCGAAGGGTCAAACACGAGTGAGCCGACAAGATCGGTGAGGACTTTGCGATCGGGGCTTTTGAGTTCCATCGTGGCGAGCACGGTGCGCAAACGGTCGCTGGTGGATTGCTGCTGGAGCAGCGAATAGGTGACGAGCTGGCCCATGGAATTCATCTGGGCGCGCAGGGCGGCGAGTTCCTCCTTCGCTGAAGCTACGGAGGACAGGTCCTCTTTCGCTGACGCTTCAGCGGGGGCGATGACGGTTGGTTTCGAGAGGAAGTACCGGCCGGTGAATAGTCCGCCGAGTAGGAGCGCGAGAGCGAAGGCAAATTGTAGCACGGGTTGAGCGGGCAGGAGCGCGGCGAAGAAACGATCAAGCCGACTGCGCGCGAGGACGAAAGGATTCGGTGCCTCGACCTCGGGTGAATACGATTCGAGCATGGCGTAGAAATGTTCGCGGAGGCGCGGGCTGGGCTCGGGTGTGGCGGATAAGGAGTCGAGTTGGCTGGTGAATTGTTGCCAGGCCGACCATTCGCGCTGGCAAGCAGGGCAACTGGCGAGGTGAGCGCGGTGCTCAGTCGCTTCGGCGGTGGGGAGCGAACCGTCTTGATAGGCGCTGAAATTATCCTGGATGCGAGGGCAGTTCATGGGGTTTTCTCCTGACGGATTTTGAAATAGAGTGCGCGGAGTTCCTTGAGGGCACGGTGGGCGCGGACTTTCACGGCGCCGACAGAACAATCGAGGAGGCGGGCAATTTCCTGGTGGTTGAGTTGCTGGAAGCGGGAGAGCACGAGGACTTCGCGATGGGCGAGGGGCAGATGGGCGAGGGCGGTGCGCAGCAGAGTTACGTCTTCGGTTGTGGCCGCTTGCTCCGAGGGTGGGGGAGTGGTGTCGGGGTGGTCGATGAGATCGGCTGGATCGCTGGGGGCGGGCGTGGACGCGTGTTTGCGGAAATGATCGGCGGCGACTTTGCGGGCGACGTGAAAAATCCAGGCGGTGAATTTGCCTTCGTCGCGGTAGGTGTGTCGGTATTTGAGGATGCGGTAGAAAACAATTTGGACGAGATCTTCGCTGACAGTGGGCTGGTTCGTGAGGCGCAAAAAGAAACCGTAGAGCCGGTGTTGGTAGCGTTCGAAGAGCACGCCCAGCTGGCGGATATCGCCGGCGCGGACGGCGAGCATGAGCGTGTGATCAGCGGGCGTTTCCACGGTGACAGACAGGTTAGTCACAATGGGCGCAGAGGAAACTCGTAATTGGGCGGCGGCGAGAAGCATGGACGGTGATCATAATCGGATGCGCTAGGGAATACCGTTAGGGATAGAAAAGGTTACAGGGTTTTGGCGGCAGAGCCGCAAAGAGGCTCTCGAATGAAACAAAAGCCGGACAAAAATGGGAAAGCAGACATCTTGTGCGGCCATGATTGTTGGCCGAGATGATGTTGCTCGACGGCACAACGATTCTTTTCAGTTCATTGCTTGAAGGGTGCCTTGCTGTGTTGTCCGATTTACTTGTCCTCGTCGTCGGTTCAAGGGAAGCGCTGTTGATTTCAAGTCCGCTCCGAATGAGTGCGGGGGCACTGTTGCTCTGTCGGCCTCGGTATCGTGCACTGGGCGCTGGGGAACCGGGATGAATTGCGCCCGGGATTTTTTTCGGCTGAGCTAGACAAACGAGAAAATGTCCATGATTGGTATTCCTGAAATATGAGCACAGACCTTAACGAACTAAATGCATTGGTGGCGGCACTCAAGGCCGACCAACTTGCCCAAAAGGAAAAAGAAAAGCGCGATGCTTGGACCAAGTACGTTTCGCTTTCGATGATCTGCTTGGCTGTACTCGCGGCCATCGCGACACAGCGTGGTGCCGGATATTCCTCCGCAGTCATGAAACAGTTAAATGAGGCGACCTTTAACCAGGCTGAAGCTTCCGATCAATGGGCTTTCTACCAGGCCAAAGGGATCAAACAAAGCATCTACGAATTGGAGCGGGACCGGGCGACGACGGGCAGTGCGATCCTCGAACCCAAGGTGCTGGCCGGGATCACGGCCAAGGTTGACCGCTATGATGCCGAAAAGAAGGACATTGCGAAAGGGGCCAAGGCGTTTGAGGCCAAACGAGACGCCGCGCGCGAACTCTCCTCCTATGCAGCGGAGCGTGGTCGGGAAATGGGGCTGGCCACGACCTTTTTCCAAATCGCCATTGCTCTCGGCGGCGTGTGTCTGGTGGTGAAGAAACGCTGGCTTTGGTATGTCTCGATGGGTACCGGGGTGCTCGCTACACTGCAGATGTTCAAGATTTTCTTTCTGAAGTAGTCGCAGTCGTCAGATCTAATGGTGTTTGGCAGGTTGTTCGCGTCGAGGATAAGGCGCAGAATTTTTTTGATCGGCTGGAGGGCTGGATCTTGGTCAAGTGGTCAGGCCAAGCTGGGGCATCGGGCAGGCGAGGGTGGCGGCGAAGGCGCGGTAGAGTTCGCCTTCTTCCAGCGTCACCGTGCCATCATGCGCGATCACGTGGCCGGCGGCGATGAGCAGGCGTTGCTTGATGACGAGTGAACAGGCGGCGAGTTTGTCGAGAGCGGTATCCACTTGTTCGAATCCGCTGGCGGCGGCGTCGAGGAACGCGAGTTGGGTGGCGATGACGGGGAGTTGCTCGGCACCGGCTAAAAAAGCGGTCGCGGCGGCGGCGCCGGTCTGATTGCCGATGCGGGCGAGCGCGGAAAGGACGACGGCAATTTCGCTGCGGACGGAATCGAAAGAGTCGAATTGGACGCGTTGCGCCGGGGCCTGCGCGAGCTGGAGTTGTGTGAGCAGCATTTTGTGCAGGGCAAACTCGAAGGGACTGACGATGCCGTCGGCGTGAACGAGTTCGTCGAGCGTGGTGGCGAAGCGCGCGAGGGCAGCGGCGTCGAGCTGGCGAAGGGCAGGCAACGAAAGTTGCAGGAGGGGCAGGCGTACGACGGGATCGAGCAGACTAAGTGCGGGGCGAAAACCTGCGAGAGTGGCGGCGGCTTCGGGGCCGGCGTGTTTTTCCACGAGTGCCCGTTGACCGTCGCGCATGGTTTTATCGCCACTGAGCAGCAGGCCGTAAACGAGCGCTTGGGCAGTGGCGGTGTCGCGGGTGGCTTCGCGGAGGCGGGTGGGAATGGTTTCGAGGAGGGCTTGGGCGCGACGAAAATGTGATTCGGTGAGGACGCCGACATCGGCGACCACCTGCACGGGTTTGAACGGCAGGCTGACCATCGAGCGGGCTGGTGCCCGGGGCGTGGCGGAGGTTGGATTCCCGCCGAAGCCGGCCATGGCGGACGATTCGTGGGCGATGTCGACGATTTCAGGCGGATTGAAATCTTTGCCGTCCCAAGTGGGCTCGATCGCGCGAATGCGTTCGGCGAGTGGCGGGTGGGTGGCCATCGCGCTGCCGAACATCGAGGTGAAACCTTGGGCGAAGAAAAAATGGCCGAGTTGCTCGGCGTGGCTGGTTTGGAGGCCGGAGCCGATGGCGTAGCCGCCGATTTTTTTCAGGGCACCGGTGATGCCGCCGGGATTGCGGGTGAATTGTACAGCCGAGGCATCGGCGAGAAATTCACGTTGGCGCGAGACGGCGGCCTGAATGAGGCGGCCGAAAAAATAACCGATGTAGCCGATGATAAGCAGGGCTGCGCCGATGGCCATCATGAGCACTACCCCGCCGCCTTTGTCCTTGTCGTTGCTGGAACGCACCCGAGTGAAGCGCATGCTGTTGAGGAGACCGCGACCGATGAGGCCGATCACAAGGATGCCGAAGATAAGGGCGGTGAGGCGAACGTTGAGCCGCATGTCCCCGTTGAGGATGTGACTGAATTCGTGGCCGATGACGCCTTGGAGTTCGTCGCGGGTGAGTTTTTCCAATGTGCCGCGCGTGACGGTGACGGCGGCGTCGGCGGTGGTGAGGCCGGCGGCGAAGGCGTTGAGGCACGGCTCGTCGTCCATGATGTAGACGGCGGGCACGGGAATGCCGGAGGCGATGGCCATTTCCTCGACGACGTTGAGGAGCCGGCGTTCGTGGAGATCGGTGGTGTGGGGATCAACGGCGCGGGCTCCAACAGATTCAGCGATGGCCGCGCCGCCCTGGCGCATCGTGGCCCATTTGAAAAGCGAGGCGCCGACGACGATGGCGAGGGTACCGAGTGTGACTTGGGCAAAGAGTTTCGGGTCCCACCAATCTTGAGCGGAGGAGGTCGGGGAATAATAATTACCGGAGCGGTTATGACGATCCGAGCGGCCGGCGTATTGGGTGATGCCGAGTGCAGCCGCGTAGCCGCCGAGGATGGTACCGGCGACGGCGAGGACGAAGAGAAACACGAGCCGTTTGGTGCGGCTGCGGGCGCGCTCCTGAGCTTCGAAGAAATCCATGGGGGGAGAAAGGGCTGAAAAACTGAAAAGCTGAAGGGCTGAAACTTGGTTCGTCGGATGCTTCTTGGAACGACCCTGCGTTTTGCCGTACCGCGGATTTTAGGGAATACCCGGCTGGGAATTTACTCCGAGGGAACGACCACCACGGCAGTACCGTAGCAGATTACTTCTGTGACTCCTTGGCCGATCTCAGTTGCATCGTAACGGAGTCCGATGACCGCGTTGGCGCCGAGCGCGTTCGCATGAGCGCACATCCGTTCGTAAGCATCTTGGCGGGTGCGCTCGCAGAGTTGGGTGAAGAGGGTGATATCACCGCCGAAGATTGTTTGAATGAAGGCGCCGAAGGTTCCGAAAATGGAACGAGAGCGCACCACGATGCCGCGAACGGTACCGAGCTCCTTGGTTATGCGCTGGCCGGAGAGGGTGAAGGCGGTCGTGTTTTGCATGGGGAGAAAGGGCTGAATTCGGCTTAGTGAGTTTGACGAATGAAAAATGAGGTCAAGGTGTCGGGTGATTATGGCGGCGGAATATCGAGGTCTTTGCAGATTTTTCGGGCGAGCAGATCGTGCCCTTCGGTGTGTCGCGGAACGGCAGAGCGACGGTTCTTGGTGAGATTGCCCCACCATGAGTGATTGCCGCCTTCGCGGATCAGGCGGCAGCCGTTCTGCGTCAGATGCTGAATCAGCGCGCGCCGCTTCATCGGCTAGACCGTTACGAGTTCCTCGGAATAATTTTCTTTGGCGGCTTTCCGGGCTTCTTCCCGATTAAAGACGAGCGCTTCCTTTAAGATGACCTTGAGCGAGGCACGGAGCGCGGCCTTGGTTTTCTCCTGGGCGTTGACCCCGGGAACTTCTTCAATCCAGCCGATCCACCAATTGGCGTCTTTCTTCATAATGGCGGTGTAGGTCGATTTCATGGAGACAGAATAGGATGAAGTGCTAGAGGTGCAAGAGCTAGGTGGCGTCGTACAGACAACGGCTTCAGGTGAACTTCACTTTCGGGGCTTCGCGTTCGGCGGTGTTTTCGATCTGGAAGAGTTGGGCTTCGGCGAAGTTGAACATGCTGGCGATGAGGTTGGTCGGGAAACGTTCGCGCGTGGTATTGAAAATCATAACCGAGTCGTTGTAGGCCTGACGGGCGAAGGAGATTTTATTTTCCGTGGAGGTCATTTCTTCGGTGAGCTGCATCATGTTTTGGTTGGCCTTGAGATCGGGATATTGCTCGGAGACGACCATGAGGCGGGAGAGTGCGCCGCCCAAGCCGGACTCGGCGGAGAGGAGGCTTTTCATGGCGGCGGGATCGGCGGGATTGGCGGCGGCGGCTTTCGAGGCGGCGAAGGCGGTGTTACGGGCGGCGATGACGGCTTCGAGCGTGCTGCTCTCGTGCTTCATATAACCTTTGGCCACTTCAACGAGATTGGGAATGAGGTCGTAACGGCGTTTGAGTTGCACGTCGATTTGGGCGAACGCGTTTTTGAAACGGTTGCGGAGGGTGACGAGGCCATTGTAGGCACCGATGACCATAATGGCGGTGAGCAGGGCGATACCGGCGACAATAATAAGGATGATTAAGGCGATACTCATGAGGGGAGGGGTTGAACGAAACGCCAGCATGGTTGTCGAAGGTGGGGATGAGGAGCGAGAAGTTTTCGATTACACGAATGGGAAAAAATTCGAATATTGCGCGCGGGTCCGTTGCGCCGGGCTTGCCACGTCGCCGGGCGGGCTCCACGCTGCTTGCGCTGATGAAGATGTTTTTCCGTCCCTTGGTATTTCTCCTCGTGTTGCCGGCGGCTGCGCGGGCGCAGAACCCGACACCGTTTACGTCCGAGCAGGCGGCCGCTGCAACGGTGCCTAGCAGCGGGTTCGTGGCCGAGAGTCGCGCGAACGAGGCGCTGCAAGCGGGCTTCCCGGCCACGGCGGCGGTGGGCTACAGGGAAGTTCTGGCGACTGCTTTTCTGGCAAAGGACACGAAGCAACGGATAACTCTCGCGCTCGTGTCGGCGTTGATGGATGCGGGCGAGCTGCCGGCGGCGGAAAAAGTGTTGCAGGAATACGATGGGCCGAAAAACGGGGCCTATCATTTGCGTGTTGGCCTGCTCGCGGCGAATGCGCGGCATTGGCCGCAGGCCAAGCTGGCGTTTGGGGCCAGTAAATTTGACGAACTTCCCTTGGTTGATCGGGGCTGGTGGTATTTCCTTCAGGCGACTTTGGCGGATGTGGATAACGATCTGGAACGACGCAACAAAGCTTACGACTTGGCGGACAAGGCGGCGGTGTCGGAGTTGCAACGCCTGCGGTTTAGTCTGGGGCAGGAGCAGGCGCGATTACGGGTCGAGCCGCCGACCGAGGTGCAACTGGCGGCGTATCGCACCAATATGGAACGGATGCAGGGGACGCGTCCCGGTTATGATTTCACGCGGGTCTATGCGGTGGCGTTGGATAAACTGGAGCGCAAGAGCGAGGCGCTGAACGTGCTGCAACGGCAATATTCGCTGCTCCCCGCGACGGAGCGCGACAGCGCCGATCAATTCCGTCTGCTTATTGGATTGATTGCCGGCGCGGGCAGCGAAGAAGGCAGGCGGGCTTTATTCGAGATTTTAAATAAAAGTGGGCAGCCAGAAGTCCAGCGGGTCGCGCTCATGCAGCTTAAGCAGGCGGCGAAAACGGCGTCAGAGCATGAACGATTGCGCAACAACCTGGGTGAATTGATCAATGCCCCGAGGACGCATCCGATCATTGAGGATTTATTGCTGGCGCGCGCGGAGGCGGCATTGGCAGATCGACAATATAGTTTGGCGGAGGAAGACGCGCGGACTTTGCTGGAGCGTTACCCGGGATCGCCGTTGAAATCCGCGGCGTTGGGGGTGCGGTTATCAGTGGCATGGGAATCCAAGCGCTACCGGGCTGCGGCGGATGTGAGCGCGCAATTGCGGAAGATTTTGCCCGAGGGACGGGAGCGGTCGGAACTGGGGGTGTTGCTGGCGGAGGCGTTTTTCCGGGCAACGGATTATCAGAATGCAGCCGATGCCTACGATGCGGCTTTGCATGAGGCTCCTCAGGTCATGCCGGCGGGTGAATTAATTTTTCAACGGGTGCTGTCGGATATTAGGTCGGAGCGTTTGGAGGCGGCGGCGATGATGTTGGATGCGATGGCGGGCAATCCGGCTTTCGATGCGGTGAATCGCTGGCAGGCGGAATGGAATTTGGTGAATGAGATGCAGGTGCGTCGGCAAGGCGCGATCGCGCAAGCGCGCGTCGAGAAACTTTTGCAGCAGGGCGCGCAAGGCGTGACGGACGAATTGCGTATCCGGCTGCTTTGGTTGCGGACCAAACTGTCTTTCGACAACGGCCAGTTCGAAGCGGCGGTGGGGCAAGTCGACGAATTGGTGAAGGTGTTGCCCGGTACGCAAATTGAACCGGGACTGCGGGGCGAGGTGGCGAGCACGGCATTGCTCGTGAAAGCGCAGGCGCAGTTGGCGCTGGAGCGCGATGTCGAGGCCGGGGCGCTACTCGAAAAATTACGCCTCGACTATAAGACGACCAAAGCGGCGGTGTACTCTTATATGGTACAGGCGGCGCGGCTTTCCTCCAAAGGCGAGACCGTGAAGGCGCAACAGTTGTTCATCAAACTGGCGGACGAGCATCCGGAGAGCGAGTTTGCGCCCCAGGCGCTTTATGAAGCCGCGATCAATGCGGAGCGACGGGGCGAGGATGCCTACTTGCGCGAAGCCTACAAATTGCTGGAGGAACGACTGATTAAAAAATATCCGAAAGACGAATTGGTGTTTTATGCCCGGTTGAAGCAGGGCGACGTGCTGCGCAAATTAAATGACTTCGGCGCGGCCCGGCAAATCTACGACGATTTGATCAATAAAAACGGCCAGCATCCCGACGTGGAGCTGGCGCAATTGGCCAAGGCCGACAGCTTGTTTGCCCAAGGGGGCAGTGTGGTGAATGCGGAGAGCGCGGCGGCGATCTATGAACGGTTGCGCGATCTGCCGTCGGCGCGGATCGACTTGCGGGCCGAAGCGGGCTACAAGTGGGGTTATCTGCTGGCCAAGCGGCGACAGTCGGAAAAGGGGCCGATCGAGACCACCAAAATGGACAAGGCGGTGTCGGTCTATTGGTCGGTCGTGAAGGATTTTCTGCTCGATCAAACACTGGCGACGAAGCTGGGGGCCAAGGGACGTTACTGGGTTTCGCGCTGTCTGCTTGAGCTGGGGCAGTTGCACGAAGAGGCGGGGCGACTCGATGAAGCGCAGCGCTACTATCACGTGATCATCGATCAAAATCTCGGAGGCGTGGCGCTCGCGCAGGACAAGCTGGCGCGCTATCTCGCGACGGAGGGAAACAAGCCATGAGCCATTTGATTTATTTTCAACCGGACGGGCGGCGCGCAATCACGGCCGCGTGGATGGACACCGATTGCGGTTTACGGCTGCCTTTCAACGCGCATGATGCGCGATAATTTCCATGACGACTTTCAGCTATAGTTTATTTGCCAAGGGAGGCCCGGTGATGTGGCTGCTCGTGCTGGTGGGCCTTGTCGCCCTGGCAATTTTTATCGAGCGCGCGCTGTTCCTGCATCGCGGGCAGATCAGCTCGACGGAGTTTCTTAACGGCATAAAAAATCTGCTGCAGAAGGACCGGCTGATGGAAGCGTTGACCCTGTGCGAAGAGACGCCGGGCCCCATTGCCGCGATCGTGAAAGCCGGACTGCGGCATGCGACGGATGATGAGCAGGCGATGCGCTTTGCGATTCAGGAGGCCGCGTTGGTGGAGTTGCCCGTGCTCGAACGGCGTATCAGCTCGCTGGCGGCCATCGCGCAGATCGCGCCGTTGCTGGGTTTGCTGGGCGCACTGCTCGGCATGATCAAAACGTTCTATCTGTTCAATCAGGGTGGAAATTATGCCACGCCGCTGGTGTTGTCGGGCGGAATGTGGGAGGCGTTGCTCACCGCTGCGGCGAGCCTCGCCATCGCCATCCCGGCGCATTTGGGCCGGCATTTTCTCAGCGGACGGGTGCGCGCGCTCGTTCACGACATGGAATGGGTGAGCAATGAATTGATGCGTTACTTGCTGCGCGACTATCGACCCGGCGCCGGCCAGACTGCTGGAGTTGAGCAAAAGCCATGATCACGCGCCCGCTAGATCTGGAAGCAAAACTGAGCGCGCCGCCGCGCGACATGGATATGCTGTTCTGGGTAAATGTGGGTGCAGTGCTGTTGTTTTTCAGTTTGCTCGGTTCGCGTTTTGTACTGCCGTCGGGTGAGTTGGTGCAAGTGGGCAGCGAGTTGGTCCTGCCGAGAAGCAATTCCGGCACCCAGGGCGCGGCTTCGGTGGTGGTTAGTTACCGGCGTGATAACATGGTGATTTTTGAAGGCGGGATTTTTGAGCTGAAGGATTTACGACCTCTGCTGGAGCAATACGCGAAAGAGCATCCGGGTTCCGGGATGCTGTTGCGCTACGACAAGGCCGTGTCGATGCAGGGCTTCGTGGATTTGTGTGACTTGGCCCGGGCTGCGGGCTTCACCAGCGTGTTGGTGGCGGCTGAGCCCCAGACGAACGAAGAATCCGGCGCGAATACTCCGTTGCGTTAATCGGCCCATGACAATCGCCGGCATAAAAATCAGGCGGAGAATATTTGTGAGTATCGGCCTAACGATCACGGTGACTGGCGTCTGGTTCTATTGGAGTCGAGCCAGTCAGTCGGGGATCATGCCAAAACCGACGCCAACCCTAGCCTCATTTGTGAAAATTGCGGGGGCAGGGCAGCGGGTACGTGATAAAATATTGGAGGAGCAGGCGGAGTATTTTGATCCTACGCCACTATTTTTGCCGACGAGCCGGAATTTCCAGCAAGGTTTCTTGCCGAGTCGGGTGGTGAAGCAGCCTGGGCAGGTATTTAGTGTTTTTGAACCGAAGTTAAACTCTGCCGAAACGGTGCTACCCAATTATGGTGCTGTGACTGAAGCGGGCAGCGATAGTTTGTCCGATGTCTTGTCGCGCGGAAACGACGCGCCGTTTGCCGGTTTTGGCCAAATGGATCGGGCCAATCCGCCTTTGGCGAGTCGGGGCGGCTATATTGAAGTTAAAGCGCTGAAGAACGGGCTGTTGAGTTTATCGAAAGTGTTGAATGATGCGGCGTTGCCGCGGGTTGAATACACGCCCGTTGAATTTATGGTAACGGTGGCCAGCACTGGTTTAATCGGCGATCCCATCGTAGTCGTTACGTCCGGCAAAGAAGAATTCGATGGGAAATTGAAGGACTACCTTGTTAATATTTACCGGATTGGAGAGCGACTTCTCCCCGGTCGCTACTTGGTTTCAGTGGGACCGTAGATTTTTTTAAAAAAGAGTCAGAATCTAGTTGACGGTCCTTTTTTAGAATCATTGCCTCTTCGTTCTCTTTGTTTTTTGCCTTAGCTTCAGTCTGCCCAGATAGCTCAGTTGGCAGAGCACGTCCTTGGTAAGGACGAGGTCACGAGTTCGAATCTCGTTCTGGGCTCCAGGCACGTCGGCCGACCTAACCGACGTTAATCAAGGTCAACCACTTCACCACCTAATCCAAAACATTACTCCACATGGCTAAAGCAACATTCGAACGAAAGAAGCCGCACGTCAACGTTGGCACCATCGGCCACGTCGATCACGGCAAAACCACCCTCACTACCTCCATTTTGGCGGTCCAAGCGCGTAAAGGCCTTGCTGAGGTTAAGTCCTACGCGGACATCGCAAAGGGCGGCACCGTGCGTGACGCCTCCAAGATCGTCACGATCTCAGTCGCCCACGTGGAGTACGAGTCAGACAAGCGCCACTATGCGCACGTCGACTGCCCCGGCCACGCCGACTTCGTTAAGAACATGATCACCGGTGCCGCCCAGATGGACGGTGGTATCCTCGTGGTTTCCGCGTCTGACGGCCCAATGCCACAGACCCGCGAGCACATCCTGCTTGCTTACCAAGTCGGTGTACCAAATCTCGTCGTTTTCCTGAA
>JANYCF010000346.1 GCA_025360455.1 Opitutaceae bacterium | reverse complement strand
CACCCGGATTGCTTGGGACGGCGCGCCGGATCATTTCACTTCAATACGCGTCCAATACGCCCAATCAAAATTCGAGTTCAAGTTGGGCCGGGTGGAAAAACGCAATACATCTCCCGCCATGGATTGGTAAGGGATGACTTCCTTTTGCGTGCCACAATCATTGGGCTCGTTGACGGGATCCAGCACCCGGCGAAAAATCTCCCGTTGCTCACCGGAGGGCATCTCGGCCGTAACCAAAAATTCGACCCCATCGGTCTTGTCGCCCTCACGTTCGTAAGCCTCGGCGGTGATTCCGAAATTCCATTTGATCTGAGTTGCTCCGGTCGGTGCCGGCAACCAAAGATCACTGTTACTGTGGGCCACTAACGCCTCTTCGCCCTCCACCCCCTGATGGCCGAGACCAAAAGTGAAATACGCCCGGCACGGGGCGGGAGTCACATTGCTAAAGAAACTACGGGCGAAGCCGGCCGAGATTTCGAATGCACTGTTCGGCAGCTTCTCTTCTGGCGGCCGGGGGGAAACGGTAATCTCCCCATATTTCCTGCTCGCCTTAAGATCCAGCTGGATTCGGTCAATATAGTGTCGGCTACAATAAATATCTGCGCCGGGATGGGAAAAAGTCGGGATGGTATCCAACCTGAACTTGGCCGCGGCCCGCTCCAGAAACAGCCGATTGCGGCGCATATCGCCCACCAGCACGAGTGCCGAAACATCCTCGTCAGCCAATTCTTTAAAGGCCCGATTCAGATAAGCCTCATCATACTCGAGCCCATTGCGGATCATGAGGGCTTTGCGTTCTGCATAGAGCGGAATAATGGCGGCCCAGTCTGCCCCCCCCACAATGATCACCGAATCCTTGGGAGTTAAATCGCGGATAATAGAAGTAAAGGAAAAGCCTCCGTTGGAAATCACCATCTGTGACTGACGGTAGCCCTGCCAATAATTGTGGATCTGGGCCACGAAGGGCACCGCGAGGATCAGCCAACACGTCCATCTCGGTAATCGAGAATCAAGCAGGCCCTGCAGAATCAAAGCAAAAGCCGCGAGCAGGAAGACCGCACACGCATAGTAATAGTAATCTTGGTAAGCGTAGGCGAACGGGAACATCAGCTGGGCAAGAAAAAAGACGGCGGCCAGTCCTAGCACTGGCCAACGGTACCGCGGAAAGGCAACCAACCCGGCGACCAATCCTACGCCGATCAACCAGGGTGACATGAGGGCCTCTTGCCAGCGCGCGAGCAGAATGCTCCAGGTCTTGGGTGAAAACCGGGCGTTGAAGTTGAGTAATCCCCAATTACCGACGGAAAGATTTTTCGACGTGAAGATCCAGGCGGAAGCGTGCGCCGCCTTGATCGGATCGGTCAGGGCGATCCACCAGTGCAGAGCACCGAGCGCCACCACGACGCACCCCAGGCCCCAGAGAACAGTTTGCAGGGCAACCCGCCAGCCCCGACGTTGACGCCAATCGCACCATAAACACCAAGCGCCGTAACCAGCCGCTGGCATCAGCCAGACCGCCAAGGTGATACTCTTGATCAATGCGGCCCCGGTCCCAGCCACTATCGTCGCGGCCAGCCAAGACCAACTCCGTTCATCCATGGTCCGGACAAAACCCACCAGGAACCACGCACAGCACATCAGTTCCATCGACTCCATAAGGAAGGCTCGGGAGTAGAAAATATAGACCGGACAGGTCAGGATTAAGGCCAGAGAAAACAATCGGCGGGACCGCGTCATGCCCAACCGGGCGAACAGCAGAAAAAAAGCCGGCAGAGCGAGATAAAAACAAGTAAGTGACACGGTGCGCGCCGCCATGAAATGCGGCAGGCCGGTGGCCCGGCTGAGTCCGACGACACTCCACTCATAAAGCGGCACTTCCATTAAAACCGAAACCCAGGGTTTGCCGAGAATGGGAGTTTCATAGAGCGGGGAAAAATTATTCTGCTTGTCGATGTAATACGACACGATGGCCGTCTGCGACTGCCGAAATTCGTGGCCTGGCATAAACCCAGCGGACCAGTTCGACGTCGCAAAATAGAAATGGGCGACCAACGCGGCGCAGAATATTCCGATCAGACAAATATTTTCCCGTTGTGACGGCGTGCGATCAAACATGAGAGATTAAGAAAAGATGCCACCCGGATGCGGCAACAGTTAATTCCTGTTTTTGGCGGTAAAACAGGATAATTGACGGCCGACGTAGCCCGCCCACCTCAGCATGACAAGACAAAGAAGCAAACCCGCCAGTGCGGTTAAATTTATTTGATTTCAATCGGCCCCAGCATCGCCCAGTCCCGCATGATACTCCCGGCGGGCCCCGGCAACACCGCGATCTGCACCACCGTATCCGTGGCAAATACCACCCGGCAGGCGCAACGCTGTAGCCCCCGATCCTCGGGATTATCCCGGGGATTCAACCAACGGGAGTACAACGGTCGAGTTGCCCCGCCCACAGGTTCCTCGGTAATAACCAGCTCGACCCCATCCGTCCGGTCTCCCGGCGGCAATGATTCCTCATAGGCATTGGGCAGCAGTCCTAGCTCGACACTGATCTGCCGCGACCCGGCCGGAACCTTGAACCAAAGCCGGGTAACTGGGTGTGCACTAAAAAAATCCCGATCTTCAAAGCGAAAACGATTAAGTCCATCCTCCGAATAGAATTTCACGGGCAGAGGAGTCATCCCTTCAAATAGCCAATTGTAAGTTTCACCAATGAGTCCGAGCGCCACCTCATGCTGAACAAGTGGATGCTCATCCAAGGCTGTTTCAGGCATCAGCTCCAGTGCATTGTCCTTTTTCATTTCCTCCAAGGTCGAAATCGCCTCGAGCCAGTTTTTCTGGTGCAAATAGACCAGCGCGCCTTCCGCTGTATAAACCGGCCTGGGTTCCAAATCAAAAGTCTGGATCAACCGATCGATCAGCCAGCGGCTATTTCGATACCTTTCCTCCAACACCAACGCTCCCACTTGTTCTCCCTGCAATTGTTTTAGCGCTCGTTCGATGGTGTCATGATCCTCCTCTCGGCCCCGGCGAAGCATCAGCGCCCGGCGACGCGCGAAATAAGGCAATTCCGAACTCCAATCTTGCCCCACAATAAAAAGCACGTCGTTGGATGCCGTCACTTCCTTAAGGGTTCGCGACAAAACCCCTCCGCCTTGGCTTATGCCCACCTGCATCTGATAGTGCGTGGTGGCATATCGCCAAATCTGTCCGCCAAAAACCGCGAGTACCAGCACCCAGGCCAGTGCCCGCGGCACCCGCGACTCCAGCACACCACAGAGCACCAAGCCGATCGCCAGCATCAGCGTGAAGGCGTTGGCTACATAGTAGTATTCGTGCCACGCATACAGCTCCGGAAAAATTATCTGGACCGCGAAAAAACTGCCGACCAGCAAGGCAATCCAGCCCCACCAACGTCGCGCAAAGACCAGCGCGAGGACGCCGACTCCCGCCAGTGTCCACCCCGCCGCGATCTCCCGAAATAAAATCGCCAAGTGATGCTGCCAAATGACGGCTGAAAAACGCGTCGCCCTCGTCCCGAGATTAAAACCCATCATACGCTCCGAGCCGAGAAAATCGGCCAGCGGATTCAGCGCCTTCGTCGCATCGGCGAATCGAACCCACCACCAAGCGGCGGCGCAGGGTAGAATCACCGCGGCCAAACCCCAAGCGGCCGTCGTGGCGAATCGGCGCCCACTTCCACCCGCTACGCCAGGCCGTTGCTGCCACAGCCAAGTCACCGTCCAGCTAAACGCCGGCAGCAGAATAAACAGGAAAGTGGTTACTTTCACCAGCCCGGCCAATATGCCGGTCAGTCCCGCGAGAATCAGCCAGCCCACCCGCTGCCGCTCGACTGCGTTCAGATAGCTCCATAAAAAGAGTACCGCAAACAGCAGCGCCATCGTCTCGATCAAAAAACTCCGCGCATAGAGAATATACAGAGGACAACACATCACGAGGCCCAAGGCCACCAGCCTCCGGGACCACGGTAAAGCCAACCGTCCGAGCAGCAGATAAATGATGGGTAGCGTCAGATAGAAACAAACGATACTGACCAGTCGTCCCGCTTTGGTTAACTCCAGCCCGGTGGCGTTGCTCAACCCCGCGACGGTCCATTGATAGAGTGGAAATTCCATCGGCACCGACCACGGTTTACCCAACACCGGCATGGGATAGGCCAGTGAAAAATCGTGATTCTGCTGGATGAAATAGGTACTCAACGCCGTTTGCGCCTGCCGAAACTCATTGCCCGGCAGATTCAAACTTTCCCATCCGAGCCTGACGCCCCAGAGGGAAAACCCCAGGAGCACGGCAAACAAACACACCGTGGCGAAGGCCTCTTGACGATTGACGGGGGCAGGAGTGGTGGGACGGAGCATAGACAATCAGCGTTTATATTTTAACAGGCCTTTCCTCCCGGCCATCGAATGCCATCGAAAGATGGCTCCCCCCATAGACTCTGGCCCAAATGTCAGCACAGGATTCATCGATGGAATTGCTGAGGGATTTCCAAATTGAGAAAGGACCAATAGGTCCAGTCGTAAGCATTATTATTCTGTGGGCCCGGAGTGATATCCAATTCAATTTCCCCCGGTTTATTGGCTGGCAGTTCAACCCGAAAATTCCAGGTCCCCCGATCCTCCTCGAGGTCACGCGGATTCATGAACCGCTCCAGCAATGTTCGGCGCGCCCCATCCGTTCCAACAAAATTGATGGTGAAGACGGCCCCGTCCGTACTGTCCGAAGGATTGGCATACGCTTCCTCTAAAATCCCCAAACCACCGGACAACCAGCGGGCTTCGGCGGGTTTGTTGAATTTCACCTGCGACGGTGCATGGGATTGCAGCTGGCGGCCACTGTCGTACGCCGGTTGACCCCAGCTATCCCGCTGCGTCAATGACGACTCCTTGATTCGTCTCAGGCTAAAACCTCGGGGCAAGCTTGAGCGACGCCGGTAAACTTCGAAATAAGCGTCGCCCGTTAGGTAACCGCGACCGGGCAGAAAAGGGATTGCCTCGACCTGAGGGCGCACATCAAAAACGCGCGCGAGGTCATAATATTCATCCAGCAGTTCGGGGTCACACTGGCGTATTCCCTCCGCCTCAAAATAGCGCAACACCAACCAGTCGGGCTGCAGATCCATGATAAGTTCCGGCCAGCAACGCGGAGGACTGGAAGAATGGGAGCGGCGACGCGCTGCCACCATTTCGGGTGAACACAGTCCGGGGAAATCGAGCATTTTTAACTTGGAATAAAATCCGATATAGCCCAACGGCTCGAGAAACACCGTATCATGCACGTTCGTCGCTTGGCCACGCAGCCACTCTCCGATGCGGCGACGTTGTCCCTCTTCGATGATTTTCTGCTGCCAGCGCAACTGGTAGGCTGAGCCTAAACTGATCGCCATGGCCCCGAGCAGGAGCAGCCCAGCCCCACCAGCCAGCACGCTCCGCCCGAGGCGAAACAGAGCCCGACTGTTTTCTTGCGATCCGGTTGCCTGCCAGATTTGGCCCCAGACCAGCACCAACGCGACCAAGGCCAGTAAAGTCACCGGTGGCATATACCAGGGGACCGGAAACCCGACGAAGGAGTGCAGATAAAATTGTCCGACTGCTGCCGCAAACGACGCGACCCGCGCTTCCCAGCGAACCCGGGGCACAAGCCACAGCACGATGGCCAGCAAAGTAAGCCAGAAGGAAGTCTGAATCGCCACTGCCGGCCAGCCCGTATTAAAACTGTAGCCTGGCATAAAAGTACCCGCCATAATGGAATGATCCGAGATCATTTTCCCAGGAAATGCCTGCAACCAGGTAAACACCAAACCCGCCGAAAATTTCGGCAGCCACAATCCCTTGGCGATGATCGTATGGGGTACGGGTGTTCCATAGTAGAGCCACGCCCAGATGACCCAAGGCAAATACACCACGGTGGTAATCAATCCTGCGCCGATAAAACTTCGGCACCAGCCCAGTCGCTCTCGCCAGGACGACACAGTGGGTCGGAATAGCAGCACCCCCCAGGCCAGTCCACCGATATAGATAAACGCATCGGGCCGGGTCCACTGCAGGCCCGCCCAAGCCAGTCCGAGAGGCAACCAGGGGCGAGTCGGCTCCGCAAAAAGCACCCAGAGCACCCACGAGAGGAAGAGAAGCAAAAAAGGCGTCTCCATACCGTTGATCGTGAAGTCCAAAATTTTCGCATCGGTGAGTACCGCCGCCGTCATTAAAACAACCACGATCCCTGCCAGCGCCAGTCGCCGAACCAACCGTTGCAAAATCACCACCGCCCCAGCCAAAGCCGACGCTCCCATCAAACGGAAAAGCCAAAGCACGGCAGTGTCGGAACTATTCCCGGTCAGCAAACTCGCCACCGCCGGAAGCAAAACGCCCAAGGGAGAAGTGAAGGAATGAACCCGTTCGCCAGCGGTGAACGTCAAGCCCTGTCCCGTTGCCAGATTCTTCGAGGCCCGATAGGTGATAAAGTAATCTTCCCAAACATGCTGAGTGTAGAATGCCCAGCTCAGGACGAGCAGAACGACAAAAATAAATATGCCGGGTATTTTCCAACGTGCGATCATCGGTGGGTCGGTCGTGGGGCTGGCAGAGCGAGTAACCTCGGCCCAAGAAGTCGCGTAACGCCGTGCAGAAATGGGTCACTCATTTAACGTCAATCCTTGTCCAATAGGCCCAGTCGAAATTTGTGTTTTGATTTGGCCGGGTGGAGAACCGCAACACTTCTCCCGGCAATGACTGATAAGGGATGACTTCTGACTGCCGTCCCCGATCCGCCGTGCGATTCACCGGATCCAACAGCCGCTGGTAAACCACGCGGTCTTTTGCTCCGGCCCTTTCGCCTGTGATGATAAACTCGACCCCGTCGGTCTTGGCCCCGGCCTGTTCGTAGGCCCCCGCCACGATGCCGAAATCCCAGTGAATCTGCGTGGCGCCCACGGGCGGTTGCAGCCAGAGATCACTGTCCGGGTGGGCAAATAAGCCGACATTCCAATCAACCTGCTCGTGGCCTAAACCGTAAGTGAAAAATGCTTGGTAAGGTGCCGGGGTGACATTGCCGAATGCCGAGTGCGCGAGGCTGGCCGAAATCTTGAACGGTTGCCGGGCGGTTTTTCCCCCTGTTTCATTCGCCCTGCATTCGGTCGAGGTCAGGGATCGGAAAACCACCCCATTATACCGTAAGCCCGACCGAATGCTTTCATCCAGCTCGAGATGTTTCCGGTTGAAATACACATCGGCGGAGGGGTGGGAAAAAGTCGGGCTATGATCAAGATTGAACCGCTCAGCCACCAGATCCACGAGCGTTTGATTGCTTCGCTGATCCCCGACCATCACCAGTGCGGAAATGTTTTCACCCGCCAGATCATTGAAAGCACGGTTGAGGTAGTCGGTATCATCCTCGAGCCCGGTTCGAATCATCAGGGCCTTGCGCTGCGAATAATAAGGGATGATGGCACACCAGTCCGCTCCCGCGATAATGATCACGGAGTCATGCGAAGTCAGATCACGGATGGCATCGGTAAAGGGAAACCCTCCTTGGGATTTCACCAGCTGCATGGGTCGGTATCCCTGCCAATAATTTCCCAACTGTGCCACGAAGGGCACCGCAATCAAAAGCCAGCAACCCCACCGGGGCAGACGCGAATCAAGCGCTCCGATGACAATAAACGCCAGCGCGGCGAGCAGGAACACCGTACAGGCATAAAAATAATAATCCTGGAAGGCGTAGGCCAGCGGGAACATCAGTTGCGCGAGAAAAAAAACGGCGGAGAGTCCCCCTACCGCGCCACGCACGTGCCGAAAAAACACCAGCCCGGCGAGCAAGCTCAAGCCGATAATCCAGGGCGCCATGATGGCGTCTTGCCAGCGCTCCAGCAAAATTCCCCACGTCCTGACGGAGAATCTGGCGGCAAAATTGAGCAGCCCCCAGTTACCGACCGAAAGATTCTTCGCCGTGAATATATAGGCCGAGGAGTGCGCGGCTTTAAGGGGATCGGTGAAATTAATCCACCACCGCAGTGCCCCCAACGCCACGATCACGCTCGCGCCACCCCAGAGGACGGTGCGCAGTAAAGCCCGCCAGCCCCGGGCCGTACGAATATCCTGCCCTACGAGCCAGACGCCATAGCCGGCGGCCGGTAGCAGCCAGACGGCAAAGGTCGCGCTTTTAATCAACGCGGCCGCTGTACCGAAAAAAATACTGACCGCGAGCCAAGGCCAACGCCGTGTATCCATCGTCCGCACAAACCCGAGCAAAAACCACGCGCAGCACATCAATTCCATCGATTCCATCAGAAAGGCCCGGGAATATAAAATATATACCGGACTGACCAAAATCACCGCCAATACGAGCAGCCTTCGCGGCGGACTGAGCTGGAATCGCCCGAGCAGCAAATACAGGGCCGGTAAGACCAAATAAAAACAGCCAAGCGAAATGGTACGCGCGGCGAGAAAATGGGGCAGACCGGTCGCGCGGCTTAAGCCTACGACGCTCCATTCATAAATAGGCACCTCCAACAAGATCGAGACCCAAGGTTTCCCCATCAGCGGTGTCTCATAGAGCAGGGAAAAATTATTTTGCTCATCGATATAGCGCGCAATCAAGGCCGTCTGCGTTTGACGGAATTCATGGCCGGGCAAGAAACCAGCGGTCCAATTGCTGGTGGCAAAATAGAAATGGGCAAGGAGTGCAGCACAAAAAAGTCCCACTAAGAGACGATTCTCCCATTGTAGAAGCGGCCGATCGGACATGCTGGATGAGGAAATGCTGCCACCCCGAGGCAGCAATGGTTTAATTTTGGTTGGGTAGTGGAAAGGAAAAGAGAAAGCGGACCACCGCCACGGTCCGTCTTCCTACCTTGACCATCGTTCGACACCAACCCGCCAGTCCAAAAACACGAAAGATCGAAATATTTCATTTACTGCGGTAGTGAGGGAATCTTTCACGTCGGAAAGCACTTCTGAAAAGTTCCATCGTAGATCAAGCGTCCGCAATTTTTTCCAGGATGATCGGCCGGATACACTTACTTACTGGATTGTGCCGCTCGGAATAGTTACCCACCTTCTCCCCTTCTCTGCCCGCACCCGTTGCATGCACGAACTTCCTACCGCCCTCCTCCATCTTGATTCGCCCGGACCTGAACGGATCCTGCCGATCGGACGGTCGCGCGTGCAGGGTTGGCTGGTTCCCAAGCCTGGCTCCCATTATACGGATCTCCGGATTGTGTGTGGTGCGAATATTCTCCCCGCGATCCACGGCCTGCCACGAAAAGACGTGGCGGCCTACTTTCAATCTCCCCGGCCCTATCTGCTTGCCGGTTTTGAAATCTCAGTTGATCTACCCGCCGGTTCGCATCGCCTCATCCTCGAAGCCTGTGTTATCACCGGCGCATGGGAAACACTGGAAACGCTTGAGGTCGAAGCCAAATCTCTCTGCGCAACCGATCCCCTCACGGCCATCGTTCCCCTTCGCGTCCACGAATTCGGTGAAACTTTGCGCGTACTCCTGCGACGGATGGGTTCGGTTGGCTTGTCTTCTCAAGCAGGGGCGACGGCGGTTGCCCACGACACTCCCTTCCCTCACTACCTGCGTCATCCCCACCTGCCATTCCGCGGACATCTCGATCAACCGCTCGCCTGGTCGGGTTCGGTCTATGGCCGGATTCCTGTTTCCGGTTGGATCTATCACGAAACCCAAGCGATCAAACGTATGTTCGTCACTGCGGATTTGCAGGCCGTGCAAAATGTGCCCTTCGGCCGAGCGACACCGTTTCTCTCCGGGCGCCAAGCGCAATTTCCTCAGGCCAGTCATTGCGGCTTCGACGGCTATTTGGATTTGCCCGCGCAGTTGCCTCAACCCGTCACGGTGCGGGTATACGCCGAGTTGGAAGACGGCAGCTGGCATCTCGGCTCCGTCGTGCGCATTGCCATCACCGATCACGAATTCGCCAAACAACCCTTGGTGCGCTACTCGCCGCTTACCTTCTGGCGCGGGTGGCGGGCGTTACGCCAAGCGATCACAATCCGCGGCATCGCGCTCGAAACCGGTCCGGCGTACCGGCAGGAGATAATTAAAATTTGGCGCGATTATGCAACGCAGGCTCCTCGTCGGATCAAGTCCCCCACTCGGGAAAAATTCACAGCCCAAGCTTGTCCCAGGCCGGATAAAATCAGCGAGGTCCACTACTTCACCCACAATCTCAGCCTGCAAGGGGCCCCATTATTTTTGCTGGAACATGCCCGCCATCTCTATCGCGAAACCGGGGCCCGGCTGATTGTCACCAGTGGCGCAGAAGGTCCGTTACGGCGAGCGTACGAATCCCTCGGTGCCACCGTGCAGGTGATAGATGATTCCGCTCTGCTTACGGCCATTACTTCGGACCAAGCCGAGCGAGCTTGCGCCAACCTGGCCGCTGCCGTGGATTTGCGTACCGCGAATCTGCTAATCGCCAATACGCTCTCCGCGTACTGGGGCGTTCATCTCGCCCACCGCGCCGGACGACCCGTGCTCTATTATGTGCACGAGAGCTCGCCGCCGCGCAGTTTCTATCGAGGGGTTTTGCCTCCCGCAGCGCTGGCCCTATTGGAGGAATCATTTCAGTTGGCCACTCACGTTTCGTTTCTCACGAGCACCAGTCAGCGTTATTTCAACAGCTTTTCCGATCAATCGAACTACGGTCTGCTGCCAGGCTGGATCGATCTGACCGGTATTGATCATTTTCGTGCCAATCATTCGCGCGACGCACTGCGGACGCAGCTCGGCCTCTCTTCAGAAAAAAAACTGGTCATCAACGTCGGCACAATCTGCGACCGCAAAGGCCAGCATCTTTTCGCCCGCGCGGTCGATCTCCTCTGGTTCAACGCGCCTGCTCTCGCCGCTTCCGCCGAATTCCTGATGATCGGTGGGGAAGACACGGCCTTTGACCGAACCCTCGTCAATTTTCTCCACGAGTTAGCCCGGCCCAACTTGAAAATAATTCCCGGAACGCGAGACGTGTATCCGTACTACGGCGCAGCCGATCTCTTCGTTTGCTCCAGCTACGAGGAATCATTCCCCCGGGTCATCCTCGAAGCCATGGCGTTTGGAGTTCCTATCTTGAGCACCCACGTGCATGGCATTCCCGAAATGGTGCGCGCCGATCATGAAGCCGTGCTCGTGCCCCCCGGCGATTCCGCGGCAATGGCCGCCGCTCTCCAACGTTTGTTGGCCTCACCTGAAACCGGCCGGGAGCTGGCTCATCATGCCCGCATCCGCGTCGCCGCCGAATTCGATGCGCAGGTGCTCCTACCCCGCCATCTCGCTCTTGCTCGCCGTTTGGCCACGAGTCCGCGGTCACAGCAGGAAGTGATTGTCATTTGAGGCTTCGCTTTACTTCTGCGGTCTGGCTCGCAAGCCTGCGGTTTCGCCGTACCCGCTCCTGAATGCAAGAAACCGCCGATCTCATATTTCGCCTTGAGTCTCCTCCCGCCCCGGGTCTTTTGCCCACCGGGCCCTTGGTTCTGCAAGGGTGGGTGTTCGGCAAACCCGGCCGCCACATCGTCGACTTGCGTGCGCGTTATCTTGGCCAACTTTACCCGGCGGTATTCGGCATTCCCCGCGCGGATCTGGCAGCGCACTTCAAACACCACCGCCCGCAACTCATGGCCGGCTTTGACCTCGGCTTGGTGTTGCAGGATGAAAATAATTTGGTGGAACTGGAAGCGCTCGATCTCAGTGGCGAATGGTTATCACTCGGCACCCATTCGGTCACTCCGCCGGTCAATGCCGCACATGGGGCCGCTCCGGCCGGCGCGGTTCATCCGTATGATTTTTCCCGGGCACTGCGCCTGTTGCTGCGTCGCGCGAGTGCCGGCGAGGATTTATCCACCCTGGCCGCCGCGCTGGCGAACGAACTCCCGATCCCGCACATCACGCGATTTCCCAATTTGCCGTTTCGCGGGCATTTGCATCACCCGGCTCTCATCACGTTTAATTGTTTTGGCCGGTTGATGGTGGAGGGCTGGCTGTTCCATGAAACGCAGCCCATCCGCCGTGTGCTCGCCAGTTATGATCTGCTCGCCTGGCAAACCATGGCGTACGGCAGCGACATGCCCTATGTCGCCGCGCAGTTTCCGCAGTTCGTCCATTCCCGCGCGTGCCGGCTCTATGGGCAGGTGGATGTGCCGGCCCAACTCCCCTCTCCGCTCACGCTGCGTGTCTATGCCGAGTTGGCCGATGGCACGTGGGAACTCTGCCATCTGCAACGCTCGCATTTCTACGACGCTGAGCAGGTCAAAATCCCCTTCGCCCCCCGCAGCATTCCGACTTTCTGGCGGGCCTGGCGCGCCTTGCAATCCGCCTGCCGTCAACGGGGCTTCACGGTCGCCACCGATAAACTGTTCCGTGCCGAGCTGCTCAATTCCTGGCGCGAATACCGCGCCCGTGCTCCTCGCCAGCATCTAGCCGCAGCCCGGCCAACCACCGATTCTTTCACCTTGAATTTTGGTGCTCCTCGCCCCGACCACATCGTGCTGGTCACCCACAATCTCAACCACGAAGGCGCGCCACTCTTTTTATTGGAATATGCCCGCTATCTCGCGGCGAACGGGACGCGGTTAACCGTAATCAGCGCCACCGAAGGTCCCTTGCGCGCCGAGTATGAAAAACTTTCTGCCACGGTGCGGTTGGTCGACGTGCAACCCTTGCTGCGTGCCACCAGCGTCCACGCCTTGCGGCAAGTCATCAAAACCTTGGCCGCCTCGGTTGATCTGCGCACCGCCAATCTAGTCGTGGCCAATACCGTGTCCGCTTTCTGGGGCGTGCACCTAGCCGCGCAAGCCGGACGGCCCTCGCTCCTCTACATCCACGAGAGCACGCCACCCGCCAGTTTTTATTACGGCCACCTCGCCCCGGGCGTACTGCACGTCGTGGAAGAAACCTTCACTCTCGCCACCCATGTTTCCTTCCTGACCGAGACCACCCGCCACTATTATCGTCCGCTCCTGACGCGCTCGAATCACAGCCTTAACCCCGGTTGGATCGATCTTGCTGGCATCGATTTTTTCCGCACGACCCATTCCCGCGAATCACTGCGCGCCGCCCTCGGCCTCGCTCCCGCGACCAAGCTCGTGATCAATCTCGGCACGCTGTGTGAACGCAAAGGCCAGCATATTTTTATCCGCGCGATCGAACAACTCTGGCGTGAGCAGCCCGCACTCGCCGCGTCCTGCCATTTTCTCATGGTCGGCGGCAATCCCACCCCGTTCGACGACGCGATGAGTGACCTGCTGAACAACATCGGTCGATCGAATCTGCAGCTGATCCCGAGTTCATCCACGCCCTACCATTATTACGGAGCCGCCGATCTCTTCGTCTGTTCCAGCTATGAAGAATCGTTTCCCCGCGTGGTACTCGAAGCCATGGCATTCCAGCTGCCCATTCTGGCCACTCAGGTGCACGGCATTCCAGAAATGACCCGACCCGGCCAGGAAGCCGAACTGGTCCCACCCGGCGACACCGTGGCCCTTTCACGTGGCCTCGCACGCCTGTTGCAAAATCAAGAGCATGGCCAGCAGCTCGCCCAACGCGCCCGCAGTCGCGTAGTGGAAAATTTCAATTCCGCCCAGCTGCTCAAGCAGCACGCCGCGCTCGCGAGTTCAGTCGCTGCGGAGAAACTTTAGTTTTCACGGGCCGAAGTAAATCTCACGGCATTAATCTTTGCGTAAGTTCATGCACATTTTTCTCGGCAAAACCGGCATGGCCACAAGGGCCAGCCCTACAAATTCCGTAGGGCCGGCCCTTGTGGCCGTGCCGAGAGCGTCGCAGGTCACTTATGTACGAATTTATGCAACGATTGAGGGAAGGGGCTTTATGCCCCGATCTCAGAATCGCACAGCACAGGAACATCTTCCATCGCGGCATAAAGCCGCTCCTAAAGGGAAGGCGGTACCGCGCACAACGACATTCCGTCACCCTCCGGGTGAGCCGGTTCGAAAGGCGCTTCGCGGCTCGGCAGGGACGCCTCTCCCTACCCTGCAAAAGACTCACGCTCCGAAGAACGGCCGCAGCGCTTGCGTCAACGCGTCGTGCCTCGACTGCATCGTGCGGTAAAGCGCGCGGTGCTTTTTGTCGGGCGAGACGCGGGAATTCTCATCCACCCGGACCGTGCGCGCACACAGCGAAGCGAGCGAAGTCTTCTGACCGTGGCGCAGGCCATCACACCACGCCGCTTGCAACGCTCCTCCGAGCGCCGCGCCTTCATCTTCCACCATCTTGACGACAGGGACTTCGAAAATATCCGCCATGATTTGGCGCCAGGCATTGGACTTCGCTCCCCCGCCGGTAAGGCGAATTTCCTTCGGCTTGATGCCGAGCTTGCCGAGCCGGCGCAGGCCGTAATTCATCCCGAGCGTCACCCCTTCCATCGCGGCGCGTAGCAGATGGCCGCGTTCCGCAGTGGCGCGAGTCAGACCCAGCATCACCCCTGTGGCCTGAGGCAAATTCGGGGTGCGCTCGCCATCGAGGTACGGCAGCAATTGCAGACCACCGGCACCGGCCGGAGTATCGGCGACCGCTGATTCCATCGCTGCAATATCGGTGCTGAGCAGTTTGGAGAATTGTCCCGTGACCAGCGTGACGTTCATCGTGCAGAGCAGCGGCATCCAGCCCCCCGTCGACGAGCAAAACGCCGCGATCTCACCCTGCGAATCGACTACCGGTTTCTTGCTGTAGGCGTAGATGGTGCCGCTCGTGCCAAAGCTGGCAGTCACGACGCCCGGAGCCACGTTGCCCGTGCCGATCGCGCCCATCATATTGTCGCCGCCGCCGGCAGAGACCACGACTTCACCGGTGAAGCCCCAGCGTTTTGCCAACTCGGGTTTGAGCACACCGGCGGCTTGGTCCGAGGTGGACAGCGGCGGAAGATAACCGGCAAGCTTGGGATCGATGGCGTTGATCACCTCCTTCGACCAGGTGCGTTTGCGCACATTCATAAGCGCGGTGCCGGAAGCGTCGCCGTACTCCATGAAATAATTCCCGGTCATCCAGAAATTCAAATAATCGTGCGGCAACAAAACCTGCCGGAGACGTTTGTAGTTGGCGGGCTCGTGACGCTTCAGCCAGAAAATCTTGGGCGCAGTGTAGCCGGGCAAGAACGGCAGGCCGGCCTTGCGAATCACAGCGGCGGTGCCGCCGAGTTTTTTTGTGAGCAAAGCACATTCGGGCGCGGTGCTGGTGTCGCACCAGAGTTTGGCCGGGCGGATGACCGCGCCGTTCTCGTCGAGCGGCACAAAGCCGTGCTGCTGGCCGGACACACCGATGCCGCGTACTTGGGCACGATCGATCTTCTCCGCGATCTCGGTGATGACGTGGTCCAGCGCCTCGGTCCATTCCTGGGGGCGCTGTTCCATGTGCCCCGGCGGCAAACCCGCAATGAGCGAGTGAGGCGCACGGGCTTCCGCGATAACGTGACCGGTGTCGAGATCGAGGGCGACGGCCTTCGTGCTTTGGGTGCCTGAATCAATGCCAATGTAGATGCTCATGGGAGGGGGAATATATAAAGTAGCGGGTAGTGAGTAGCGAGTAGTGGTAAGGGGAAAGTTGACGGAGGCATTTCTCAAACGCCGAGAATTTCCTTCAATATCCGTCGTAGCACGGGGCGAATATGGCGGGCCAGCGCCAGGTTGGCGAAACCGACCCAGCCGACCGCTGAAGTGGTATCGAGCGGCTGTCGCAAGGACCCGCCGAGTGGCGCCTCGATAATACAGCCCGCCTCCTGCGCAATCAGGGCCGTGCAAATATCGTAGGGATGACAAGTCAATGGCTGGGTGCAGCCGATTTTCCGAAATACAAGTGGGCGAATATCGGCAATGAAACGATCCCGGCCAGCAATGATTTCATACAGCTGACCACCGGTGGTGATGTATTGATCCTCGAACACCAGTGGACTGGCCTGCTGACCGAGTCCGTAGAGTTCGTCCCACATTTTTTCCTCGATCTGCGATGTCAGCGCTTTGCCTTCAGGAAAGAATCGGGAAAACGAGGCGAAGCCGCCTAAACAATTGCGTTCGCAGGAGGGAGTCAGCTTTAGCTTACGACGTGTGCCTTCGAGAAGATTGACCGCCTCGGCCATTATCCCCTGCCCTCTTATGGCACTGAGCTGATCCGCTCGCCATTGTTTGGTCGTGGGAATCTCCGTCATGGCGGCGACCGTGATATCACCCAGATGGGTGCGTGCACCACGCTGCGGCGCGAGCGCGCCGAGAATCCACGCACTCCGTTTATCATACATCAGGTTTCTCGTGCCATCGATGGGATCGAGGATGCATTTAAAAATCGTCCGAGCCACCGGCGTGCCTTTCGGAAACGTCACCGCCTTGCCGTCCTCCAATCCTTCCATCACCACTTCCACCGGCCAGGCGCGCGGCCAATGGGCTTCGAACCAGTCGAGGATCGCGTGTTCACTCAGCCGATCGACGTGATAGATCGTATCGGCGGCGGTGACGGCGGCGACGCGGGCAAAACTCTTGGCGTGTTTCGCTCGCGCCGCGATGATCGTGTCGCGGATATGATCCTGCAGCTGGCAGAGCAACCGGCGGGCGCGATGTTGGTCACGAATCGTCATGTCAGGTGAAACCACAACCCAGCGCCCGCACGTGCTCAACCATGAAGGTACTGCATGAGCATATTTTCGAGATACTCCTGCTTGCCGGACTTGGGCGTAGGCTCGCCGAGTTTGGTGAGCACGAGTTTCTCCAGGCTCTTGAAGTTGGCTTTGCCGCTCTCGATATCCTTACCATAGCCGGAGTCGAAAGACGAATAACGCTCCGAGACGAATTGCTCGAACTTGCCTTCCGCGAGAATGCGCCGGGCGAGCTTGAAGCCGAGCGCGTACGCATCCATTCCACCGATGTGGGCGTGGAAGAGATCCGCCGGATCGATCGAAGCACGGCGGAGCTTGGCGTCGAAATTGAAACCACCGGTGCCGAGACCGCCGGCCTTAAGGATCGAAATCATCGCGAGAGTCAGCTCGCGGACGTCGGTGTTGAACTGATCCGTGTCCCAACCGAGAAGCAGATCTCCGGCGTTGGCATCGATCGAGCCAAGCATGTTCTGCGAGGCGGCGACTTCGATTTCGTGCTGAAAGGTGTGACCGGCGAGCGTGGCGTGATTGGTCTCGATGTTGAACTTGAAATGCTTGTCCAAGCCGTAGGTGCGGAGGAAGGCGATGCCGCTCGCGACGTCGAAATCATACTGGTGCTTGGTCGGCTCCTTCGGCTTCGGCTCAATGAGAAACTGGCCTTTGAAGCCAATGCTCTTGGCGTAATCGACCGCCATATGGAGAAAGCGGGCCAAGTGGTCCTGCTCGCGCTTGAGATTGGTGTTGAGCAGCGTCTCGTAGCCTTCGCGCCCGCCCCAGAATACGTAATTCTCACCGCCGAGTTCCTGCGTAGCTTCGAGGGCCTTCTTCACCTGGGCGGCGGCGTAGGCGAAGACGTGCGCATCAGGATTGGTCGAGGCGCCGCACATGAAGCGGGGATTTGAAAAAAGATTAGCGGTCCCCCAAAGAAGTTTGATGCCCGTGGTTTTCTGGAGAAATTTCGCGTGAGCCACGATCTGATCTAGATTCTTGTTCGACTCAGCGAGGGTCTTGCCCTCGGGAGCGATGTCGCGGTCATGGAAACACCAGAACGGTGCCTCGATTTTCTGGAAGAATTCGAACGCGGCATCCATGCGGACCTTGGCAATGGAGACGGCGTCCTTGCCGATTTCCCACGGGCGGTTTATCGTGCCGGGACCAAAGGGATCGGAGCCGACGCCACGAAATGCGTGCCAGTAAGCGATGGAGAAACGCATGTGCTCCTTCATCGTGCGGCCGTCGATCACCTCGGCCGGATCATAGTGTTTGAAGGCAAGGGCGTTCGCCGAACGCGGTCCTTCGTAGCGGATGGACGGGATCAGGGGAAAATGAGCGGTGGATTTTTTCATAAAGAGAAAGGAGGGAAATGAAGGGACAAGATACCGCAACGGACACGCAAACGAGTAGTAAATATCCATATTTTTCTTTTGATTTTTAACACCGCCCGGTGACGCTCATCCGTGAATGAGCCCGCGAGCCAAGACCCGACTGCGTGTCGCCCTGCTGATCGAAACCTCCAACCGGTATGGCCGCGATTTGCTGCACGGCATCCACGATTGGGTCAGCACCGGGGCCAACTGGTCGATCCGCCTGACCGAGCAATCACGCCGGGCCCCCCTGCCCGCTTGGCTGCGCCACTGGCACGGCGACGGCATTATCGCCCGTGTCGACTCGGCCGTGACTGCGACCGCCTTGCGCCGGACAGGATTGCCGGTGGTGGATGTGAGTGCCGAGCGGATGAAATCGGAGTTTCCCCGCGTGAGTATCAACAACACGGCCGTGGCCGAGTTGGCCGCGGCCCATCTGCTCGCGAAAAATATCCGCCATTTTGCCTATTGCGGCGACGGCCAATATCTCTGGTCGCGTCAACGCGGCACCGCCTTTGCGCAAGTCCTGCGCGAACACGGTTTCCGCTGCGCAGAGTTTCCCTCGAAACCAACCACCGCCGCCGGAGGCTGGGAACAGGAAATGCAAGCGATCGCCCGGTGGTTGACCAAGTTGCCGAAACCAGTGGGAGTGTTCGCCTGCTTTGACGGCCGCGCCCAGCAAGTCTTGGAAGCGTGTCACGTCGCCCAGTTGACGGTGCCGGATGAAGTGGCGGTGCTCGGAGTGGACGACGATGAGTTGGTGTGCGAACTCTGCGATCCACCGCTCAGCAGTGTGTTGCCCAATGCGCGACGCACAGGCTATGAAGCCGCCGCCGTGCTGGCGCACTTGATGGCCGGTGGCGCGGCTGGCTCGACGGAGCTGAAAGAAATTGAACCCGTCCGAGTCGTGGAGCGACGCTCGACCGATGCGCTCGCCGTGAGTGACCGGCATGTAGCCGCCGCGATGCGTTATATTCGCGAGCACGCGCACGACGGCATTGGCATCAAAGACGTGCTGCGCGCCGTACCGGTGTCACGCACGTTGTTGGAACGAAAATTCAGCCGCTTAATTGGTGAATCGCCGCATCGCGTAATCAAGCGCCACCAGATTGACCGTGCGCGCCAATTGCTGGCGGAGACCGATCTCGCCATCGCTCGCATCGCCGACATGGCCGGCTTCGATTCCGCCAGTTATCTCAGCGCCATGTTCCGCCGAGAAACCGGCGAAAGCCCACGAGCGTTCCGCACGAAACACCGGTAGAGTGGCGCGGGGCGGATTCACGTGGTTGGCCGTGTAGTTAGTCTCGCGCCTATCCGGCCCTTGATGGCAGCTATAAACGCGGTGGAGCGCGGCCATCCGACTTCACCAAGGCTACGACGGACAAGCCGGACGCGTTGGTTTGACGATATCATTTCACAAATTTCGCAAGGACGCCGAGGCCAGTACACTTTCAGTATAAGTGTAGCCGCGTTGGAGCATCGCGACAACGTGGTGACGTGCGGACCACGCTTTCGCCTCCAGCTCAAGCGCGGCTACAGAATTCATGAAATGCTCTAGATCCCCTTCCCACTGAACGAGAGGCTTTCTGCCGAGCGACGTAAATCGAACTTTCCGCAGGTCCTTGCCCTCTGGGCTGGTTCTTAACGGCCAGAGCTTTTTCGGAAGGTATACCTCGTCTACCAACAGGCTGAACCAGTGTGACGACAGAGGAAAAAAATATTCTATTCGACTATCGATTAAACTCCGTTGACCCACCAATAGCCATGGCTAGTCCTCGGCATAGACTACCGCAAAGTCAGCACACCATCGAACATGTCATCCACCAACGATTTCCCTTGGACTGAAGCGCAGTTCGCCGAACGCCTGCACAAAGCAGTCAAAAGCTATTGGAAGAGTCGCGGTGGCCAATCGAAGTCCCAAGTGAAGCGCGGCGTGACTGATGCGGGCACGCGTGGAGAGGTCACCGGTGGGCAACATCTGAATACCGTGCTCACTCTGCTCGTGGAGACAGCCCGGGCCGCGGGTTTTTCCAACGACGAAATCAAACTCAACGCGGGCATTGAACTCCCGGGCTTCTTCCGTCCGCAGAAACGTTGGGATATGATTGTGGTGCGTCGCGATTGTCTGTGCTCCGCTCTCGAACTCAAATCACAGGTCGGTAGTTTCGGTAATAATTTCAATAACCGCAGCGAGGAAGCGATTGGCAACTCCACGGATTTCTGGACGGCGTTTCGCGAAGGCCGCATGGGCAAAGCGACTCCTTGGCTGGGCTATTTCTTTTTCTTGGAAGACGCTGAAAAATCCACCCGTCCGGTGGGGCTGAAGAAAAGCATTTTTCCGCCCTTCGAGATTTTCGAAGGCACTTCCTACGCGCAACGCTATGCGATTCTTTGCGAGCGCCTGGTCCTCGAGCACAAATACACCCAAACCGCATTGGTCATGTCGCCACGCGGCGGTTCAGGTTCCTATACCGAGCCCAACGCCCAGTTCAGCTTGTACAGTTTCGCCAAAGCACTGCACGGGCATCTCATCGGTTGCCGATAACAAGCACACCCCATGGAACTCTTGTTATTCGAAACGAGTTGGATGGACGTCTGGGAAGGCCGTGAACCGACGGAACCAGTGGGTGCGGTCTTCACCAAACCTGAAGTGACGTCGCTCATTCTTGATTTGGCCGGGTACACGCCGGAAAATGGCCGACTAGCCGAGCGAAGATTGCTGGAGCCGAGCTGCGGCGATGGTGCCTTTCTCGCGGCCATCATCCACCGCCTGATCGCGTCGGAAAGGCTGCATTGCACTCAAGTGAATTGGGCAGACGCGATACTCGCACGCGCACTGACGGCCTGCGACCTGAACAACGGGTTCGTCTCCCTCGCCCGCCAGCAAGTAGCCGTGTTATTGGAAAAGGAGGGCTGTCCTCCGCTCCGCGCCCGCGCCCTCGGAGAACAGTGGATTCGCCACACGGATTTTTTGCTCACGAGCTGGCAGGAAAATTTTGATTTTGTGGTCGGCAATCCGCCCTACGTCCGCATCGAGGATCTGCCGCCCAAGGTGCTGAGTCGTTACCGCGAACTATATCCGACCTGCGCCGATCGCGCCGATCTATACGTCGCATTTTTCGAGAATGGCCTGCGTCTACTCTCACCGAGTGGCTGTCTGGCCTTCATCTGCGCCAACCGATTTGCCAAGAATCTTTATGGACGCGGACTTCGGCAATTGATCGCTCAAGATTTTCACGTCCGCTATTATCTGAATCTCGAGCACACTCAGCCGTTTGTGACTGATGTCTCGGCGTACCCTTGCATCACGGTGATTGATCGCCAGCGGGGCGAACCTACCCATGCCGCCACCTTGGACCAGGTTGATAAAACTACGCTGGACGATTTTCGTCCGGTAAAAACCAAACGGGTGTCGTCCAAATTAGCCGTCTTTCCTTCATGGTATGAAAATGGCGAAGCCTGGACGGCAACAGAAAAGACGGGCTTCGATTTGCTCGCTGCGCTGGCGCTCAACTGCTCTTTGTTGGAGGACTCGGCCGCCGACACCAAAGTAGGGATCGGCGTGGCGACAGGATTGGATCGGGTGTTTGTCCGTCAAGGACTCGACCCGACCATTGAGCCGGAGTGCCAGTTGCCGCTGGTCATGGCCGCCGACATTGCGCCGGAAAGCGTCTCGTGGTCGGGCTACTACCTGATCAACCCCTACGATTCCGCCGACGATGGTCGCTTGAGGGATCTGTCCGCTTTCCCCGGACTGAAAGCTTATTTCGAAAAACACCGCGAAGCGCTGATGCAGCGTCACGTGGCGAAAAAACGGAACGAAAACTGGTATCGTACCATCGACCGGGTGACACTCTCGCTCGCCGGCAAAGCGAAGTTAGTGATTCCCGATATTCAGTCAGGCGGCGTGGTGGGCTTCGATGCCGGAAAATATTACCCGCATCACAATGTCTATTGGGTAACGTCCCAAGGATGGGATCTGCGGGTGCTGCAAGCCTTGCTACGCAGCACAATCGTGCTGGCTCAAATCCGAGCCATCTCCGTGCAAATGCGCGGCGGCTCGGTGCGTTATCAAGCGCAAGTTTTGCGCCAGCTTCGCCTGCCCGCTGCCGCCACCATTCCCGCCGACATCGCCCGCCAGCTCGCCATCGCAGCGAGTCAATCAGACCAAGCGACGCTCGACAAACTAGCCTCCGCTGCGTACGGGCTTTAATTTTTATGCATGCCACAGCGGCAACGCCCTTGATCTCATCTGAATCGTTGATGATGCTCACGCTCAACATGGCCCAGCTATTCACAAGAGATGGCTTGCCTGCCCGGTGTGCGAGGCTAGTCAAAATCAGTCGACGGAATAAAGATGAGCGTTACATCAACTACTATTAGCCCACGTTTAGTTTGGCTTTCACCGTTTGCTGGCGCATTCGCCGTAGCTGTTTTTTTGATGATTAGGTTAATCTTCATGTCGGAAAGTATCGGGGATGCATTTGGTTCGTTCTTTGTTTGGTTCCTCGAACGAGCGGTTGTCGGCTATATTTGTGCGTTTCCTTTGCTAGGTATCGCATATCGTCTAGGACTGCGTCATTGGGTTTGTTTCATGCTGTTGGCTTCTCTCGCGGCTCTTCCAATCGAACATTTCCTCTCGACCCCAAGCAATGACTGGAGTCCAACGGAAGAAGAAATCGCGCATGGGTTCTATTGGGATGCTTTTATTCCGTGCATACTTTTGGCGTCAGCTACCGGAGCGACGTTTTCATCAGGATTGACGAATCAGTGGATTAGGCTCGAGAATCCGATAATGCCAATGCCCCAGAACACCGCGAAGTAATCGAAGCGTTCTCAATTCGTCCAGCGATCTAACTGCGGCTTGGTTCCTTTGCGAA
>JANYCF010000298.1 GCA_025360455.1 Opitutaceae bacterium | reverse complement strand
CCTTCTTCTTTGCCGGTCACGTTCAGTGTGGTGAGTGGCCCAGTCACTCTCGCTGGCAGTACGCTTACGATTACCGGTATCGGCACCGCCACCATCCGCGCCAGTCAGGCGGGAAATATTAGTTTCTACGCTGCTCCGAATGTAGATCGCACTTTCACGGTCGGCAAAGCAACTCCCGTCGTCAGTTGGGCCACGCCTGCCGCGATTAACTACGGCACGGCCTTGAGCAGCCTTCAGCTCAATGCGGCTACTGGCACCGCCGGCACATTCACCTACAGTCCGGCCAGCGGGACGGTGTTGAACTCAGGCACGCCGACGCTCTCCTCCACCTTCACGCCCACTGACACGACAAATTATAACAGCGTCACCACCCAGTTATCACTCACGGTCAATAAAGTCGCGGCGACCGTTACACTCGGAAACTTGAACGCCACCTACGATGGTGCCGCGCACGCCGCCACTGCGACCACCAGCATCGGCGATCTCGCGGTCAATTTCACTTACAACGGTTCAGCTACCGTACCGATTAATGCAGGCAACTACGCGGTCGTCGGCACCATCAGCAATACCAACTACATCGGTTCAGCCAGTGGCACGCTCATTATCGGCCAGGCCAGTCAGACCATCAGCTTTGGCACCTTGTCCGATCATAATTATGGCGACGCCCCGTTCACGTTATCCGCCACCGTGAGTCCTTCCGGTTTGCCCGTGACTTTTAGCGTGCCGAGTGGCCCGGCCACCCTTGCCAGCAACATCGCGACGCTGACTGGTGTCGGCATCGTTACCATTCGCGCCAGTCAGGCCGGCAATCTTAATTACTCCGCTGCACCAGATGTGAATCGCAGCTTCACCGTACTCAGTCCCATCCCTGTTATTACCTGGGCCGCTCCAGCCGGAATCACTTACGGCACGGCGCTGAGCGGCACCCAACTCAACGCGACGGCGAGTGTCCCGGGAGTTTTTGTTTATAGTCCAGCCAGCGGCTCCGTCGTCAACGCCGGCATTCAAACCATCACGGCCGTATTCACGCCGACAGATTCTGCCAACTACGCCAACGCCTCGGCGCAAAAAACCCTCCAAGTAGCCAAAATCACACCGGTGCTGACGTGGGGCACACCGAACGCTATTTTCTACGGCGCCGCTTTGGATAGCACACAGCTCAACGCCACGGCTGGTTTAATTGCCGGTGCTTTCGCCTATAGTCCCGCGAGTGGTACCGTGCCCGCCGTTGGCTCCCAAACTCTCACGGTTACCTTTACGCCCGTTGATACGACCAACTACAACAACGCCACCGCCCAACAAACTCTCACGGTTAATAAAACGACCGCGATCGTCACCCTCGGCAGTCTGAACGCCGTCTACGATGGCACACCAAAATCTGCTGCCGCGACCACCAACGTCGGCACTCTGAATATTGATTTCACTTACGATGGGTTCGCGACTCCACCCAGCAATGTTGGCAGCTATACCGTCGTCGGCACGATCAACAACGCCAACTATTCCGGAAGTGCGAGCGGCACTTTCACCATTTCAAAATCAAACCAGACGATCAATTTCGCCGCTCTGGCCGATCGCGCCTATGGGGATGCGCCCTTCGGATTGGCGGCCACGGCCAGCCCTTCCTCCTTACCCGTTAGCTTCAGTATCATGAGTGGCCCGGCCACGATCGCTGGTAATATCGTTACGCTTACCGGCGTTGGCCCGGTATTCGTCCGAGCCAGTCAGTCCGGGGATGCCACTTATGGTGTGGCCGCAGATGTCGATCGCATCGTGAACAGCTTAAAACGTACTCCGGTGATTACCTGGGCCACTCCGAGTCCTATCGTGCAGGGCACGGCTCTCAGCAGTACTCAGCTCAATGCCACGGCCGATGTTCCCGGCACCTTCACCTATATTCCTGCGAGCGGCACCGTGCCCAGTCTGGGCACCAAAACTCTCTCCGCCACCTTTACGCCGACTAACACCACCCTCTACAATGTGGCTACCGCGCAGCAAACCCTTGCGGTGAACACCGGGATCGATGCTCCCGTGTTTACTCTTCAACCACTCAGCCAGCCAGTTTTTGTTGGTTCATCAATGACTTTTAGTGCGGCGGCGAGCAGCAGTACCCCCCTCACTTACCAATGGCAAAAAGGCGGGGTGAATATACTCGGGGCAACCATGCCGACTCTTGCGCTCACCAATATTCAGTTGGCTGATGGCGGCAGTTACGCCCTGGTCGCCACAAATGGAGGGGGATCACTCACCAGCAGTTTTGCCCGTTTAGTCGTACTGATGCCTCTTGCTAATTCAATCACCTACGGCACGACCGTCGCCACCACCGGAGTCACAGCGGGCGGAACGGTTAACTTCGATTACTACATGACGAACACCGGCACGCGGACCTGGGGCGCGAGTCACTATCTCTCGATTCGAGACAGCAACGGAACCTTCGTGGCCTTTTCCCCGCTCATCGGTGTGCTGCCCGGCGAAAGCACCACCGCAAATCTCACTTTCGCCGCGCCCTCCCTCCCTGGTACCTACACCTATTTTATCCAAGCCCTAGAAAACGGCGTGGAGTTTTTTAGTACAGAGACAACGGTGACACTTACGGTGTTGGCCGTTCAACCAAACTCGATCACGTACAACACGACTACGTTCCCCGTCGGCGTTACGCCAGATTCCGCCATCATCTTTAATTATAACGTGACCAATACCGGCACGAAGCTCTGGGGTGCGAATCACATCCTATCACTCCTAGACAGCAATGGCACCACTCTAGCCTCCACCTCATTGAGTGCCTTGGCTCCCGGCCAAAGCAAGACCGTGAACTTAAACTTTACCGCACCCGCCACCCCAGGGATCTATTCGTATACCGTACGCGCCGCAGAGAACGGAGTGGAATTATTTAACACCCAGGCAAACCTCACCCTCACGGTACTCGCCCCGCGACCGAACGCGATGGTCTACACTCCGACCCGACTCCCCGATGAAGTCATTCCGGGCGCCAACTTGTATCTCAAATATTCGCTCAGCAATGCCGGCACCCAAGCATGGGGTACGAACCATTATGTGTCATTACGCGATAGCAATGGGACCTTCCTTGCCTTCTTACCCCTGAGCGGCATTGCGCCGGGTAATAAAACCACGGCGGCATTCAATTTCACCGCGCCTACGACTCCCGGCATTTACACCTACTATGTCCAAGCCTTGGAGAACGGCATCGAGTTTTTCTCCACGCAAAATGTCGTCGTCTTGACTGTGCTCGCCCTCCCGCTCGCCAACGCCATCACCTATGACGTGACCACATTCCCCAACACCGTCGCGCCCAATGCCACGGTCAACTTCACCTACACCATCACTAATCGCGGCACGAAGACCTGGGGGGCCACCGATTTTCTCTCTTTTCGTGACGTCGACAATAACTTCCTCGGTTTCCCCTCCCTCAGTGGCATTGCCCCCGGAGCCAGCAAAACGGTGAACATCAGTTTCACCGCACCGAGCACCCCCGGCATCTACACTTACAAGGCGCAAGCCCTTCAGGACGGGGTCGCTTTCTACGCCATGGACGACACGTTGGTGTTGTTTGTCCAGTAAAGGGGGCGCGGATCGAAAGTTAATTGCCGCTGGGGTGTGGTAATTTCATTCACCACCAAAGAAAGATTTCAGGAAACTCGCTGCGGCTTTTCAAACAAATGATGACCGTGATTTCGAATCTCCTTCAATTGCTTTACCGCTTTATTACGCGACGGATTTAATAGCCTCACGACACGAAAAGATTTTATGGGTGATTAGACGGTGGTGCCTTGAGGCAATCTACTCAGTGTTTTTTCTTAAAAGTTAAAGGAGCGTAAACGAGCCATTCACAAGACACTTGTGGATGAAGGTGCCGGTCGGAGTGTCGAAATACCGTCCAGCGCCATGAAAGCTTTCAACTTTTGTTTTTGTCTGAC
>JANYCF010000293.1 GCA_025360455.1 Opitutaceae bacterium | reverse complement strand
AGCGCCCTCGGCGCGGTAAGGAAATGAGCGACCTGGGGGTGTTGCCGCAGGGCGACGTCCTAGTGAGTGACGGAAAAATTAGCGCGGTCGGTCCCAAACTGGAAGCTCCGGCTAGTACGGAAGTGATCGAGGCCCAGGGTCGCGTGCTCATGCCGGGCTTCATTGATTGCCACACCCATATTTGTTGGGCGGGCGACCGCCTCACCGAGTGGGAGCAAAAACTTCAAGGGATGCCTTACGCGAAAATAATCCAGAATGGCGGCGGTCTGTTCGCCACCGTCCGGGCCGTACGCGATGCGACCAAGAAACAATTGGCCGCTCATCTCAAAACCAGACTCGACGCCTTGCTGCATGACGGCACGACGACGGTCGAGATCAAGAGTGGCTACGGCCTGCAGACGGAGGAGGAATTGAAAATGTTGCGCGCCATCGTGCGGGCAGGGAACGAGTGGCCCGGCACCATCGTGCCCACCGCCTTGCTGGGGCATGCCTTCGAGGGTGATTTGGATGAATACGCCCGCATGGTGGTGAAGGAAATGTTACCGACGGTTTCTAAGGAATTTCCCGATATCGCGGTGGATGCTTATTGTGAAGAGGGCGCCTGGAGCGTGGAGGCCTGCGTCCGTTTTTTTGAAAAAGCGTCGAAGCATCATCCGGTGCGGGTGCATGCCGATCAGTTTACGTCGCTCGGTATGGTGCCCGAAGCGATCCGCCTGGGGGCGCGCAGTGTCGATCATCTCGAGGCTTCGACGAAGGCCGATCTGCTGCTGCTCGCGCAATCGCGCACGTTGGGCGTCATTCTGCCGTGTACCGGATTTCACGCGCATGGGCGCTATGCCCGCGCGGGATTTTTCGTGGAAGCGGGCGGCGCACTGGCCCTCGCGAGCAATTGCAATCCGGGGACGGCGCCGTCTCATTCGATGCCCTTTGCCATCGCGCTGGCCGTGCGATTTTGTCGGCTGACTCCGGCGGAGGCCATCGTGGCAGCCACGGTTAATGCGGCTGCCGCATTAGGTTTGTCCGACCGCGGCACAATTGAACCGGGCCAACGTGCTGATCTGATTTTGCTCTGTCATAAAGATGAACGTCAGCTGGCTTATGAGCTCGGTGGAAATCCCGTCGATGAGGTTATCTGCGGTGGAATTTTGCTCAAAGAGGGTTGAAGTTTTCGCTGTCTTGCTACTCCGGGCATGATGGCTTAGCTCACTGTCATGTTCCCCACTACCCCTAAGATGGATTCACTCACGCGGCGCAATTTTCTCGCGCTTTCTACTCTGGTTCCCGCGGCTTTGCTTGCGCAATCCGTCATCGGCACTCCGGTCTTGGCCGCGACTGATCTCAGCAGCGCAAACTCATCTGCCCCGAAACCCTTTGAAAAATATCCCATCGGGCTTGAGCTGTATTCGGTGCGTGGCGAACTCGCTCGTAATCTGCCGGGGACTTTGCGCGAAGTCGCGCGCCTCGGCTACGAGGTCGTGGAATTTTATTCTCCCTATTACGCGTGGACGATGCCTTACGCCAAAGAAGTGCGCAGTTTGATGGATGATCTCGGGCTGCGGTGTTTTTCAACCCACAATCACCTCGAGTCCTTCACGCCGGGCGAGGGCATGGCGAAAGCGATCGAGCTCAATCAGATTATCGGAGCGCGGCATCTCATTCTCGCCAGTGCTGGTCGCGAAGATAAGAGTCTCGAGGAGTGGAAAACATTGTGCGCGCAACTCTCCACTGCTGTGAGGCAATTGCTGCCACACGGCTTGACCGCCGGGTTTCATAATCATCAGACGGAATGGAAACCGCTGGAAGGTGGACCGCGCGTCATGGATGTGATTGCGGCCAATACGCCCAAGGAATTCGTGCTGCAATTCGATGTGGGGACTTGCATGGAAGCGGGGGCCGATCCGATCGCGTGGATTAAAGCGAATCCTGGTCGCATCCGCAGTGTGCATCTCAAGGATTGGGCTCCCGGTAGTCACGCCGAGGAGAAAAGTTACCGCGTCTTGTTTGGCGAGGGCGTTTCGCCATGGGCGGAGATCATGGCCGCAGTCGAATCCACGGGTGGCGTCGAGTATTATTTGATGGAGCAGGAAGGCAGTCGTTTTTCGGAATTTGAAACCGCGCAACGTTGTCTGGCTTCATGGAAGAAAATTCGGAATAACGCCTGAGTTTGAGTGATGCAGTTGGTTTGTGCGCACGCTGTAGTATACCCGTCCGAGGCCGGGTTCCAACCAGTTCAATTTCATCGATAAGCCTGAGCAAATCCGGTGATTGTCCGGGGCTACCGCCCAGCGAAGAATCGCGGCGTAAAGCGCTCCTGCAGTTTTCTTAAATGCATTGGGGCAAGCCTTGCGTATCCTCACTTCGGACTTTCGTTTTTCACCGCATCGCGCATCATTGCTTCCGCGCATGGATGACATCCTCAATTATCTCGCCCGGCTCTTCACCCGGCCACCTGGTTATTTCCTTTCCTGGCCGGCGGCGGGCATGATCTTAGGCGCATTGGTCGGGATGATATCCGCCAAAGCCGCCGCCAGGCTGGCGATCGTACCTCGCACGTCGGGCGGTCTGGTCGGACTCCTCACCGCGCCCTTTGTGCACGCCAATTTTGCCCACCTCGCGGCCAATCTGCCGCCGTTTCTTGTGCTCGGTGCCTTGGTGCTTCGACACGGCGAGAAATATTTTCTGGAAGTTTCCTTGGCCATCACTCTCGGTCAGGGAGCGTTACTTTGGTCGTTCGGACGCAAGGTCGCGCATGTGGGCATGAGCGGCGTAATCTTCGGCTTTTTCGGCTGGCTGCTCGCACTCGCGTGGTTCACGCGCGCGACATCTGATCTGCTGGTGGCGGGTGGCGTGCTTATTTTCTATGGCGGCATGATCGCGGGGATTGCTCCGGTGCGCAAAGAAGTTTCTTGGGAAGGCCATCTCTTCGGTCTTCTTGCCGGACTCGGCACGGCGTGGGCGCAGTATCGCCTCTGAGGTTGGCCGGCCGCAGATATTCTTTGCGGCGTGCCCAGCGGTCGCACCCTACCGACGAAATCCAAATACTCCTGGTAATTGGTATGCTAGCTTTGGTTGACCTCATTCTCGTCGGGGTTTAGCTTGCTGCTGCGATGTCCGAATCATCTAAAGCCGAAAAGATTCCATCCAATCCGCACGAGCAAATGCTTCGTTTGGTTGCCCGGGGATTCCATAATGAGTTGATCAAATATGGCGTCAGAGAACCGGAAATCGTCACCGTCGCGGCGCACTTGCTCGATACGGTGGTGTTGAAAAGTCCGCCAACCAGCAAACAGGTCGAGAAGTACAACCAGCTTTTCACCATCAAGGACGTCAAAGATGAGTGGGTTATGACGAAAAAACTCAGTCTCCAAGATGTTTCCCTTACGCCCTTGATGCTGGAGCAAGTCGGTCCCTTGGCCGTTTGGCTGGAGAATCCAAAAATCAAGACCAGTTTCTTTCCCCGCTTCCCGGAAAACAAGGGAAAGCTGGCGCAGCATTTTCAAGCCCCGGGGCAGCAGTATTTCGCAATCTGGTATTTGCGGGACTTCGTCGGGATCATCGGCGGTGAAAGTATCGACAAGCACTCGGCGAAATTGGAAATGAAGAAGCTTGTGGGTGATCCCGCCATGCGTGGGAAGGGCATCGGCAAGCGCGCGACCTTTCTCTTCCTGTATCACGTCTTCATCATCCAGAAATTCTACAAAGTTTATCTGCACACGCTCGATATCAACATCCGCAACTTAAACTTAAACGGCAATCTGGGTTTCAGCTTGGAAGGCGTGTTTTTCGAAGACGCCGTGATTGAAGGTGAGCGACAGGACGTCGTGCGTATGGCCTTGACCGAGCCCGCCTGGAAAAAGTTATTCGGGTGAGCCGCACGGGATGGTACGACAGTGCAGCGTCTACACCAGTGCCACCCAAATCTTTCTATTAACGAATGGTCTGGTCTGAAAGGTGGAACCTGGCCTCCGGACGGGTTGGGCGATGTACGCAGGAGAAAACACTTCCGGAGGCCGCGTTCCACCTAAGTAAACTGCATCGTTTGGCTTCGGCGTTGATAATCGGCCCGTGCTGCAGAAGAATGTGGCCGATGAAACACTTGGCTAATCCCAAACCGCTCCCGGATTTCACGCCGGATCGGCTGTTAGATCGGATCGCGGAAGCCATCCAGATTGCGCTCGAACCCGCGAAAATAAAAACGTTTCCCGGCTGGACCCAGCGCGTGATGCGCATCTTGCAGAAGCAATATATTCCGCGTGAGTTTACCTCCATCTTGTCGGGCGACGGATCAATTTTTACCGAAGGAATAGCGGTGGCGTGGGCGACCAAAGCGAGTGATCTCGCTCAAGCTCAGGGAACGAAGGGCGGACGATTCGCCCAAGTGTTGGCTGATCGACTGGGATTGGACGCCCAAGCGCAAGCGGTCGCGATTCAGGTGGAGGCCGGTACTTTCATCGCGGCACCCGAATTCCAAAAACAGGTAATGCAACGGTTATTTGCGCCGGACTTCAATCAGCGGCGCGCCTTTGTCGAAGGGCTCGCGCTCGGCCATCGCTTGCCCGAATTGTTGGATGGCCAGGCACGGCGCAATACCACGGATGCGACCACGATCTATCTGCTGCTGTGGTTTTACTGGCCGGAGATTTCAAAAATGAAAAGTGTGCCGCAAGTCGCCCGCGCACTCGAATCGTATTATGCGGAAAATAAGAACTTGGCCGGAACGCACTGGAACGAGCGTATTCGCAAACTCGCCAATCGGATCGGGCTCAGTTTTCGCGCCCAACAAAGTCGGCGGCGGCGAGCGGCGGTCAAATAATTTGCAGGCTATTTTTTGGAGGTCGAAAGTCGCCGGACGCCCCGGACAACCTCGGCCCCCGCTTGTCCGGGGGAACGGTGTGTCCGTTAGCAAGATGAAAGAAATCTGCGATGCTGCGGACATGAAAAAACCAACGCCAGTCCGTCGGCTTACCGATGTTTATGCTTTGAATCATTCTCCGCTTCTTCCCCACGATTTTTCCGCGGGTGAGATACCGCCGCCAAATAACACGGATCAGAGTGGTGACGACCTTGCGGTACCGAGTCGCCGCTATGCCCTGATGTCTGGGGGACGTGAGCGACGGTCCAAGCGATGTCGTATTCGCCGGAACAAGCGTCGTTATCGCTCACTTTTTTTCGTTGGCAAATCGCTCTATGTCCGAGGCGTGTCAGGTCAGGTACATAAACTTTACGCTCTGCGCTCGAAGCATTGCGCCAAAATTATCCAACACTTCTACGCGCCGTGAAGCCGACTTTAAAACGATGGATCTTTGCGACTCTCCTCGTGGTGTTGATCGTCGGAGCAATCATGGGCCACGCCGTAATCCCGCCAGATCCTTACCATTCCGTGCAGATTCAAAGGTTAGCGACCGGTGAACCCATTGTCAGTATATGGTCGACTGTCCCCGGCTACAGTAATCGCTCATCCGACGCAGGCCAAAGGCAAGTGCTTCTATCTTCAACATTGTCAGCCAAGTTGGCTTTAGCATAAATCCAAACAGGTTCAAAGCTATGACCCTTGATTCTCACTCGGTAAAACAGCGCCTCAGGTGCTATCGGGCCATCTTGAGCTACTACATCGTGGCAATGGCTCAATTCTTGAGTCCTGCGGCAGCAGCTGATCCAGCTTCAAAAATTGATCCTCCGATATGGTCTTACAGGCATACCCAAGAAGAGATTCAGTCGTTGAGGGCACATGTCGCCGCTGAGGAACCTGAAGAAACGCGTAATCATTCTATGCGTGCAATAAAATTACGGCGGATTATGAGGCGACAGCAGTTCTTGAAAGTGTGAAGACTAAAATCAAACTCGCCGGTCAGATCGTTGAGGCCATCACGGGACACGCCGCAGTGGTTCTTGACGTGTTTCCTCACGAGCAAATTCAAGTTTCAGCGGTAGGGCACTGAAGCAGCTTTATGGATTCTGTAGCGGCGCTTGAGTCAGAAGCGAAAGCGTGGATCGCGAGCGTGGCCACGTTGTCGCTTTGCTCCAACGCGGCTACACTATTTACGAAGCCTTGCTAGAGTTTCTTGTGGTGGAGCCCGGCCTCCGGACGGGCTTCTTGGGTGACGCCAATAGAGCAAACCCGTCCGGAGGTCGGGTTCCACCTTAAGGAAAATACAAACGTCTTCGGCTTAAGCAAACGCCTGACGGGAATTATTTTCCAGGTACGCGGCGATTTCATCCGTGAAGAGTTCGCCGTACTCGGCACGCTTTTTCTCACCCACACCGGGGATGCCTTCCAGATCGTTCACTGTCTCGGGATATTGACGCGCCATCGTGCGGAGTGTCGTGTCGCCGAAAACAATATAAGCCGGGACGCCGCGCTCGTCGGCGAGAGTGCGCCGCAACGTGCGGAGACGTTCGAAGAGCATCTCGTCGCACTCGATATCGCCTTCGCGACGGGTGACCCGTTTCGCTTTCGGTAAGTCCATCGCTTTCGTGAGCGTGATCGGGGCGCGCGTCCGCAGCACGTTCATGCCGGCTGGCGTCACTTCGAGCGTGGCAAATTCTCCCTCGGCGACTGCGAGGTAACCGAGACGCGTGAGTTCACGCCCCACTGCGGCCCAAGCCGGACGCGCCAGCTCCTTGCCGATGCCGTAGGTGGTGAGTCGCTCGTGACCCCAGCGGCGGATCTTGTCGGTGTCGGCGCCGGTGAGAACTTCCACGATGTGATTCAAGCCGACGGTGAAACGGCTGTTTTGCTGAATGCGGTAAACACAGGACAAAAGTTTTTGGGCGACGATGGTGCCGTCGTAGGTGTCGCGCGGCTCGAGGCAGTTGTCGCAGGCGCCGCAGTTATCGAGGGGAAAGTTTTCGCCGAAATACGCGAGCAGCTCTGTGCGGCGACAGCCGCTGCTCTCCGCATAGTGCGTGATCTGACGAAGCTGCGCCCGGGCGACGGCTTGCTCGTGTTCATTAGTGATCTCGTCGAGGAAGTGAGTTTGCTTAGCGAGGTCGCCCGCACTGAAGAGCAGCAGGCAATCACCGGGCAAACCGTCCCGACCGGCGCGGCCGGTTTCCTGGTAATAGCCTTCGATATTTTTGGGGAGATCGTGATGAATGACCCAGCGGACGTTGGGTTTGTTGATGCCCATGCCGAAGGCAATCGTGGCGCAGATGATCCGAGTATCGTCGCGGAGAAATTGCTCCTGGTTGCGGGAGCGCTCTTCGGCATCGAGACCGGCGTGGTAGGCGCGAGCGGGCCAGCCGCGACCGGCGAGGGCTTCGGCGACACGTTCAGCGGCGGCGCGGCTCGCGCAGTAGACGATGCCGCTCTCGTGTTCCCGTTTGCGAATGAAGTCGATGATTTGCTTGGTCGGCTGATCCTTCGGGATAACGCGGTAGGTGAGATTGGGGCGATTGAAACTTGCGACGAATAGCTGCGGT
>JANYCF010000291.1 GCA_025360455.1 Opitutaceae bacterium | reverse complement strand
ATTGCCGGTGCGTTCGCCATTGCCGAAAAGCGTTCCTTCCACCCGGTCCGCTCCCGCCAACAGCGCGAGTTCGGTGGCGGCGACACCCGTGCCGCGATCATTGTGCGTGTGCAACGACACAATGGTGGCATCGCGCCGCGTGAGATGGCGGCACATCCATTCAATCTGATCGGCATGCACGTTGGGCGTGGCATACTCAACCGTCGTGGGGAGATTGATGATGATCTTGTTCTCAATCGTAGGTTGCCACACGGCGGTCACGGCTTCGCAAATCTCCAGGGAAAACTCCAATTCCGTGCTCGTGAAACTTTCCGGCGTGTATTCGAGCCGCACCTGGCTGCCCTCGGCAATCAGGGATTGGCTATGCTGCTTGAGCAAAGCCACCGCGTGGGTCGCGATGCCCACAATGTCGGCTTGGCTGGCGCCAAACACATACTCGCGCTGTTTGGGCGACGTGGAATTATAGAGGTGAAAGATGATGCGCTTCGCCCCGCGCAACGCTTCCAGCGAACGCACGATCAGTTCCTCGCGACACTGGCAAAGAATCTGGATCGAGACGTCGTCGGGAATCAGTTTTCCCTCGATCAGGCGGCGACAAAAATCGAATTCGATCTGCGAGGCCGAAGGAAAACCGACTTCGATTTCCTTGAAGCCGATCTTCACCAGCAGCGCAAAGTATTCGAGTTTCTCCTCAATGTTCATCGGTTGCGGGAGGGCTTGATTGCCGTCGCGGAGATCAACGCTGCACCATTGGGGTGCACGGTCGATCACCCGGTCGGGCCATTGGCGATCAGGCAAATTTACCTGGGGAAAGGGACGGTATTTAGTAACGGGAGAAGATTGCATGACAGGAAACAATTAAAGGGAACGGGAGGATTCTTGGACACAAAACGCCAAGAGCTTGGCGGAATCGCTAACGACTTTGACGCACAATCAGCCGCTACGCGACCTGGGGATCGTGCGTCTAAATAAGTCGAAGAGTCAGGCGGTTGTTTCGCATCGGCAGAAACACTCCTTGGGCTGAGCCTAGGCGGAGTCAAGCCGGGCTTTCCTGATCCGACAGAACTTCAACCTGCGTGATCCGGCCGTTCCCGTGCGACCACTTTTGCAGACCGGGTTCGTGCGCGTTTTTCAAAGCCTTGAAAAGCGCGGGGGCATCACGCTTTTGCAGCATGAGATCGGCGACGCCTGCGGTATCACAATTAAAAAGCTTCGCGTAACCCTTGAAGTGTCGCGCCTCACCGATGATGCGGGAATAGCCGACCGGCATCACGTTGGGCCGGCGATCTAGCACCAGAAAGCTGTACGGCAGGCTGCGCAGATCGATGCCGGCCCGTTGACCAAATTTCACCCAAGCAGAATCCGCGTAGATATTCGGCACCGGGGCGGCGAAGAAATGACACCAATGCCGCTCGTTACCCGGCGCGAGCATGCCACAGCCATTTTGATGCGGACACGGCGCCACTACATTCAGGCCTGATTGACGCAGCTTCTCCCGCCAGTCGCCGAGGAGCCTACTGGCTTCATGAGTGCCCGGCTCCACCCACAGAATACTTTTCGCCCTGCTACAGAGCGAGGTGAGCTGGGCTCGGCCGAGATCATCCAGTTCGTTCAACACATGACTGACCACCAGCAATTCGAACGGTTCATCCCCTTCCAGAAACCGATAGTCGGCCCGTTCGACAGACATCGCCGGAAAAACTTGCTTGGCGCGATGCACGGCAAAATCCATCGCCAGCGCCGAATGATCGTGTACCACCAGTTGGGAAACATTCGTCACGCCCAAAAAATCCACGACCCGCCGGCCGGCGATCCCGCTGCCGCAACCCCAATCGAGAATCGTCGTGCCCGGCGAAAGATTCCAGTGCCGGGATTTCAATTCCCGGAGCACCGCATCCCATTTCCAACCGATCCGTTCGCCGTAGGTCAGATCGTAGCACTCGAGATCCGTCATCGTATGCCAGTAAGGCCCGGCTGATTTAGCGTCGGAAAGAAAAGTTTGGCGGAGGCGATCAAGCACCTCCCAATCGAGCGATTCCAGTTTCATGAACGTTGTATAATTCGCAGTCTTTTAGTCCGACTGTAGGAGCCTGTTTGCAGGCGAAGCAGCGCTTTGTCCGTCAGTGCGCGTTCCGAATCGCCTGTAAACAGGCTCCTACAAAGAAGGCTAAATATTACGGTCATAGCGATGAATGGAGTGGTTCGAATAGATCCAGTTTAACCTGAGCCGCGTTACTGGCTGAAAAGAAAATCAAAGTGCCGGGCCAGCGCCTGAGTTTTTATCCCGTAGAACGCGGCCAACTCTCGCACCTTGGCGGCTGCTTCATCGGTGTGGATCGGGCCCGCACGTTTCGTCGCCGTGATCATCAGATTTTTTGCGGTGTGCTCGGTCGAGATGAATTCAAACACCTTCGTGTCGTAGCCAGCCCATTCCAAGAGCAGCGCGCGGAGTGCATCCGTGGCGAACTCGGCGTGGCGCTCCTGGAAAATACCATGTTGTAACGCCGGAGCGAGGACGGCGGCGGGTTGCAGTTGCGACCGCAGTTCTTTCTGACAGCACGGCGAAACAACGATCAACGCCGCTCCGGCACGCACGCCTTGCAGAATCGCATCGTCGGTCGCGGTGTCACAGGCATGAAGCGCGATCAGCACATCGAGCGTGGTGAATTGCGCCGACTGAATCGTACCGGCCTGAAAAGAAAGTCGGGCGCAACCGGCGCGGCGCGCGAGAGCCTGACACTTTTCAACCAACCCAGGCCGGGTTTCGATGCCCACCACGTTGGTCGCACGGTTGGCCACGATGTTGAAATAATCGTGAGTGGCGAAAGTCAGATAACCTTTGCCGCACCCCATGTCGGCGATCTCCACCGGCCGGTTGGTCGGTAGCGCGGCATCCACCGCGAGGTGACTGAGGATCTCGACGTATTTGTGGATCTGCCGGTGCTTATCCGCCATGCCCGGACGGACCACGCCAGCGGAATTTGTGATGTCTAGCGCTTCCAACCAAATTTGACTGGAAGACGGGAGCAGGCGGGATTTCACGCGATCATGTTCGCGGGGTTGCGCTTCACCCGTAGCTGGCGGACCGAAACTGTAGCGCGGCTCGCCCTTCTTGTTGTATTCGAGCTGGGCAGAGCGTGTCGTGGTAAACAAATGCGCACTATGAAATGACGTGCCTACGAGCGCGTCCAGTTGGGCGAGCGCTTCGGCGGGCGGGAAGTTTTTCGTAATATCTTTCGTGGTGTGGCGCCAGACAAACGAGAGATGCGGCGTGCCGCGCAATGTAACCGGCCGGAGATAGAGATTCTGCAAGTCCGCTTCGGTCCCACGCGGCTTACCGAGGGTGAGCTTCACAAACGTCCCCTCCTGCACGCTCGTGCGCAGGTGGGTGAGGAAAGTTTCGCGAAGATCAGGTCCCATGGCTGATTAGGAAATGCCAGAGAGCAGCGTCCGCCGCAAGAAGCGAGTGCGATAGAATGCCCGCCCAAACACTCTGGACGGGCTCCACCTTCCGATATTTCCCAAACTCAACTCGCTCGCAGCGGGATGTTTTCGCGGATCATTGCTTCGGCAATCTGGATGGAATTGAGCGCGGCGCCTTTCCAGAGATTGTCGCCGCTGACCCAGAACGACAGACCGTTGTCCAGAGCGGTATCAAGTCGGATGCGCCCCACGCCGCACTTCACCTGACGGGTGAAATCCAGCGGAGTCGGATATAATTTATTCGCCGGATCATCCACCAAAGTGGCGCCGACAAATGCGGCCACGGTTTGGCGGGCGGCCGCGAGATCAACGGGCCTTTCAAACTCTGCGCTCACCGCCACCGAGTGGGCGCGCACGACAGGTACGCGCACGCAGGTCGCGGAAACCTTGAGCGCGGGCAGACCCATGATCTTGCGGCTCTCTTCGCGCATCTTGGTTTCCTCGCCGGTGTAACCATCCGCGCCGAAGCTATCGACCTGCGGAATGACGTTAAAAGCGATCTGATAGGGATAAACTTTGTGCACCAAAGGCTGCCCTTTCGCATAAGCTTGGACCTGTGCTTCGAGCTCATCGATCGCATCGGCACCTGTGCCGGAAACGGATTGGTAGGTGGAGAAAAACACGCGCTTCACTCCGAACGCCTGATGCAAGGGATACAGACCCATGAGCGCCACGGCAGTTGAACAGTTCGGGCTGGCGATGATGCCCTTGTGTCCGCGAGTAGCCGCGAGATTGATCTCGGGCAACACCAGAGGGACGTCGGCGTACATGCGGAACGCCGAGCTCTTATCGAGCACCAAGCAACCGCGCTTCACTGCCTCCGGGGCCAAGGCTTTCGCGATCGCTCCTTCCGCCGCGAAGAGTGCGATATCGAGACCCTCGAAGGCCTCAGGTGTGGCCTCACGCACGGTCACTTTCTTCCCGCCCACATCCAGAAGACGACCCACTGAACGGGCCGAGGCCAGCAGCCGCAGCTCCGCTAATGGGAAATTACGCGCCACCAATAGGCTGATCAGTTCTTGACCGACCGCTCCGGTGGCACCGACGATACCGACTCGATAATTTTTATTGCTCACGTGAAAGAATGTTTAGAACAGGCAAAGAAAAAGTGTCTCGCGCTCGGACTCAAGCCGACATCGCGTCTTATTGTCGTATCTATTGCCCGTCAGCTGCTTGGATTTTATCAAAACGACATTTTAATCAAGTCCTATGTGGTTTCCACGTCACTTCGCCCCCCTTCCAATGTGAAAGACTCCCTCGGCACACCGCGCGGCCTGCACGAGATTGCCGAGAAAATTGGCGCCGATGCCCCGCCCGGCATCGTGTTCAAGGGCCGGGTCAGCCTTGGAAAACATTTCAGCGAGCTAGACGAGGAACTCCAGGCAAAGAATCTGATCACGACCCGCATCCTGTGGCTAAATGGCCTCGAAGCCGGGGTGAACGCAGGAGGCAATGTCGATACGCACGACCGCTACATTTATATCCACGGCACGAATCACGAGGAGCGCCTCGGCACTCCTTCGACCGCTGGTTGCGTTCACCTGAGCAATCTCGATCTTATCGAGCTGTTCGAGCAAGTGCGGACGCACGACATAGTGTGGATCGAGGATTGAAGTAGGGCGAAGCGTGCCGCTCAGCCGATATTCAAGCACGGCTCAGCGGGACGCTTCGCCCTACCAACCTGCAAAATTACCGCAGCGCCCAAAGCCACGCGCCGAGATGCAAGGTCGCGCACGCCGCCAGCGCCGCGACGAAATCGTCCACCACAATTCCCCACCCGCCTGGCCAGGATTGTAGCCGGTGGATGCCCAGTGGTTTCAGGATATCGTAGAAACGAAATAAACCGAAGCCGGTCAGCGCCACCACCCACTCGGGCAGATGCGAGGTAAAGCCGCTGTGCCAACCGAGAAAGACCAGCGGGATCACGACAAACTCATCCAATATAACTTCGCCCGGATCTTTGCGACCCATCCGCTTCGCAGCTTCGCCCGTGAATGCTACGGCGACATAGCTCGCGATCAGCGTATAGACGAGTGTCTCAGCCCAGCTGAGTCGGCGAAAGAGTAGCAGCGTGTACAATAAACCCGCGAGCGAACCCCAGGTACCCGGCGCGGGCAGGCGCTGACCGAGTGGTCCAAGCGTGGCCACAGCAATCACAAATTTTGCCGGCAACCGGCGCAGCCAGGTGGGTTCAGCGAGTTCCATGACTCACTCCAACACGACGTGGCCGTGCTTTCGAAAATAGGAAATGCCCGAGGTCACCGTGAGAATCGAAGCCAACATGTATAGCGCGATGCCACCATAATGGATGAAGGAAATAAACCCCGGGTCACCCAGATAAGTTACACCCGTATAATCCTTGGCAAACATCCGCGCAGCGAGGAGCCAACCGATGGAGTTAAGTTGCACAAAAGTTTTGATCTTACCGCTGGTGTCCGCCTCGACAATCAGACCCTTGGTGGCCGCCGCCATGCGCATGCCGGAAACCAAAAACTCGCGTCCAAGAATGCAGAGGAGCAGTGCCATGGCATACGCTTCCAATCCCATAAAATAATCACCCACAACCAGCGCGATCATCAGGCCGATCACCATCACCTTGTCGATCACGGCATCCATGAACCGGCCGAAGGACGACACCTCGCCGCGAGCCCGGGCAATCATGCCGTCAAACCAGTCCGTCAACGCTGCCGCGATAAAAAGCCAGAAGGCAATCGTGGGCGCCCACGGGGTGCCACGATCCATCAGCCAGACGATGGCAAACATCGCGGGTACACGGGAGACGGTCAGCCAGTTGGCCAAGGTGAATCGCATCGGGAGTAGTCGAGTCGCGCGTTTTAAGATTGGCAACATCCGAGATGGAGACTCGGAAAACTTCCTCGCCATCCACCCGCCCCTGCCTTTGTCTGCCGTTACCCGACCGCTGTATGAGACTTTGCATTTATCCCGGCACCTTTGATCCCCTCACCAATGGCCACTTCGACGTGCTCCAGCGCGCCGCGAAGTTATTTGACCGTGTGACTGTGGCTGTGGCGATCAGCACGCCTAAGAATGCGCTCTTCAGCATCGAACAACGCGTCGAGTTAGTCCGCGCCAATCTCGGCCAACTGCCCAACGTCGATGTCGTGAGCTTCGATGGCTTGCTCGTGGAGTTCGCCCGGAAGCAACAGGCCCAGGCAATCATCCGCGGGCTGCGCGCCCTCTCTGACTTTGAATTTGAGTTCAATATGGCGTTAATGAACCGCCATCTCGATCCCCAGGTGGAAACCATTTTCGTGATGCCCAAGGAAGCCTACAGCTACACCAGTTCCTCTTTGGTGAAACAGATTGCTTCACTCGGCGGCGACATCGCCCATTTCGTCCCCGCCAATGTGGCGGTCGCCCTCCAGCAAGCCTTGGCCAAACGCTGAGCCGGGCAAAAAAAACAGCCAATCCCACTCAGGGCTTCGCCGTCGGGAGGACCTCCACCGAGTAGATACGAAAGACGGCGTTGACCTGTCCGGGGGCAGCCCGATCCGAAGAGATGGAGCAATTATCGATACCGAGATAAGGCACCTTTTTGCTCAACTCCTGATAAAACTTCAGCAAAGACTCCAAGCCGATTTTGCGGAACGTCACCTGCAGACTATGCATGTCAAAGTTCTCCGTGTGATCCGTGCGCGGCGCGCCGATATCGGGAGACAATCCTTGGGCCAGTCGGTTGATCTCCGCCAAAGCTTGAGTGGCATTATACGTACGGCTGGGGACCAGCAACGTGGTGATCTTCTCTGTGCGCTCCTTCACTTGAGATTTCTTTCCCAACCAAGTTTGCTGCTCCTTAATATCCTCGGCGGTTGCAGCCCAATCCGACCGAACGGTTCGGCTGCGTCCTAACAAGGAACTGCCCCACAAAAGCACCGCGATAAGAAGCAACGCCGTCATGAGCACGCGCTCGCGGATGGATTTGGTATTAAAAAAAGTTTTCATTTAACGTCTCCTTCCACCGGAAATCCGGGTTTAAACCCCACTTGGAGTTGGAACGTCGTCACCCCATCGCGCACACGTTGATCCCGCACCACCACCTTCTCGCTATCAATCTCCGGAGATTTCTTCAGGGCTTGGACGAAGTCACTGAGATCGGCGGCGTTGTTGGTCTGGGCATCCAACTCCATCTCGACCGGACTGGAAATCGTCAGACGATTGAAGGTGAATGAATTTAATTTAGGCCGGAGATTATTAATACTGGAAAGCATCCCGATCAACTTCAGCTGCTGCCCTGCCCCCGCCATGTGTTCCATCCGGGCGGCGAGCTTGTTCGCTTGCTCGATTTGTTGGACAGCTCCGGCATTGGCTTTCACGACCTGCTGATATTTTTCCAGAAATTTCCCGGCGACCTGCACTCCGATTTCCGCCACCGCACACAAAACCAAGGCGGCCGCGATTCCGGCAAATGCCCGCCAGAGCCATTGGGACCGTTTTTGCTGCTGAGCGAGGCCCGCTAGCTCGGCCTTGTCACGCACATCCATGCTCCGGGCCATGGCGACAGGCAGGAGTGTCGTCATCGTTTGACCGGGTTTATCCAGTTTCAGGCTGAGGCCTTCCTTGCTCCATTTTTCGACGGCAAAATTTCCGCCCAAACGACGCGGCGATCCCGTGGGTACGCCAAACCGCTTCGCCGCTTCATCGAGCAATTCACCGGCCGCGATCTCGGCCGGAAGGTGATCGGATTTCCGAAACAGCAGCCCAGCGGGCAATTCACTGCCATCCCACGCGATCAACTGCAGCACGTCATTATTTTCGTACAGCCAGACGCCAGCCGCCGGAGGAACAGCGAGTGCAAGCCAGAGCGCAAATTCCGGGAGGACGATTTCAGCCGAAGCCCACGAGGCAATTTCCTCGGCGGTGAAATTCTTCCGGTACGCCGCAAAGAGCAAAGCCTGTTTCCCATCCCGGGAAGTGCAAAACCCATGAAATATCTGCGCCGGGGAAAATGGACCGAAGGTCTCCAGCGCCAACTCGACTTGGAGGGCCGCATCCTGGCCCGGGGTCAGCGGAATCCGGCGCACGAAAAACCGTTCGCCCGGCAGCAGCGCAACTGACTGCGCGCGAGCGGGGATTAGGGGGGGTGGGGTGGCGGTGGAAGTCATCCTCGTCTTAGGTTCCGTTGTTCTCCCGAAGTTCCAGTATCTGAAAGGGCGAGTCCACTTTATTACGTGTCGAAGTTCTTTTAGCGGGAATTGGCTGGGCTGCCTCGGGCGAGGAGGCCGCGCTATTAGCCCCGAGCCCAGGTTGCGCGGGGGGAAAAGAGGCGGAGGACGAACCGGCCGGATTCACCCAAGCATCGAGGCGATAATCACGCGAACCCTGTTTGACCTTGATGATCAGATGCAGGCAGACCGCATCGGCGCCCAAGCCTGCCGGCGGAGGAACATCTTTGCCCATTATGCCCGACATCTCTCCGGGTGAACGAAAGAAGGATTTCCCCGATCGATTTCTTTCCCGCGCATTCACGAACGAGTCGATCTGCGCCACATCCAGGCCCAGCGCCAACATCCCCTCGGGACTGGCAGAATTCGCATTGCTGGCAGAAAATTGAAAAAGCGAAGCTCCAGCCACGAACCGTTGGCCGAGTTCGTTCCAATGCCCTTCTTTATCAAAAAACACCTCCCGACTGGCGGGAATCGCCCGCAATTCCTCGAATGAGCGAAAAGACCGCTGCGGCGCATGGTAGGGCAACACGGAACCGGCGAAATGGACCGCATCAAGCCCAGCACTTTGCGGCACGTAATTCGCCTTGGTCCACACCAGTAACGCCTCGATCAAATCATCCAAGGAAGTAGCCGGGCAACCGATGGCATCCAGATAGCCGCGCAAGACGGTTTCGTCTGCGAGCGGAAGCGACAGTTTACCGGTCTCGTCTTCCACCGACACCTCAACTTTGAAACCGGGAGTCGGGACATAATTGATCGATTCAAGCGGTCGGGCCCACCCTTGCTCCACGGCATGCAGGCCGTTATCGACCGCCGCGTAATCTGCGATCACCGCAAAACTGGCCTCGAGGGCCGAATAGCCTTCCTGCCGCATGGCGGTCTTACTCGAAGCCTTGCTCTCCGCCGCCAGCTCCACCGCGGCGCGATCCATCAAGCGCACGATTAAAAACGACGTGAGCAAAATAATCCCCAAGACGAAAATAATCACCGACCCGCGCTCCGCCTGACGCGTGCGACCGATCATTCTAAAACTGAAAGTCGAGAATTGCATCAGAACGCGACTCCGCCTCCTCCCGGGGGCAAAGTAAGCTCACGTTGCTCTTCAAATTTATCCTGCTTGAAAGTAATGATCAAGCGGTCGGGCAACACCCACTCCCCGGCATTCCCCCGTCGCAGGGTTTCCTCTTTACGCCAGGAATCACCGTGATCGTCATGATAAGCGTAAGTCAGCCCGGTCACGAGCGGAGAAATCACCACGGCACGAGGGGGATCGTTTTTCTCAAATTTCTCCAACCGCGAACGCCAATACAGGACGAGCCCGCGATCTCTTTCCCAGCCCAAGCTACACTCCACTTCCGGCAAGGCTTCTTCCGGCCAGCGCATCAATCGGTCACCATCCAGCATTTCAAATCCGAGCAAATTCGCATTGCCGCTGCCGGTACGCACCTCGCGCACGTTGAAGGGCTCCTCCGCGCCGATTCCGCCCCGGGGCCACGCGGCCCGGCGCAGGAGTGATTCCACATGCCGTGTCACGGCATTGACGTGCTGGCTGAAAAGACGTTTCTCCCCGCCCCGGCCCCAAATCTCGCCCATCGAAAAAACAAAGGTGAACAACGCCGTCACCAACATGGAGAGAATCGCCATGGCCAACAGTAATTCAATCAGCGTAAAACCACGCGCAGCTCCCCTGCAAATATTTCGCGTGGGTCTCATTTGGAGCGCTGCTTCAACAGCCGTTGCCGGGTGCTGTCGCGAAGTTTTTCCCGGTCAGCCGGATCAGACCAAGTCGGCCGCAGCAGCTGCAACGTCTGATGACGCTGCCACGCCTGCGGGCCGGTAGTCAGCGCCGTTTCCGCTTTTAAGTTCACCCGAAATAAATCCGCGACATCCGTGTCTTCGATTTTCGCCGTCCAAACCAGTTGCTGGCCATCAGGCAGAACGAGCCTGCCGCCTTCTTCGATTTTCTTGCGATCCGGTTCAGAAAGCACCGCCAACCGCAGCCATTTCCAATCCTCCTGCACTTGTTGCCGGCCTCCCATGCCGCTGTAGCTACTAATAATATTGAGATACGCCGCCGACAACACGACCGCCGCGAGCGCAAAAATGGCCAGACTGACAAGCACCTCGATCAGGGTGAAGCCGCGCCGTAACTGGGAGAAAATCGTCATGACAGGATCAGAGCTGCTTGCGGACAATCGGAGCGCAGGTCCAGGGGTCGATTTCCAAACGTGAGATGTGACCATCGCTCCCGGTGAGTTGAGCCCGGAAGTTTTCGACACTCCCATCGGCAAAAAACTTCACGACGCTCAGTTTGCCCGTGTCTGTCAATTGGCCGCCGATGAGAATCGTGTCACGTTTTTCGGTGGGAAGGAATTCCAAGCTTTTGCCCGGCCAAGCCAAATTCCCCGCCGTGCCTCCGGCGCCCCAGCGCAATTGATTTTTTTTCTCGTCGTAACGGAGTTCCACGTCCAAGTCACTTTCCACTGCCTGCAAGCGCGCCGCTTGCACCGCCTGCCAGAAAATATCATCCATAGTTTTTTCCTGGGAGCGAAACATATTCGAAGCTCCGGCGATGAACAACGAAACCAGCAGGCTTAACAAAGCCAGAACCAGTAAGATTTCGATCAACGTAAACCCGCTAAGACCTATCCGTCGCACCACGTTTGAATTTACCAAACCAAGTCTCATTGTGACCAGTTGCCGATGTCGTCCTCCGTTCCCTCTGTTTTATCCGGCCCCTTGGAAAAGATATCGTATTTAGTTTTGTTTTTCGTGCCTGGATACCGATATTGGTAGGGCTCGTGCCAAGGATCAGTAGGTAGCTTCCCATTCTCATCATCCATATAAGGACCATGCCAACTTTCGCCGGCATTCGACGGAGCCGCCAACAAGGCCCGCAAACCTTCCGCCGTTGAAGGATAGCTGCCCATATCTAATTTATATCTTTCAAGCGAAGTCTTTAGCCCCGTTTGTATAAAAATCCTAGCCACACTTTTTTCAGCCTGATCGTGCGCTCCGCCAACTCCCTTGAGCAACACACCAGCCAGCAGGCCGATGATGGCCACGACGACCAGAATTTCGATCAGAGTAAAAGCGCGGACGGACGATTTCATGTTCATTTATTCAGATTAAAATTAGGAACCTGACCGGTAGTGGAAGCGGGTATAACCGGTAGCACCGGGTTGGGCACCGGACCAGCGGCAGGACCATTGGTGCCGGGCGCCGCATTAGGATTGGGTAACGGCATTTGGATATTGGGCTGCTGACGCAAAGCGCGGCGGCGGCGAATTTCTTCGGCGATCATCTGCAGACGCTGCGCTTCCGGTCCCTTGCCGACCATACTATTCGTCATGGTTTGACCCGGCAGGCCATTGTTTCCCGGCGGCATTCCTTGGGGCATCGGCGGCGGGATATTTTGGGCGACGCGGGGTCCGCTTTTTAAGGTAAGGGTGAGGGCGTGGCCATTCTGCTCCACCGTAAGGGTGTTGGCCTCAGCATTATAATTCTTAACGACCAGGTCGCCACTGCTATCGTTCACGCTGATCCAACGGGAACGCTTGGTCGTGGTGTCTAAAACACTAAAAAACTGCTGCCCATTCTCCTCCGATATACCGCGAAATTCCAGCGGCTGATTACCAGAATCAACGGGTTGTCCGGTCTTGACCGAACCAAAGGGTGAATTGGCCAGTAAACTATCCAACTGACTGGCCGCCACGCCGGAACTCAGTCCGAAAACGGAACCCGCAGTGAGGAGCAGCGCTAAGCGAGAGCATGAGAAGATGACATTCACGTTATAAATTAAGTAGTGAGGAGCCGCCTTTTCGCAATGCCTAAGAGTAATGATCATAGAAACCGATGTAAATTTCAGGGGAACATTCAGGTGGTGGGCCATCGATCCCAGCCAACACAGTAAAGTTCGGCTTCCCCTTCTCGGGTGAAACCGGTTGATTCATGACCATCGTGGATCTGACTTCGTTCCAACTATCACTCCTTTGCTTTGAAATACTCGCCGTTGCCTGCGGGGGTATGCTGCTCGGAAGATTTCTCAATCTGCCGGGCTTCAAACCCATGGGATCAACTTCTGGGCGCCTGACTTATTGGCCGGTGGAAGGTTTTGAAGTCGCCCTGCTCGTCTCACTGGTTCTCCTCCTGGCTGTCGTGTGCCAAGGAATACTGAACCAATTTTTTGGGGAAGTGGTGAAAGCCTCAGTTCAGAAGAAAGGCCTGGAAGTGGCCGTCTATGGGTTCGCCACGCATGGCGGCGGTTTGCTCGCTTGGCCCGTCTTCTACCTCCTCCGTCGTCACCTTTTTGCCGCCTATAATACCACGCCACCAACGCCCACAGGGCCGACACCCGTTCGGGCCCGCTGGTCAATCGCCCTGCTGGGCGGCATCATCACACTGCTTACGGCGCTGCCTATCGTTGTCTTGGTTAGCTTGGGCTGGACCAGCTTGCTTCATTTACTCGGCGTGCCGAGTGAAGCTCAGGACATGATCGCCACGTTTAAAAACACCCACTCTTCACTCATACTCACCGGCATGTTTTTTGTCGCGTGTATCCTCGCCCCCATAAATGAGGAGATGCTCTTCCGCCGCGGGATTTACCATTTCTTCCGGCAACGTTTCGGTCGCAGCATCGCTCTCGTGGTCAGCGCGAGTTTGTTTGGCGCGTTGCATTGGAACATCGCCGGCTTTCTCCCTCTCGCGACACTCGGCGTCGTCCTTGCGCTCGCCTATGAACGCACCGGCGATATTCGGGTTCCCATCATCGCCCACGGCTTGTTCAATCTGAACACCATCATCGCCCTGCTCGCCGGGTTGTCGGAATAATCCGTCATGAAAATATTCACCGCCACGCATCGCCAATCGGTTGCCGCCTATGGCGAACTCCGTCTCATCACCGAGGTGCGACGTTGGCTGGGTGATGTGAGTCCTCGCGCGCCTTTCGGCATTGGCGATGACTGCGCAGTGCTCCCCCCAACGAAACGTGCCCAGCTCGTCACGACTGATCCCGTGATCCACGGACAGCATTTCGATGATGCCGTACCGGCACGTGCTGCCGGGGCCAAATTACTCAAACGCAATCTCAGTGATATCGCCGCGATGGGTGGCCGACCAGTCGCAGCGGTGTTATCCCTTGCTCTGGCTCCGGCGACGAATGTGGCATGGTTGCGCGAATTTTATCTCGGCCTCGCGGCTTGTGCTCGCCGGTATGAGGTCAAAATCGTCGGCGGCGATATCACGCAGGCTCCGGCCGGTTTTTTTGGCGCGTTTCTCACGCTCCATGGCGAGGCGACCAGCCAACGCGTCATCACCCGCAACGGCGCCCGGCTCCACGATCATCTCTTCGTCACTGGGCGGCTCGGTGGCTCGCGCCGGAATCATCATTATTCTTTTCAACCGCGCTTGGCCGAGGGCGCCTGGCTCGCCCGTCAATCCGAAGTCGCCGCCATGATGGATGTGAGCGACGGCATCGCGAAAGATGTCCAAGCTCTCACTCCCACCGGATTGACCGCATCCATTCTCCCCTCTGCCCTGCCGGTGAGTATAGCGGCCAAAACCGCCGCGTGCACCAGCCACCGACCGGCTTGGGTTCATAGCCTCACCGATGGGGAAGATTACGAATTACTCTTTGTTGTTCGGGCGCGAACGGATGCGGCCAAATTTATTGCTCGGTGGAAAAAGCAATTCTCCACTCCCTTGCATCGTATCGGGCATTTTTCCCGCAAGATTGAATCCGGCCACGTCGACTGGAAAACCCTGCACGGCTATGAACACTTGCGGTAAATACGACGGATCGATGGTTAGGACACGATGAATATCCTTGAAAGACTTCAACAGGGCGTCACCACCACTTCCGCCGACGAGACTCGCCTGCTCGCCGCAGAATTAGCGGCGGAGCTATCACCCGATACCACGCTCGCCCTGCACGGTGATATGGGCGTGGGCAAAACCACTTTTGTGCAAGGCCTGGCGCAAGGACTCGGCGTCCGTGAACACGTGACCAGTCCGACTTTTGCCATCTACACGATCTATCGTGGTGCCGGCCGCACCCTCGTGCATCTCGACGCCTACCGCTTGGAAAATGAAAGCCAGGTGGAGTCGCTTCTCCTCGAAGAATTCCTCATCAGTCCGTGGGTGCTCGCGGTGGAATGGCCGGAAAAAACCGGTGACTGGCTGCCGTCTACCGCCCGGCATCTCACGCTCTCCATCGTGGGCGCAGACCAACATCGGATAACATTACGGTAACAAGATAAGTGGTCTTGCCTCAATACGCCGAAAAAATTTGCGACGGAGCGAGGAACCGAAACCAGGTGCTTTTCTAATGCACTGATTTCCATTTCTGTATCATCTGACCACCCATTGAGGTCTGACTTTACGCTGCTGTAGCCAGAGACACCGGTCGGCCCGCGAAGAAACCCAAAAGCGCACCGGCCACAAATCCGGTGACGTGGGCGAGCACGTCCACGGTCGGTCCGCCGGCTCCATAGAGGCCCAAAATAATCAGACCGGCCGCAGACGGCACGAATAACAATCGCCCACGATGCGGGTGCCTCGCCCCAGTGGCATGGCGCACGGAACGTCCGGTCAAAAGACCCAGCGCGCCAAAGACCGCCGTCGAGGCACCCATGGAACGGTAATTCTCGGCCGCATGCATCGCCGCGACGGCAAAATTTCCGGCCATTGCCGCGAGTCCTAACAACAGCCAGCCACGCAGGCGACCGAAGACGGAGAGGACTGCGGCGAAAAAGAAAATCCCACTGCACAGATTCGATACCAGATGAACCGCATCTCGGTGGAGAAAAAGCGCCGTCAAGATCCGCCAGACTTCATGGTGCTCGAATATCGCCGCCGCGTCGAGTGCGCCGGCCTCAATCCACTCCGGGTGTCGCCACTGGCCGCGAAATACCGTCAGCACGACCAGCGCCCAAAGGAGCGGAGTCACAAAGTCCAGTCGGACCATGGCGGGTTTATCCGGCTCGAGCCGGGGTGGCCAACCGACACTCTCGCCATCATAACTCGTCAGTTCTGCGCGCACCTGCGCGGCCTTGGACGATTCCACGAACAAGCGGTAAACGGTGTCGAAGGGCATCAACCAACAGGCATAGCCCAGAGCGAGCACGACCACGCTGTGATCGAAACCTTCTTGCGTGGTGCGATAGATTCCGACTGCCACGAGATCTTCGGGGATTGATTGGTCCGGGCCAGCGTTGTCCGCCGGGTGCTCGTGTGCCTCCATGGTCAGGTAACATAACCCGACTAAACGGGGAAGCCACCGTTGACTGCATTCCGAAGCGAAAACTGATTCCGCCCCACCGACCCGACCAACGGTCACCGTTAAGCGACCTGAAATGCTTGGGTTATAAAACCGCAAATACTAGCCTGTTAAAATCATACTCCGACTTGTAGCGCGAGCCCGACGCAGTCGGTCGTGGCGATCGTCGAGCGGGATTGCTTCGGCGCTGCCCGCCTCGCGATGACCAAGTCATGTTTTTAGTTCCACCGTGTGGTGTGGGTTCAAGCATATGTGTGATCTATCCGGCTTAGGATTCGCGATACCAACGTCAAAATTACGCCTGCGCTCGTTCCTTGACGAATTTTCCGAACCGAAGTGAGCTTTAACGGTCATGATTGCCGTACTGCATCTCGCATGGGTCCCTCCTTCCTCCGTATTGAGCGCGGGCCGAGGGAGTACATAATTATCGAGCACCGACTATTTCAACTCTGCGCAACGTGCCACTGCCCCATGAATGCCGCGCCTAATCTCGCTCGGTTTTTTTCACTCGCGAATGTGCTGTCGCTTTCCCGCGTGCCATTGGCGGGAGCATTCTGGCTCGCCCTGCATCGCCAGTCTGGTTTTCCGTGGGGACCGCTCACGGTGCTCGGGCTTGCCGGTATCACGGATATTCTCGATGGCCAATTCGCCCGCCTCGCCCGGCCACCGCCCACGTCCGTTTCACTCCCGGGTCGGGGCGCCTGGCTGGATCCGGTTTGCGACAAGATCTTTGTGGGCCTGGTGCTGGTCGCCCTCTTCGTTGAACGCTCAACCGCTATCAGCTTAGTCATGATGATTTTCACGCGGGAATTAATTCAGATTCCCACGGCGTTGGGCTATCGGTTCATCCCGTTTTTTCGCCAATCGATCCACTACAACTTCACCGCCACGATCATGGGGAAAATCACGACAGTGCTCCAATTCGCCGCGATTATCTCCCTATTGTTTAACACACCAGCCACGTTTTATCTCGCTTTCGTTTCCGGCTTATCCGGACTGCTCGCCGTGGGCGACTACCTGCGGCGTGCCGCCCGAATCGCCCGTCACACTGCACAACTCGATCCTGCTGAGACATAATCTTCGGGGCAAACTCGGGGCATTTACGACCAAGCCCGCTCCCACAGTATCAATCCAAGCCGGAGCTCCGGCGTATTTGAACGACAACAGGGAATCAGACCCCGGACGGAAATTCGGCCCGATTAGTGTTCAGTAGTGACGAAAAACCGGTTCAGCTCCTCGCGAATGCGCCCTATTATTCTTACCGTGGATGATGCCAGAACCGTCCGCTTACTCACCCAAAAAGTGCTGAGCTCCTTCGACTGCGAGACGACGGAAGCGACGAATGGCTACAACGCCCTCTTCGCGATGGAGAAGGCCCTGCCCCAGCTTCTCCTGCTCGATGTGAGCATGCCGATCATGGATGGACTGCAAATGTTGACGATGATGAAGTCCAATCCGGCGTTGCAAAAAATCCCCGTAATCATGCTCACCTCGCGCGCCGATCACGCGATCCTGCCGCAACTCACCGCTCTCGGCGTGAACGGCATCCTCCTGAAACCATTTAGCGAGGCCGCTTTGCTCGAAAAAATCCTCACCGTGATCAAGCTCAAACCGGTCAAATCCTAGCAGAGAAATCCATAACGGTTCGTTGATGCCTGTCTCCCCGCCCACTCTCGCCGCGCTGCTGAAGCGCACCTTCGGCTACTCGACGTTTCGCCCGCTCCAGCGCGAAATCATCGAGGCGACGCTGGCAGACCAGGATGTGTTTGCCCTGCTCCCAACCGGGGGCGGCAAATCCCTCTGCTTTCAACTCCCGGCCCTCGCCCGCCCCGGTCTCACCGTGGTCGTTTCACCGCTGATTGCGCTGATGAAGGATCAGGTGGACCAACTCCAAGCGAGCGGTGTCGCCGCCACGTTTCTCAACTCCTCGCTGAAGGCCGAGGAATCCCGCGCGCGGCTCGCGCAGTAGACGATGCCGCTCTCGTGTTCCCGTTTGCGAATGAAGTCGATGATTTGCTTGGTCGGCTGATCCTTCGGGATAACGCGGTAGGTGAGATTGGGGCGATTGAAACTTGCGACGAATAGCTGCGGT
>JANYCF010000270.1 GCA_025360455.1 Opitutaceae bacterium | reverse complement strand
CAGCGGGCTCCTCCAAAAACACCCGGATTCAGCGGGCACAAAGAGTGCTGGGTATGGTTTTAAAATACGCCGGGGTGTATTGCCGGTGGCCAAAAAAAACCCACGCTTTCCGTTGAAGAAGCGTGGGTTAAATTGGTGGTGGAAGCCGGATTCGAACCAGCGAACTGCAGAGCAGAATTGATTTACAGTCAACGTCCTTTAGCCACTTGGATATTCCACCAGCGCCAAATGAAGGGTCAAGGTATGGGGGCGTTTCGGGCTTTGCCAAGCGGTTTTTTTAAAATCTGCCGGATCGCTGATTTCCTTAAAATAAACACGGGTTATCGCCGGCAAAGACCAAGGCTCCTCAAAGTGGTAGTCGGTAGGTGGCGACGATTTTTCGGCCTATCTGACGCCGGCGCTCGGGACCGACGCGACCGAGCACGGCGCTGATCTTGGTGCTGGGAACGCTATAAAAATAGCCGCAGTTGAACAGGGTGGAGTGAGCAAGACCGTCTGCCCCATTGAGGGGTACCTCATGCGTTCCAATGATACGCCCGGGGCGGCGGGTAGTGCCATAGAGCACATTGAGGTTCAGTCGGCTTTCGTCCGTGCAATGTTCGGGGGTGAAATAACAATCGCCGGGTGCTCATCCCGATCTGCCGGGTTGATACGAACGCGGACAACGTCCCATTGGGTATGGTTCATGGCGCAGGGTCTTCACCGACAGCAGCCGCAAATTTATCCAGCTCGTAATCATATTTGGAAAACTTGAGTGAGCCGGGAGGGGGATATTCGATCGGCTCAAAGTGGGGTAACTTATCTTGCACTGGGCTCAGAAAAACGCCCCCGTTGCGCACTTGGAGCTCCAGCTTGGCACCGGCTTTAAGCCGAAGCCGGCGGCGGACTGGAGCGGGCAGCACGATTTGTCCTTTGCTGGATAGGGTGAGGTGCATGGCTTGCTTTTTCCTACTGGAGAACACGGTGTCAAGGGCGTGCTCATGCGTCCTCTCCCAGGCCTTGTTCGATTGGTTAAGGGGAGGATACCGCCTCACAGCATGCCGCTTTGCCGGAAACTGTAGTAGCCGAGGCTGCGCGGATCCGCTTCGATCCGACCGAGAATCACGTGATCTTGGAGCAGGATATCCACAGCTTTGGCGGCTTCACGGAGCTGACGCGTGATTTGGAGATCGGCGCTGCTGGGGGCGGGATCGCCGCTGGGGTGGTTGTGGACGCAGATGACCGCCGTCGCACTATGGCGAATAGCTTCGCGAAAAACCTCCCGGGGGTGGGCCAGACTGTTGGTGGCGGTGCCCGAGGTGATTTCAACCTGCTTGATCAGCCGATTTTTGCGGTTGAGACAGAGCACCCAGAATTTTTCGATTTCCAAACCGGCGAGCTGCGAGGCGAAATGGCCCAACACGGTGACCGGTTTTTCGAAAGGCAGATCCACTGAAGTTTGCTGCTCCAGCACGCGGCGGGCGACTTCCATGACCGTGATCAACTGCAGGGCTTTGACGCGGCCGATGCCTTTGAGCCGTCGAAAATCTTCCTGCGTCCAGGCGATCAAGCGGGTGAGGGAGCCGGCTTCGGTGATGAGTCGTTGCGCGACGGTGAGGACGTTATGCCCTTTGCTGCCGCTGCGGAGCAGCATGGCGAGTAATTCGGAATCACTCAGAGCGGACGCACCGTGTTTTTCGAGGCGTTCCTGGGGCCGTTCGCCCACGGCGAGATCTTTAACGCGCAGGGGTTGGTAGATGTCGTCGCTCATGGGCAGGGTGTTTAACCGCGGCCCGTGAGAAAGGGTAACTAGAAGTGCTTCACGTAGCCGGTGCGGCGAAGTTTTTCCAACCAGCGTTCTTCGGCTTCGCTGGTGGATTGCTGAATCAGGAGATGCTCCACTTGGGAACGAACCTCATCGATGGGCAAGACTCCCGCGTGTTTGCGCTCTTCGACAAAGAGGACGAAACCGCCTTCCGGCATGATAATGGCATCGCTGTACTGATCTTTTTCCAACTTGAAAATGATGTCGCTGAATTCCTGGCGGAGGTCTGCTTTGCGTTGCCAGCCCCAGTCCCCTCCTTTGGTCCGGCGGGAATCTTTGCTGTTGAGCCGGGCCAGTTCGGCGAAATTGGCGCCCGCCTTCAGTTGCGTGACGATCGCCTCGGTCTTGGCCCGCAGCGTTTCATCAGTGTCGCCACTCTCCCGGGTGATTTGTATCAGGCGAAGGTGGACCTGATCTTCCTGATAAAAGCGGTCTTTGTTTTCTTTGTAGAAATTTTCAATTTTGATCGGACTGACCGTGGTGGCGGTCTTGCGCTTCTGCTGTCTCATGTAGCCGTAGACCATTTCGTCTTCCGCTTCCTTGCGGTAATCTTTCTGGGAAATGCCCCGCGAGCGCAGGTAGGCGAGGTATTTGCTCCGATCACCGTCGTACTGGGTGGCAATCGTTTCAGCGATCGTATTGTCGATGTAACTTGCCGGGATTTTGTGTTTCTCGTCCTTATAGAATTCTTTCACGATCAACACCCGATCAATCATGTCCTGTACGAGACTGTCCTGCAGCTGCTGGATCTTTTCGTTAAATTCCTTTTCATTGTGACTGTCTTTCTGCACCTGTTCCACCAAGGGTGCGATTTCCCGGCGGATGTCATCCACGGTGATGATCTTGCTTTCCACGATGGCTGCGATGCCGTTGGCGAACCGCATATTGAGGTTGTCATCAACCTTGGCTGGGATGGGCACTTCGGCCCGTAAAAACCCCCAGAGGCCAGTGCCGGCGAAGAGCAAGGCGGTGAGTGCGACGGACAGGGAACGTGGGTGACTCATGTAGTGGGCAGATTCTGTAGAAAAGTAGTTATTTCCCGCAACCTTGCAAGGGGGGTGGTTGCGGTCAAGCGGGGAAAGCGATGGCTGAGCTGGATAAAATCGTCATGTTTGCCGGTGTTACGCAGGCATTTCAGGCGGGCGCCGTCGGTTTCGACGGTGAGCAGGCCTTTTTGTTCCGCCCGGACCCGGATTTCGGTGACCAAAAGGAGTGCCCGGACTTCGTCGCCAAATTTGCCAAATCGGTCGCGCAACTCGCTTTCGAGGGCCTTTACTTGGGCCGGCGTCTCAGCCAGGGCCAGCTTCCGGTAAAAATCGATGCGCAGCCTCGTTTCGCCCACGTAGGTCGAAGGTAGGCGGGCCTGGACTTTGTCGATCGTGCCGGCCTCGCGTTCGGCTTGTCGGAGGGCGGTGAAACTATCCACGGCTTGTGCCCGCTCCGTGGCCACCCCTTCGCCCACGAACACGAAATCCAGTTTCACGTTGGCGCGGACCGCCGCCGCATGCTTGTCGCCCTTCAACCGCGCCACGCTTTGCCGCAACAGCTGGCAATACAGCTCAAACCCCACCCCCACGATGTGACCGCTTTGTTCCGCCCCGAGCAAATTGCCTGCCCCACGCAGCTCGAGGTCGCGCATCGCGATCCGGAAACCCGCGCCAAGCTGATTATGCTGGCGAATCGCCCCCAACCGTTGCCGTGCGATATCCATCACCCGCGCATGCCGGTGGAGCAGGAGATAGGCGTAGGCCTGATGTTTGAACCGCCCCACGCGACCGCGCAACTGGTAGAGCTGCGACAACCCAAACCGATCCGCGCCCTCAATGATGATCGTGTTGCAATTCGGAATATCCAGACCGCTTTCGATGATCGTCGTGCAAACCAGCACGTGATGCTTGCCCGCCACGAAATCCGTCATCACGCGTTCCAGTTCACCTTCACCCATCTGGCCGTGGCCCGTGCCGATATTCAGGTCGGGGAGCAACGCACTCAACCGCGCCACCACGAGGTCGATCGTCGTCACCCGGTTGTGCAGATAGAAAACCTGCCCGCCTCGCTTCACCTCGTGCCGGATCGCCTCGACCACGAGTTTTTCGTCGTAGCTTTTCACGATGGTCTGGATCGGGAGCCGGTTGACCGGCGCCGTTTCGATCGTGCTCAGATCGCGCGCGCCGGTGAGCGCGAGGTAGAGCGTGCGCGGGATCGGCGTCGCGCTCATCGAGAGCATGTCCACGTGCGCCCGCCAGCGTTTGAAAACTTCCTTGTGTTTCACGCCGAAGCGCTGCTCCTCGTCGATTACGACCAGCCCGAGATCCTTGAAATGAACATCCGCCTGCAAGAGCCGGTGTGTGCCGATCAGGATATCCACTTTGCCGACCGTGAGCGCTTCGAGAATTTTTTGCTGCTCCTTCTTCGTGCGGAAGCGGCTGACCATCTCCACCGCCACCGGATAACCGGCCATGCGCTCGCGAAACGTATTCAGGTGCTGCTGCGCCAGCACCGTCGTCGGCACGAGCAACGCCACCTGCTTGCCCCCCATCACCGCCTTGAATGCCGCGCGGATCGCCACCTCCGTTTTGCCGAAACCGACGTCGCCGCAAATCAACCGGTCCATCGGCCGCGTGCGCTCCATGTCCGCCTTCGACTCGATAATCGCCTTCGCTTGATCGCGCGTCTCCGTGAATGGGAAGGCCGCTTCAAATTCTTTTTGCCATGTTGTATCCACGCCGAATTCGTGGCCCGGCTGCGCCTCGCGCTTCGCCTGCATCTGCAACAACTCGGCCGCAAGATCGAGCGTCGCCCGCTCCGCCGACGCCCGGGCCTTTTCCCAGCGTCCCGAGCCAATCCGTCCGAGCTGAGCCTTGGTTTTCGACAGCCCAACGTAACGGCTGATCAGGTGCGACTCCTGCAACGGCACATGCAGGGTCACTGCGTCGTCGAACTCCAGCGAGATGACTTCGCGTTGGCCATCGCGAGTATCGATTTTCGTCAACCCTCGGTAGATCGCCACGCCGTGGGAAAGGTGCACGACCAAATCGCCTTCAACCAATTCGGAAAAATCCAGCAACTGGTCGACCGCCGAAGGCGTGACCACCGCGCGTTTCCCCACGCTCCGCCGCTGCCGCTTCCGCCCAAAAATCTCCGTCTCAGTCACGACGACGTAGCCTTTGATCGATTGGGGTAGGGCGAGGCGTCCCGCCGCGCCGCCTGACGGCTCACCCGGAGGGTTCGCCCTACCACCCCGCAGCGTCACCTTGAACCCCTCATTCACCGTGCCGCGCACGAACCGTGGTTTCATCTTCTTCAGCTTTGCATCCTCCTCCAACAATTCCCGCGTGCGTTGCTCTTCGCCCTCTTTCGACACGATGAAATCCACCGCATAACCCTCACTCTTCCACGCCGCCACTTTCTCCAGAAATTCCCTCCGTGCTTCATCCTCCGCCTGCAACCGCTCATGCGCGAGCTGGTCCTGTTCCGGATTCGCCCGATGGTGCACCAGCGATTCGGTGTCCCACGTTTGTTCGTCCTCGGCCCCATCAAACAGTTCACTCGTCAGATCAAGATCACCGATCCCAAACAGCCGGGCGCAAGCTTGGAACAAAGTGGGCAGGGTGGGCCCGCCGTCAGGCGTCAGCAAATCAAACGACTCCTCCACCGCCTTCGGCTCGATGATCGCGACGTGCGTGTGCGGATGCAGATAATCGAAGAGGGATGCTGATGCTCCTTTCACATGCAATTGCGGTGCCGCCGTCAGTGTGATGGACTTCACCGATTCGCCGGAACGCTGCGTGATCGGATCGAGCGCGCGAATGTCTTCCAGCGTATCGCCAAAAAAATCCAACCGGTAAGGCTGATGCGCCGTGATCGGGTAAACATCCACGATGCCCCCGCGCACCGCGTATTGACCCGGAGCCTCGCAGACCGCTTCGCTATCGTAGTCATACGACCGCAGCAATTCGAGCAGCCCTTGAAAGAGTTGGTTCGTGCCCTTGTTCAGCACTAATTCTTTGTTCGAGAAATCCTCCGGCGGCGGTACCAGCTGCAGTAACGCCCCGGGGGTCGTAACAATAAGGATTGAATTTGCTGAAAGGGGGAACCCGGCCTCCGGACGGGTTTGTATAACGTTCCTGGAAGAAAACTCGTCCGGAGGCCGAGTTCCACCGAATCCAGGCGCAGAGTTAATTCTCCCCCCACGTAACCGGCTCAATACCGCCAGGCGATCGCTTGCCGCGTTGAACGCTTCGCGCATGTCGCGGCTGCCGGCCATCGACTCGGGGAAATGCAAAATATCAAGTGCAGCCGCTCTCCCGCCGTGCGCCGCATGGAACAGAGCGATATCCTCGCCCAATGAATCGGCGTGCTTGGCCTCTTCGATAATCACAAGCCAGACCGGAGACGGCTGTTTGTGGATGAGCTGGGCGAGTGCGTATGGTTGGGCCTCCGGACAGACGCCGGTTATCTTGGTACGCGCAGGCTGGTTGGCTGGAACGATCAAACTGAAACCCCATTCCACTCGGAGTAAGCCAAAGAATCCACCGAATAATATTCGTAGTAGCGCAGGTCGGAGGCCTGCAGGATTGGCCTAAGTGAAAAAGTGGAGCGTGGCCTCCGGACGCGCTTCTTCTGCCTAAGTCGTAGCCGGGGGTGGAGGCGGCGTCGACCACTGTCCGAGCTGGTCGAAGGGGCTCTTCACGCCGAGCCCGGGTTTGATCATGCAATGCAGATAGATTTGCGTCGTCCGAATATCACTATGCCCCATCCGCGTATAGAGTCTACGCCTCACGCGGTTTAGACTCAGACCACATCATCTTTGCCGCGTGGCGGATTTTTCTCAAAGTGATGCATGCATTGTTTTGCCAGATGTTTCCGTCCCGCCCCGCTCTTCATAAATTTCTCCCGACCCAAAGCATCCTCTCTCATGCTGTATGCTTCGTAGTAAATAAGCGTCCAAGGTCCGCGGTGCGAAGTGGCCCGAGATTCGCCGTCCTGATGTTGCTTTAACCTCTGCTTCAGATCGGTTGAAAATCCGATATATAAGCCAGTGTCCGGCTCGGATTGAAGCACGTAGACATAATACATGATCAATGCGCCGCTATAGCTAAAGCCGCGTGTGAAGCTATACGCGAGCCCACCGCGTGCGAAGCTATAGGCGAGCCCACCGCGTGTGAAGCTATACGCGGTTCCCACGGCTCACGCCCCAAGTCATTAGCGGCCAGTCCCGGTTCATTCGAGCGTAGCCGTTTGTTTTCCGTCGGCCCATCAGCACGCTCCGGCGAAATAGCTGCCGTGGCGGTTGTCGCCAAATTAACCGTCCCCGTCCAGCCCGCCGCTTTGAAAAACCAGCGCAACGCCATCCGATGGCCCGGATGTGACTGCAGATGCAAGCGCACCAGCACAACCGTGGCAGGGGCATGACGGACCTTGCATAATCTGAGAAAGGAAAGGATCGCCCGCTCGTAGGCAATCACGTCGGCCCCCGGGAGACCGGATTGACGCAAGGCCGTTTTCCAGCCCGGAAAATGGACCGGTTGGCGGTCAGAATCAGGGGTAGAAGCGGACACGCCGTGAGTAAGGTAATCACAGCAGCTGCAGGCAATCGCCAAAAGACTTACTGCGCAGGTTTCCTTCTTGCTCTTCGGTGAGTTGGACAATTTCCTCCGAGCCATGACCCCCACGCGAGTAAGGCAATCCAGTAAGGCAGAATAACTCTGTTCGACAAAGATCAGCAGAGATTTATGGACACTCCTCATCTCGGCTTCTGCTCGTGCTGCTTTCGGCCCGTTAGCAATCAAGCGAATGTCTGCCCAAAATGCGGGCAGTCGAGCCCCTATTGTGACCTTGGCCTTGACTTGGTGGCCCTCCGAGGAGGCGGAGATGTTCTCGGGGCCATAACGAAGCTGCGCGCGAAAACCGGATGGGGTTTGAAAGAGTCCAAGGATTGTATCGAAAGCCTTCTTCGCCCATGAAACCAGAGCCGAACCCAGTCAGCCACAGGCCAACGCCCTTGATCTCACCTTCTTCGATGATTACAGCTACGCTCAACATGGCCCAGTTATTCAAAAGAGACGGCTCGCCCGCCCGTCGGGCGTGGCTGATCTGAGTCGTTCGCCAGAAGCCATGCGCCCTCGATATCTAGCTCTTTTTCTGGTCGCATTTTTCTTGGTCGCTTGCGGCCGTTCGACGCCTGCTGTCGTTATTTCGTCATTTGGTGAGTTTCCGTCTCCGGACGGTAATCGCGTGCTAAAGATAGAAAAGAAGAGTGCATCGCTTGTTGTCGGATCGATTCTGGATTCAGCCCGGGCGGTAGTGTTCTCAGAAGAAATCGGATCAGATTCGAGTCGGTGGTGTTTTTACTGGAGCACCGACGGAAGTCTGTGGGCTTTCAGCAGCGACACCGGCTACCTCAAGCAGATCACGCCGCAGGGAAGCGCGCGCGTCGTTCCGAAAGGAGAGAAGCTGCCGGATGCCATGCTCGAATTTTTGCCTTCAAGTTTGCGCGCGACGTACACCAAATGAAACCGGAGGCGAACCAGAGCGGCTACAGACAACCTACGGGGCTTCGCCCCTGCGGTGTCTGAGCCGCGGCGATCGCCGGAAGATTTCACGCACCGTGGTCCACGCGTTTTTCCAGATCCGTTTTGTTTTCGATGAAGAGTTCGCTTCGCCAGTCAGTGGTTTTTCGAGCGGGAAGAGTCGCAGCGGGAGTCGTGAAGAAAGAAGCATTGT
>JANYCF010000257.1 GCA_025360455.1 Opitutaceae bacterium | reverse complement strand
CCTGCCGAGGGGCTCCTCGCCGAGTTGCTCGCTCACGTCCGGGGACACTTCTACTCCAGCAAGCCCCCGGCGGTGTTCCACCGCGATCGCCGCCGGCTGCTCCACGCGCTCTGCTGGCCCGCCCACTGGCTCGACCATCGCGGTCTGTTTTGTTCACCCGCCCGTTACCGGGCCCTGTTGATCGCACGCCTCGACAACATCCGCGGCCACGGTGATCCGGCCTGCTACGGACCGTACTTCCCGACGTACCTGCTCAAGTGTCTGCAAGAATTTTTTGATCGGCACGACGACGAGTTGCATGGCGAGTTCCGGCACATCCGTAATGCACTCGACGCGGTGCTCGGCTCACTCCGTTTCGCCGAAAAAGTCACCACGCAATCCCAGCAAATCGCCGCCCTCGCTTCGGTGCATCGGATGTTGCGTAGCCGGATTCCTGCAGACGACCCAAAGCAAATGCCCCTGTTCTGATTCCGGCCGGTGAGATCGTAGCAAACAACCAAGCTACGATCCCGCCGGCCCACTGGCCTCCGCTCGCCCTGAGCCTGTCGAACGGGCCCACCTGTTCTTTGACATCGACCGGCTGCGGCCACAGCCGGTCAATTTGATCGCAGCACGCCCGCAAGCTACGACGCGAACGGCCAACTTTTACGATGATAGCGTGGTAATCACCGTAAAAATCCTACGACGACAATCACGTCCCGTTCTACGACGTCAATTTGAGCGGGAACAACTCATGATCAGCCGGACGCAGCAACGCATTCAATCTATCGGGACAGGGCTCAACGAAAGACAGACTGCACTCAAACTTGGCCATATCTATTGTATCCAACATCAGGGCCGAGGAGAAACCCGAGCCTACCTCGACTATACGTTTCGGAGAATATTCCCTCAGAATCGCAAACAGCAGAAAGGCGTCCCCACTCTCAAAAAAACCGTTTCGACGATAGTATCTGGTGGCAGTATTGCTTTCCAAAAACTCCGGGAATTGAAAGTGCCGAAGGTGGCTCTGAACAAGATGGCTTAAAAAGGAAAACTGAGCCGTAGCATCGTTACAGATTCCGGGCAGTTGCAGGATTCCTTTGTGCAAAACCATTTGGAGGTGCGCCTCGGCCTCACCTAAATCAGGAAGCGGGCTATAATAGTGCCCAGGCGGGACGAAAGCTGAATAGGGGTTATTCATAATTTTCACCTTCTATATGTTGTCACTAAAAAGGGCTGAAAAAAAAGTCAGGGCCTGGGGTTAGGCGTATTTTCGTTCCTTCGTCTCCCCTGCTCAATTGTCTTCGTGGAACGTGACGTGATTGTCGTCGTAGAATTTTCGGGCATTTCCCGCGCTTTCATCGTAAAAGGTGGCCGCGGTCGTCGTAGGTCTTCACGAATGGAAACATGTGACGAATAGCTCAACTGCCTTGGAAAGGTTGCTTGCTTTGGGCGAACGGGGGGGTGGAGGGGAAGGGGGTGCCGGAAGTCTTCGGATAGATGCTGCGATGGACGGTGCGGGAGAGCTCTTCGTTGGTGAAGGGCTTGGAGAGCAGCGATACTTTTCCGAGCTGGGCGAGTTTGTCCGGTGCCACACTGGTGAAATAGCCGGACATGATTACGATCGGCAGCCGGGTCGTGACGTGGCGGACCTCGGTGGCGAGCTCAATGCCTTTCATGACTGGCATGGTCTGGTCGGTGAGCAACATGGCGAAGTCAGCCGATTGCCGTCGCAACACTTCGAGGCATTGGTGGGGGGAATCGAAAGCGGCGACGCGATAGCCGAGTTTTTCGAGTGCCATTTGCGCGAAACTGCGCACGACATCTTCATCGTCCACGACGGCGATTAATTCGCCATTGCCGCGCGGCATCGAGGTGTCCGGGGCGGCGGCTTCGGCGAGATTTTCTTCTGCTTCCGGCAGGTAAAGAATGAAGGTCGCGCCTTTCCCGGGGCGGCTTTCGACGATGATGTTACCGCGATGGGCTTGGATGATGCCGTGCACGACGGAGAGTCCGAGGCCGGTGCCTTGCCCGACTTCTTTGGTGGTAAAGAAGGGATCGAAGATGCGTTTGCTGGTTTCTTCATCCATGCCGTGACCGGTGTCACTGAAGGTGAGTTTGAGATACCGGCCTGCTTGAATATGGGTGATGACGGCGGCTTCGGCTTCATCGACGAGAGCCGGCTGGAGCGTGATGCGCATCGTTCCTCCGGTGGTGCGCATGGCGTGGGCGGCATTCGAACCGAGATTAAGCAATACCTGATGAAGCTGGGTGGCGTCGGCTAGTACGCGGTTACAATCCGGCGCAATATCGACTTCCATGCGAATCGTGGCGGGTACCGTGGCGCGGAGAAAACGACGGGCGTCTTCAATCAACTGGGTGAGATTGACCGCAAGTTTTTCACTGCTGGCTTGGCGGGAGAAGGTGAGGATTTGATCGACGAGTTCACGGGCGCGGAGACTGGCATCGCGGGAGGCCGTGAGATAATTGCGGGCGGAGTCGCCTTCGGGCAAAGTGTCGAGCGCCAGATCCTGATAGCCGAGAATACCGGTGAGGAGGTTGTTGAAATCGTGGGCGATGCCGCCGGCCAG
>JANYCF010000256.1 GCA_025360455.1 Opitutaceae bacterium | reverse complement strand
GAACCCTCCAGCCAGGTGCCAGCCAGTAAAACCGCGTGCGGATCTGCCGGGACTCCTTTTTCGCCGCGGTGCATCAACCCCAGGAGCGTTTCCACCCCGAGCGCGCCGACCTTCGCCGGATCATAATACACGCCGGAATGACCGTATTCCGGGCGTTCGTCGCGTAATTCCACGACCCCCACCTCGCCCGGCACCGCATAGCCCGCCTTCCGCAACCACGAGATCACCGGGGCCGCCCGCGAGACGAGTAACGCATCGGGCTTCCACTGCTTGAACCACGTCAGAAAAGCCCCGCCATTCTCCGGATGCCCTTCGTAAATGGGAATCCGATCAGCCGGGGCCAGTCGGCGTTGCTGACAAAAATAACCGCCGAGCCAGCGGTCACCCACCCGCGGATAATCGTTGGGCGTCGAAAAAACAAAACCGATGCGCCGATAGCCGCGCTCAATGCATTGCTGCATCGAATTGCGGGTGGTGGAAAAATGTCCCTCCGCCACATGGTGCAATTGCGGCGACTCGAGCGTGAGCCCGAGCGCCACACAGGAGAAACGGTCCCAGTCCAATTTCAGCTGGTGCAAATCGGCCGGAAGCCGACCGATGATAATCCCAAAAATACCCCGCGCCTGCAAGATGTCACCGAAACGCGCCGGCGACATTCCCGGTTCCGCCATCCAAAAATGTTCCAGCTTGTAGCCAAAATCTTTCGCGCGGGCGAGAGCCCCAGGAAAAAAATTCGGCTGTTCGAGGGCTGGCGGCCGCCACCCGTAACAGGTCGGATGATTCGTCACGTACGCGAGCACGGCGTGTTTAACGGCCTTACCCGTGCGCCGTGATTTCATCAACGCCGTCACGAGGGGATTCGCCCGGTAACCGAGTTTTTTTGCAATCGCCTGAATGCGCTCGCGCGTGGCGAGGGGGAGGCGCGGATAATCCCGCAACGCCAGTGAAACCGTGGTACGATGAACACCCACACGGTCGGCGACATCTTGAAGCGTAATTGAACGAGGCACAGTTCAACGATGAGTACACAAGCGAGGTTGTCCAGAAGGACCACACGGCCCAAAGCTCGATGTTCGCGCGGGAGCACTTAACCAGGCAGGCGACGCTTGCCCCATACCATCATCTCTGGCTTTGTCCTCCCTGCCCCACCCCGCCTCAATCCATGCCATTCCCCACTCCCGTGCCGGCGATTGCTGAAGACCTTACTCCCACTGAAATCTCGAAACGCGCTTGGGCGGTCGTCGTGCTGTGCGGCTTTGCCGGGATGCTCTTCTATATGGATCGCGGCACGCTGTCCGTGCTCAAGACGACACTTAAAACCGATTTGGGTTGGACCGACCGCGACTATGGCTGGCTGGTGACCGTGTTCATGTTGTTTTATACGACGTGCTTCTTTTTTTCCGGCCGATTGATTGATCGCTGGGGCACGCGGATGATGATGCCACTCTTCATCGGCGCGATGTCTGTCGCGACGGCCCTGTCTGGTCTCGCGCGTAACCTCGGTGAGATGGGCGCTTGCCGCGCCCTTCTCGGTATCGCCGAAGCGGGCGTGATGCCGGCAATCATGGTCGCTATTTTTCAATGGGTCCCGGCCCACCGCCGTGGCCTCGCCTCGACGATCAAGGAGCCGCTCTACGTCGTCGGCCAAGTTCTCGCCACGCCGTTGGCCGTGTGGTTCACCACCCGCTGGAACTGGCACGCGGCTTTCTTCGCCCCGGGTCTCGTCGGCCTCTTCATCGCCCTCGCGTGGGGGGTGACCGATCGGCGCTCCACGCTCGTCAGCCCAAAACCAGTCGCCCTGATCGCCGCCGCTCCACCCGTGGCTGCACCCAGCGGATATCGCGCCGTCCTGAGTCGCCGCGAAATCTGGGGTGTCATCGCCGCGCGCCTCGTAAGTGATCCGCTGTGGTTTTTTCTGATCTATTGGGAGCCCGGTTTTCTCCAGGAACGCATGGGGCTAACGCTCGGTGAATTAGGCCGCATCGGCTGGATCCCGACTGCGGTCGCCACGGCAGCGCTGCTGATTTTCGGCCCGACCAGTGATTGGTTGGTAACCCGCTTCGGTTGGGCCCCGGCCCGGAGCCGCCGGGTTATTCTGCAAAGCCTCGCCGTCCTGGCCCCGCTGGTGCTGGTCCTGCATTATGTGAAGCAACCCGCGATGGCAATCGTACTCCTCTGCCTGGTGCGAGTGATGGCCGTGACTTGGCTGAACTTCACCAACATCCTGATGGCTGATTTGGTACCACAAAAAATGATCGGGACCGCCGTCGCCTTGATGAGTGCCTTCGGTGCCGGTACCAGCATGGTCTGCAACGCGTTTATCGGACCAATGGTGGGCAGCATTGGTTATGGCGTGATCTTCGCAATCGGGGCCTGCCTGCATCCGATTGCTGCGGTGATTCTTTGGCGCGCTTATGGCAGAAATCTACCAGCCGCCGGCAGCCACTCAACCGCCCGGTTAGCCCTAGTTTAATAAAACACCCCGGCGCGAGTGGCGGCCGGGGTGCGGGAAAACTAAACGGCTTGGCGTTATTTCTTGATCGGCGTCAGACGAAGCAGGGCGGCGTCATGGGAATCGAGCCGCTTGGTGAATTTTTTCTCGGTCGTACCGGCATCCTTCTTGTCCCATACATCGCGGACCGCGCAATTGCCGCCGAGGAACCACCACCCGTGACTGAAATCAATCGAGAGATCAGCGGTGGACTTGCCGGTATTAAGAAGTGCGACGGCCCAGTCACCGCCGGAGAGTTCACGCACCCACATTTCCTGGCCGGGCTCGGCGCGGAAACGCCAGCCTTCCTTGCCGAGCTTGTCCTGATCGATGGCAATGGCGTCCTTATCCGTAATCAAGGCGGTAATTTCGGGCGACATGTGACGGACGTCGTTGCCCGCCATGAGTGGGGCCGCGAGGATGCACCACAGCGCGAAATGACCGCGGGACTCGGCGTAGGTCAGGCCGTCCCGACCGACTTCGAGCATATCAGGATCATTCCAATGACCGGGGCCGGCATATTTGCCGATGCCGTTATTTTGACCATCTGCCGGCTGAACCTGGGAAAATTGAAGATCGACAATGACTTTCCAGCCCTGCTCCCAACGTTGTTTGCAATCAAAGCAATCGGTGATGTCGCCGGTGGTGCGCCACAGGTGGCCAACCTCGGCGGCCCATTCCCAAGGCTTGCTGCCGCCCCATTCGCAAATGCTGAAAACGATGGGCCGTTTGGCCGCATAGAGCCCATCGCGCATGCGGGTGTATGCGTCCTTCGGATTCGCATCACCGGAGTTGCACCAATCATACTTGAGATAATCGACGCCCCATTCGGCGTACTTCAACGCATCTTGGAACTCGTGGCCCCAACCACCGGGGAAGCCGCCGCAGGTTTTTTTGCCGGCGCAGTTATAGATGCCGAACTTAAAGCCGCGTTCGTGCAGATAATCACCCAAGGCTTTCATACCGCTGGGGAATTTTTCGGGATGCGCCACGAGATTGCCGTGTGCATCGCGCTCCATGGCTGACCACGTATCGTCGAGCACGATGTAGACATAGCCGGCATCGCGCATGCCATTCTTCACCATGATGTCGGCGGTCTGCATGATGAGTGCCTCGTTGATATTCGAGGAGAAGGTATTCCAAGTATTCCACCCCATGGGCGGAGTCAGGGCGAGACCTTCGAATTTCTGGGCGATCGCGGAAGAGCAAATCGCGCAAAACAACAGTAACAGGGATTTTTTCATGGGTTAAAAAGGGGGTAGCGCAGGGAAGTGGTTTATCGGTACATTTTAAAAAATAACCACGTGCGTTTTTGATTTAACATTAAATGCAAAAGAAGCCCAGCGGAAAATAGTTTCGCAGATGACTTTAGCGAAGTCGAAAGGGGAGAGCACACGACAATCATCTGACATCCGTCAATCAAATCACCACTTTTCGACTGCTGCGCTGAGAGTAACCGATCAAGATTTAGGTGGAGCCACCGTATATTAGTTCAAGTTGAAGCTACGATCATCATCGGACCACGCCGGTTCTAATCATTGCCGCACTGGCCCGATTTAGATCGAAATCATACCAACAAGTTACCTACTGTTTAAACCTTTCCCCTCCTAACCACCCGACCTCCTAACACTCCACCAACCTACTCCCCCCATGGCCAACTACGGACACTTTGACGACGCCCACCGCGAATACGTTATCACCCGCCCTGACACGCCCTTGCCGTGGCTGAATTATTTCGGCCAAGATGAATTCTTCGGCATGTCCACGCAGACTGCGGGTGGCTATTCCTTCTGGAAGGACGCCAAGCTCCGTCGTCTCACGCGTTATCGCTATAACAACAACCCGATGGATAACGACGGCCGCTTCCTTTATGTGAAGCAGGGCAAGTCGGTTTGGAATCCCGGTTGGAAGCCCACCCGCACCAAGCTCGATGCCTTCGAATGCCGCCATGGTCTCGGCTATTCCCGCATCACAGGCAAAAAAGATGGCATCGAGGTCGAGCAGTTGATGTTCGTCCCGCCGCAAGAGAATCTCGAGATCTGGAAAATTACCGTCCGCAACAAGACCAAGAAAACCCAAAAGCTCAGTCTCTTTTCGTACGTCGAGTTCTGCTTCTTCGAAGCCTTGAACGACATGACAAATTACCAGCGCACCTACTCGATCGGCGAAGTGGAGATCGAGGGCAGCGCGATTTACCACAAAACCGAGTATCGCGAGCGCCGGAATCACTACACGCTCTTCGGCTGCACGCGGAAGATCGACGGCTACGACACCTCGCGCGACGCCTTCGTCGGCGTCCACCACGGCCTGCATGATCCAAAGGCCGTCATGGCCGGCAAGTGCACCAACAGCCGCGCCTTCGGCTGGAATCCTGTCGGCGCACAGCAGATCAACCTCACGCTCAAGCCCGGCCAGGAAGAAACGTTCGCCATCGTCCTCGCCTACGTCGATCAGGGTGATCTGCCAAAGTTCGACTCGCCGCTGGTGATGAACAAAACCAAGGGCAGGGAAATCCTCGCCAAGTACAGCGACATGAAGGTGGTTGATGCTGCCTTCAATGCCGTGAAGGAACGCTGGGAATCCCTCCTCTCGATCTACCAAGCGCCGAAAGTCCCGAACGAGCATTTGCAGCGCATGGTCAACACGTGGAATCAGGTCCAGTGTATGGCCACGTTCAATCTCTCGCGCTCGGCCTCCGGCTACGAGACCGGCATCGGCCGCGGCATGGGCTATCGCGACTCGAACCAAGACATTCTTGGCTTCGTCCACCTGCTCCCGGCGCGCGCCCGTCAGCGCATTCTCGACATCGCATCCACGCAGCTCGCCGACGGCACCTGCTTCCACCAGTACCAGCCGCTCACCAAGAAGGGCAACGCCGACATCGGCGGTGGTTTCAACGACGACCCGCTCTGGCTCATCCTTTCGACCTGTGCGTACATCCGCGAAACCGGTGATCTCACGATTCTCAACGAACCGTGCGGTTACGCCGACAAGCCCGGCTCGAAAGACACGCTCCTCCACCACATCGAGACGTCGATCCAATACACGCTCAACAACCGCGGGCCACACGCGCTGCCGCTCATCGGCCACGCCGA
>JANYCF010000237.1 GCA_025360455.1 Opitutaceae bacterium | reverse complement strand
GCCGTAAGGACATTCGCGGCGGGCCCCGCGGCCCGCCCTACCCATAGCAAATATGTGCAAAATTTCTATCAAACAAAAAGGCGGTGGTCGTGAGCCACCGCCTGTAGCGGATTGAAGTTACTTTTTCAACGGATTGTCCTTCACGAATTGGACAATCTCCTCGGCATTACCGAAGCACACGGCCGAAACCGTATCGGCGGCACCGTAGTAGATCGCGAGGCGGCCCGTGGCGCTATCGCACAGACAGCCGACGGGGAAGCACACGCCCGGAACGAAACCGGCAAGCTCATACGGTGCCTCAGGGCAAAGGAGCGCTTGTTTGGCCGAGGCGATAACCTTCCAGGGTTGCTCCAGATCGAGCACCATCGCGCTGATGGAATAGACGAAGCCATTGCAGGTGCCGGTGACCGCGTGATAAATGAGCAGCCAGCCTTCGCTCGTCTCGATGGGCGACGGGCCGGCGCCGATCTTCGTGCCTTGGAACCAAGGCCAGCCGCGGCCCATCACGTGACGGTGCTTGCCCCAGTAAACCATGTCCGGACTCTCGCTGGTGAAGATGTCACCGAATGGCGTGTGGCCGGTGTCGGAAGGACGGCTAAACATCAGATATTTGCCATTCACCTTGCGCGGGAAGAGCACGCCATTGCGGTTGTAGGGCAAGAAGGCGTTTTCGATCTGCTCGAAGTTAACAAAGTCCGTGGTCTTCGCGATGCCGATGGTTGGGCCATGATAGCCGTTGCACCAAGTGATGTAGTGGACGCCGTCGATCTCGGTGACGCGTGGGTCGTAAGCGTACTCGTGTTTGATTACCTCGGGATCTCCTTTGAAATCGATGGGCTTGGGCTCGAAGGTGAATTTCAGGCCGTCTGGACTGCGACCGACATGCAGATGGGGCACGCGATCCATGCCTTCGGTACGGAAAACCCCGATGAAGCCGCCCTTCCAGGGCACAACTGCGCTATTATAGATACCGGTGACGTGAGGGAGCGGCCGACGGCCGATCACCGGATTCTGGTCGTAGCGCCAGAGCAAATCCGAGTTGCCCGCCGGGCGGGGCTGCCAAGGAATATTAGGGAGAGCAGGGCCGACAATTTTTAGCTTCATGATGATTCGTTAGTAATGAGGAGAAAGGCGGGATTAAAGAATAGGTATTACGATGAATGCAGTGCGTAGGCTGAAATTTTCACTCAAGAAAACACGTGTAAGCAATCATGTTAGATTAACCCGGGGCAAGAGTTAATGAGATCCTTTGTCTGCGGATTAAGTAACGCGTCTCACGTGGCATAAAATCGTCACCGCCAAATGCGCGATGTCCCTGATTTTATCGATCCGCTTCAAACGGATATTTAATCGCTTCCATTTACCCTACGCCAAAATAGCTCCCGGGATTGCCGGTGAAGCATAAATAGACAGGGAGTAGCCAAGCCATTCTCTGTGACCCGTCGGAAGCAGGAAGAACCTAAAGTGTAATACTGAAGGCCGTATTTATCCCGATCAGATTAGATCATCCTGAATAACCCCTGATTGGGTGCCCAGTAGGTCAGCGACCTTAGACGCGCCCAAGCGGGCTGCGGCGCGTGCAAGCACGCTGACCTACGAATACACTGGTTATTCGGATCAACCCTTAGGATCGGTCAGGGTTTTGCCGGAGTAGGTTGCGCCAAGACGAGAGCGAGCAGTCCATCACCGGGAGCCGTGGGGGTGCTTTCCAAAGACGCGACCAGGCTGGCTTGCAGTGCCTTGGCGACATCGGCCGGCACTCCGGCCTGTAAGGCTATGGCTTCGGCCGAAAGAGTGTCCACTGCCGCAGGCGCGCGGGTGAAAAGCCCTATCGGCAATTCAGCAGGAGAAGAATAATAGTGGCCGCTTGCGCTATCAACATAGAGCTGATCGACCCGGGCGAGCAATTGCGCGGCCAGAGTGTCGGCTTCGTTGTTTTTCGTGGCTTGGCCGTATTCGCGGCAACCGAGGGCGAGCGCGGCGTAATCGACAGGGGTGCCGGCCGAGGCGCTGCCCCGCAAGCGGCGGACATCACCGGTGGCACTCGTGATGAACTCCTTTTTCACTGTCGCGAAAAGGAGTTTGGCTGCATCGAGATATTTGGGCTCGGCGAGTTGCACTCCGGCACGGGACAGGGCGGCGAGCATCAGCCCGTGGGCACCAGCGGTAGCGCGTTCATCGCGCGGGAGGGCTGCGCGTTGGTCACGCACGGTGCTTAATTTGCCGGCCGCACGGACGAGCGCCGCTTCGGCCGCAACTTCTCCCACCGGAGTCGCACGATAGAGCAGATTTTTTCCCGTGAAAACACCGGACGCATCTTCTTCGGCGGATACATTTCCTGCTGCGACCACCCCATAAGCGGTTTTAAAAGCAGCGGCGTCAGCCCCAAGTGCGCTATCGATTTCGGCTTCGGTCCAGGCAAAGTAGCCGGCTAAAGTTTCACCCGTTCCATCCTGTGCGGCGGCGAAACCGCCTTTGGGCAGGGCAAGGCGGGCAAGAGCGTAATCTAGCGCCTCACGTGCACCCGCAGCCAAAGGAGCATCACCGCTAATCTGCGCCCCATCGAGAAAGGCGAGGGCGAGACGAGCCTGCATCATGAGAGTTTTCTGAAAATTCGGCATCCGCCATGCCGCATCGGTCGTCCGCTCAAAAAAGCCGTGATCAATCGGATCGTGAATGGCTCCGGCAATTATAGCATGCAGGGTAGCCAGCGCGATAGCGCGATCTGCTGGCGATTGACGCAGGAGGAAACGCAACAGCTCGGGCTCAGGTGCTTTGGGGGCGTCCCCAAAACCACCATGCACTGCATCAGCAGTTTCGCGCCAAGCAGTCGCTGCCGCTGTTAGTTTTTCCGGGATATGTGCCGCTTCCGACTTAATCGCTGAGAACGGATGCGCAAGCGCCGACACCGCTTCCGCCGCACGAGACCGACAGGCGGTAGCATCAGTCGTCCAAGCGTCTTTAGCCTGACGGGCAATCTTGATGAAACTCGCTTTACCCCACTCTTCGGAAGGCGGCAAGTAGCTGCCACCTTCAAAAGGCTGGAGCTCCGGAGTGAGCCAAAGATGGGCCGGCCAACCATCGAGCTGCTTAACGGTGCGCAGATAATGCTGGGCACAGGCCGCAAGCTCAGGCTGTTCATCACGATCAACCAGGATGCAGTAAAAGTTCTGGTTCAAAAATTCAACGACCTCAGGATTGGCGAATGATTGCCGCGTGGTGGCGCGACTGAGTTCACTAAGAAAGTATCCGATAAAAACGTAGACCGGTCGGCCCTCTTCTTTTGCGTGCTTGAGTGTTTGCTCATTCCAAGGCTGCCAGTGGATCGCACTGCCAGTCTGATCCCGCAGAAAAGCGGAAGGCGAATCAGCCATGGGTTCACCAACGGCACGGGCCGCAGCCCACGCCCCCAAAGCCAAAACTACCACGCCAAAGAGCTTTGTATATGAAGAAAGAAAACTGATTGATTTCATTTTATGGGAGAAGAAAAGCATAGCCGGCTCACTGCACCTCATCACCTCCAGGGGGTTCGCGCGGAATTTAACCCTTCACCCGACCCGACAACTGATGCGAACACAAGAAGGCTGAGTTTGGTGGATACGAAGCGACGATAACAAACAAGTCCACGAAAAATAGTCAGGGTTTCTTGCCCCTTTTTCCGGATGATTCACCGCGGATCAAGTCATTCCGCCAACCAAGCCGCCTGCCCACCGTAATCTTTTCTCCACTCGTGGCGCATTTAACATTGGCGAAAGAGAATTTCACGCCCAACCTTTCTTCCGGCAGCTCCTTTTTTCACCATGGCATCCATATTACTGATTGATGATGATGACGACGTCCGCCCGACGATCGCGGCCATGCTAGCCCGGGGTGGACACGATATCCGCCAAGCCGCGAATGGCGTCGAAGGGATGGACATGTATCGCTTCAAACAGTCCGACTTGGTGCTCACCGATCTCGTCATGCCGGAAAAGGAAGGTCTCGCCACTATTCTCGAGCTCCGAAAGCTGAACCCAACCGTCAAGATTATCGCGATGTCCGGCGGCTTCGCCTACGACCCTAAGCTGTATCTCCACATGGCCACTCGCTTTGGCGCCGACCGCGTGCTACGAAAACCTTTTAGTCCGCAGGAGCTCTTGGAAGCAGTCAAAGCCACCTTAGAGGCACCGGCTACGCCCGAGACCCCGCCGGCTACTTGATCGCGTCAGCCTTGGTGTCTTGAAGTATCGATCAAGCCCTCCCGCAGGAGCCATGTTGATCCCATTATCCGCCTTGATGGAGCGCTAGACCTGGGCTTCTGATTGTTTGCTCCCGATCAGGCGCAGAAATCTGTCTCGTTCTTGCAGCCGTTTCCCGCTTGGCTGGATGAATGACCAGCGTCGCTCTTGTTCCACCTTGGACTCATTGGTGTCCCGCGCGCGTTCTATTTGTTCAGGTGCGCCGGCTGTTGCCCCGATAAGTGAATCCTCCAGTCCCTATTTTCAATTCATCTTCCACGACGCTCTACACGCCACTCTTCGCTGTTTTTTCCATCCCTCGTCCACCATGAAATCTCCCCGCTCCAAGTCCTCCCTGTCGTCTGTGGCGCAAAAATCAAAGCCGTCGCAAAAAAAATCCGCGCTCCTGAAGAAATCCACCCCGTCCCATTCCACTCCGCCCATAAAACTTCCGCCCCGGCCATCAGCGTCCACCCTCCCGTCGATTATCCCAGCTAGCCCGACTGCACCCACCGCATCCTCCCTCCCGCTCTTCAATTGGCTGCAGACGCGCAGTGCGGGCGTCCTCCTGCATCCCACCTGCCTGCCCGGCCCGCATGGCATCGGCACCTTCGACGAGAATCTCGTGGTGTTTCTCGATCTCTTAAAAAATGCCGGCTTCAAGAACTGGCAAATCTGTCCGCTCGGCCCCACGGGGTACGGCGATTCGCCCTACCAATGCTTCTCCGCCTTTGCCGGCAATCCCCTGCTCATTGATCTGTCGGTGCTCGTCAGCGCCGGATTGCTCACCACCGAGGAACTGGCTCCGCTCGCCGCGCTTCCCGCCGACCACGTCGACTATGGCGCGGTCTTTCAACTGAAGTGGCCACTCCTCTTCACGGCGCATCGCCGCTCTCTGGAGCAAACTTCCGGCCTGCCCTACGGCGATTTCGCCGCCTTCAAGCAACAACACGCGAGCTGGCTCGAGGCCTACTGCTATTTTCGCGCCTTGAAAGATCACTTCGGTGGCACCGCGTGGCAAAACTGGCCCGCAGATGTCCGGGAATACGCGGATGCAGACAGCTCCCCGCTCCGGGAAAAACTCGCTCCTGCCATCGACGCCCATGCCTTCACGCAGTACTTGTTTTTTGGCCAATGGACGCAGGTCCGCACTGCGGCGCAGACCCGCGGCATCAAGATCATTGGTGATCTGCCGATCTTTGTCGCCGGCGATTCGGCCGATGCCTGGTCGGCCCCGCATCTCTTCGAGTTGGATCCGCAAACCGGTCGCCCCCTCGCGGTGGCCGGCGTGCCGCCCGATTATTTTTCCGAAGACGGCCAACTCTGGGGCAATCCCCTCTATCGTTGGAAAGCTCACGCCGCAGATGGTTTCAGTTGGTGGCTGTCCCGCCTCGAAGCGTCCTTCGCCCTCTACGATATCGTCCGCATCGATCATTTCCGCGGCTTCGATTCCTATTGGCGCATTCCTTCGCCGGCCAAAACCGCGCGCCAAGGCAAATGGACGCCCGGTCCCGGTCTCGCTTTATTCGAAGCCATTCAGCGGCGTTTTCCGAATGCTCCCATCATCGCGGAAGATCTGGGCGTGCTGACGGATTCCGTGCGACAACTTCTGCGCGACACCGGTCTACCCGGCATGCTCGTGCTGCAATTCGCCTTCGGCGGCGAGGCCACCAACTCTTACCTGCCCCATCTGCACACAGCAAACGCGACGATTTATCCCGGGACCCACGATAATGACACCTCACTCGGTTGGTATCGCGCGCTCGAACCGCGAGTGCGCGATCACGTGAATCGTTATCTCCGCATCAGCGGCGCGGAAATTCCGTGGGACTTCCTGCGCAGCTCTTATATTTCTCCCGCGCGCCTCGCCGTGATCGCGTTGCCCGATCTGCTTTCACTCGGCACGGAGGCGCGCTTCAACACACCCGGTCGCGCCGAAGGCAATTGGCAATGGCGTTGCTCGCGCGCTCAACTCGACGCACTCACCGGTTCTCCTTCCGCGTATTTGCGCGAGCTCGCGGCGTTATTCGATCGCTAGAAATGTCGAACAAAATTCTCCGATGAAAAAATGTCGTGCTTATTGGCACGAACTTGTGTAATTATTTTTCATGGCTAAGAAACAACCTGCTAAGAAAGTTGCTAAGAAGAAGAAGAAGTAACCTTTTGGTTACTTTTTCCCCACCGCCGGCTCGTTTCGACGCGCCGGCGTTTTTTTGCCCGTCACTCGGGAATTACTTCACCGCCGCCCACACGCGTTGCACGTCATCGTGGTCTTCGAGCTCCTGAAGAAACTCGCCCACCTCGCCGCGCGCGGTGTCATCCAGCACGGGAAATTGTTTCGCCACATAACCGATCTCGCTCGTGATGACGTGCCAGCCGTGCGCCTTGAGCCACACGGAAACCGCATGCACCGCGGTCCGCTCCGTGATGAAGCGCACGCCGGTGGCGCCTTCGGGAATATCATCATTCTGCGCGTGCGTGAGCGCTTCGAAATCATTCGCTCCCGCCTCGATCGCGACCGCTTCAAGATCAATGCCCGTCGCGGCCTGATGCGCCTCGACGAGCCCTACATGGTCGAAAAGAAACTTGTTGCTGCCCGCCGCACCCAGCACGGCCTTCTTGAAAATATTACGGATTTCCGGCGTCAGACGCTGGTGATTGTCCGTCATGCACTCGACAATTACCGGCACCTTATGCGGGGCATAGCCTTCAAAAACCACATGATCGAGGTGGATTTTATCCCCCCCAGTGCCCGTACCCTTCGCAATGGCGCGCTCGATCGCATCCCGCGTGACATTCGCTCTGCGCGCCTTGTCGAGCACCGCGAACAACCGCGCGTTCCCTTCCGGATCACCGCCGCCGAGCTTGGCGGCTACGGTGATTTCTTTGACGAGTTTGCCAACCGTTTGACCCTTCTTCAGGTTTACGATCGCGCGTTTTGCATGTAGCCATTGACGTCCCATAGTGGAATGAGGTTAAGCGACTGAAGTCTCGTTCGGCAAGGCTGCAAACGCTCCTGACCACAGGTTGTCATCAGTCCATGCTATCATTCTCCTCATGAAAAACCGCTGCCCCTGGGCCCAAGCCGAACTCAACCATCATTACCACGACACCGAGTGGGGCGTGCCCTCGCACGATGACCGCCATCTCTTCGAAATGCTCATTCTCGAAGGTGCCCAAGCTGGCCTGAGCTGGGCCACTATCCTAAAAAAGCGCGAAAACTATCGAGCAGCCTACGATCATTTTAATGCCCTCACGATCGCGCAATACGACGAAAACGACCAAGCCCGCCTCCTCGCCAACTCCGGAATCGTCCGCAACCGACTCAAAGTACAAGCCTCCGTGCTCAACGCCCGCGCCTTCCTCGCCGTGCAGGAAGAGTTCGGTTCCTTCGACCGCTATATCTGGCAATTTGTCGGCGGCCATCCGATCCAAAATCAGCGAACCGCGATGAAACAGGTGCCCGCCTTCACGCCCCAGTCCGACGCGATGAGCAAGGATTTGAAAAAGCGTGGGTTCAAATTCGTCGGCACCACGATCTGCTACGCCTTCATGCAGGCCACCGGTATGGTGAATGACCATCTGGTCACCTGCCCGCGCCACGCCGTCTGTGCCCGGCTTGGGTAATTCTCAGAGTGATACCCCGAGCCCTATGCTTTTTCTTTTTCAATGGGTAGGGCGCGACCGCTGGGCGCGCCGTAACAATATTCGCGGCGGGCCCAGCGGTCCCGCCCTACCATTACGGCATCGTCGTCATGTAATAGCTCAGGACGATTGTATGCGGCCTTGCACGAATTCATCGTGTCCGGCACATCTCACCCTTCATGCCATGGATCGTCGCCAGTCTTCTCTCCGCTTTCTTCCTCGGTCTCTATGACCTGACGAAAAAACACGCGCTGCGCGACAACGCCGTGATACCCGTGCTGTTTTTCGCCACGTTATGCGGTGCGGCGATCTGGCTGACCCTGCTGCTGGCCAACCTCGCTGCTCCCGGATTGTTGCCTGCGGCGTTCGTTGCCGAACCGATCACGCCAGCGCAGCATGGCCTGTTGTTTTTAAAATCCGCCATCGTCGCCTCCTCGTGGGCGTTCACGTATTTCGGCATCAAGCATCTCCCGCTCTCGCTCGCTGCGCCTGTTCGCGCTACCGGTCCGATTTGGACACTCTTTGGCGCCTTGCTGATCTTGGGCGAGCGCCCCACCTGGCTCCAAATCACCGGCATCATGATTACACTCGGTTCTTTTTTCGGTTTATCGATCGCGGGCCGCGCCGAAGGCGTGCATTTCACGAGAAACAAGTGGGTGGGTTGCATGGTCGCCGGCACTTTGTGCGGGGCCGTGAGCGGATTGTACGACAAGTTTCTCCTGGGACCACGCCATGGATTCACCGCCGCGACCGTTCAACTCTGGTTCACCCTGTATCTGCCCATCGTTTTTCTACCCATCGCGGTGGGGTGGTGGCGGCGGTGGTGGCCCCGCAATGAATTCCATTGGCGGAGCAGCATTCCGTTCATCGCCCTCACGCTGCTGATTGCGGACTTCGTTTATTTCGATGCGTTGCGCAACCCGGAGGCGCTCGTCTCGTTGGTTTCCAGTTTGCGCCGAGGCAGCGTGCTCGTCGCCTTTGCCGGCAGCATCTGGCTGTTTCGTGAGGCCCATGGAGGACGCAAGCTCCCCGCAGTGCTTGGCATCGTAACGGGGATCGTCCTGACCGTGCTGGGTTGAGCCAAGTTCCTCTTACATTTTTCGTCCCGATGCTTATATTATCTGAAAACCATGTTCCATGATCTCCAGTCTCATCGGTCGGCCTCGAATTACGAAAGCGCCTTCGTGAGCGAGGTCAATCTACAGCAATCAACCGCGCCTAATCCACGCGTAGAGCGTTTTATTTTGATCTGCTGGATTCTCATCGCGATCAAACATGTCGCGGTCATCTGGGCGGTGTATCACTACCCGATTCCTTTCCATCAACTGTGGGTGAACGCGCCCACGTGGCTGCTCGCGACCATCGCCACGGTCGTTTATTATTCTCAGCGACGGTGCGTGTGAGGCGAAGAGTGACACGGATGATCGGTTCAGTAGGTGGCGTGCTCGCCGCGCCACTTTGCGAGAGGCACACCAGCGTTGCGCGGCGAGCACGCAACCTACCCAAGCAAAACGACAACTTGAACATGCCGGCTGGAAGCCGGCGCTACTTTCCGATCCGAGACTCATCAGGTTCACCCATTGAAATAAGCGAGGAACCCTGATTCTGTCTGCACCATGCCCAACCTCCCCGGTCTCCGCTCTCCCTACGCCAAAGTCGGTCGTCTCGTTTATTTCGGCCGCATGCTGGATAAAATCCGCCTCCACGCTGCCGGCAAACTACCTGCCGACTACGTCGCCAATCTCGGCGACACCCAACCCGGCGTCTTCGATACGCGTTGCTGTTTATTTCTGGGCGTGAAATTCGCCGAGCTCCAGACCCGCACACTCGCGGGCGGCACCGATGAGACGATCCTCACCTGGACCGAAGAACACGGCATCAAACGCAACGATCAGGAATGCGAAGTGTGGAACGGTTTTATGATGAAGCGTGGCTGGCGCGACGCCGCCCGCGTCCGCCTGCTCCAACGCATCACCGAATCCGGTTTACAGGACAAGAGCATCGAGACGTTTTTCGACTACATCGATTTCGACGAAGGCCGCGATCCGGTCGCCGCCCAAGTCTGGTTGCAGTAAGCGCCCGGTATTCCACTATCCTATGAGTCAGCTGCAAAAGCGTTTCTCCCTCCTGTTATCCATCTTGACCGTGCTGGCGCTCGTAGCCGCCGCTCTCGCATTCTACGGCTGGCGGGAGATGCGCGGCAGCTTGGCACAGCTCGACGGCGAACACTCACTCCCCGGTCTCTCCGCTCCGGTGAAAATCGAGCGCGATGCCCTCGGCACGCCCACGATCACCGGCGCCACCCGCCTCGATGTCGCCCATGCCACCGGTTTCGTTCATGCACAGGATCGTTTTTTCCAAATGGATCTGCTTCGTCGTCGCGGTGCGGGCGAACTCGCCGAGCTCTTCGGCCCCAAGGCGCTCGACCTGGACAAAAGCGCCCGCCTCCACGGCTTCCGCTCCATCGCGACGCAGGTCCTTGCTCAGCTCAACGCACCCGAGCGGGAATTGCTTCACGCTTACACGGCGGGCGTGAATGCCGGCCTCACTTCCCTCGGCAACAAGCCTTGGGAATATCTCTTTCTCCGCACAACGCCGCAACCGTGGCGCGAGGAAGATTCGTTCCTGTGTGTTTATGCCATGTGGTTCGATTTGCAGGATTCCACCGGCAGTTTTGAGCTGAACCGCGCTGCCGTGCGCCAAAGTCTCGGCACCGCTACGATGGATTTCCTCGCCCCGCGCGGCAATTCCTGGGACGCCACTTTCGACGACAGCAATTTTCCACCGCCCGCCCTGCCCACCATCCGCTTCGTCCACCCTGAGCCGGAAAAATCCACCCTCAATACCCCGTCGCCCACTCGTACCGAGCCGGATTCACGAATGGTCCATGGCTCCAACGCATTTGCCGTCGCCGGTCGCCACACGGCAACTGGCGCCGCACTCCTCGCGAACGACATGCACCTCAGCCTCACCGTGCCGCCGATCTGGTATCGCACCGTATTGCAGTGGAAAGAGGGGCAGAGTTCGCAGCGCGTCGTGGGCGTGATGTTACCCGGCATGCCTCTGATTGTCGCCGGCTCGAACGGCCATATTTCGTGGGGGTTCACCGATGCCTACGTCGACACGACCGACGTCATCCTCGCCGAGCCCGACGGCATCGCCAACATCAAGTATCGCACCCTGCAAGGCTGGGGCGAGATCCACGACCGCAACGAAGCAATCATCGTCAAAGGCGAACCCACCGTCCCCTTCACCACGCGTTGGACCGAATGGGGCCCTATCATCAGCGAACTCACCGACGACCGCTATCAGGTGCTGCGTTGGTCCGCGCACAACCCCGAAGCGACCAACCTGAAGCTGCTGGAACTGGAAACCGCGACCGACGCCGCCCAAGCCATCGCCATTGCCCACCGCACCGGGTTGCCCAATCAAAACATCCTCATCGCGGACTCCGCTGGCCACATCGCGTGGACCATTGCCGGCCTCATCCCTCGCCGCATTGGCTACGATGGGCGGCTTCCCGTTTCCTGGGCGTACGGTGATCGCCGCTGGGATGGCTGGTTGAAACCGGAAGAGATTCCCGTGGTCCTCGATCCCACCGATGGCCTGCTCTGGAGCGGCAACAATCGCGCGTTCGGCGGCCAAACCTACGCGCTCCTCGGCGACAGCGGATACGACAACGGTGCCCGCGCCGGTCAGATCCGCGATGATCTTCGCACGCTCGCCGCCTCCGGAAAAAAAGCCACGCCCACCGATCTGCACGCCGTCCAACTCGACGAACGCGCCCTGTTTCTTGCACGCTGGCAGAAATTTCTTCTCGAAGTGTTGACCGATGCAGCCGTGAAACAAAATCCCGCCCGCGGCCAATTACGGGACGTCGTGCGCCAATGGGAGGGCCACGCCAGCATCGATTCCGCCGCCTACCGCAGCGTGAAAGCGTTTCGCGGCCATGTCGCCGAACGCACGTTCGCCCCCTTTGCCGAGCAAGCGACGGCCCACTACGCCGCGTTCAGTTACCACGCCTTCCGCTATGAGGATTCACTCTGGCAACTCGTCCACGAGCAACCCGCGCGCTTGCTCAATCCGGAAAATACGACGTGGAATTCGCTCCTGCTCGCCGCCGCGGACGAGGTGTTGGCCGACGCCGATGCCGCCAACGTTTCTCCCGCCAAGTTCACCTGGGGCCGGCGCAACACCCTCGCTATGCAGCATCCGTTCAGCCGCATCCTGCCCTCTCTCCTCGGCCGGTTTCTCGATATGCCCGCTGAACCGATGCCCGGCGATAACGACCTGCCCCGCGTCCAAGGCCCCAGCGAAGGCCAATCCGAGCGACTCGTCGTCGCCCCCGGCCACGAAGACGAAGGCCTCTTGACCATGCCCGGCGGTGCCAGCGGTCATCCGCTCTCCCCGTATTATCGGGCCGGCCACTCTGCCTGGGTCAAAGGTGAACCCACTCCGCTCTTACCCGGCCCCGCCCAACACACCCTCGTGTTGCAGCCCAAATAATCTCGCTCTTGTCGCCACGAGCACCAGCGAGTGATCTTTCTTCTGCTCGCTGGCGCTCGCAGCTACCCCCACCAAGTCGAAGCCTTTCGACAGGCTCACGATCTAAAATAAACTCCCGATGTTCGACTCTCTGGAAATCGAAAATCAATAATCCAAAATCGAAAATCCCTCCGATGCCCCTGCACGTTCTCCAACACCCGCTCGGTGCCCACGTCCTGACCCATCTGCGCGACCAGACCACGAAGCCCGCGCTGTTCCGCACGCTTGCCTACCAAATCTCGCTGCTGCTCGCACTCGAAGCGACCCGCGATCTCGCCACCGAGGAGAAATCCATCGAAACCCCGATGGAATCTATGATTGGCCGCGTACTCGCGCGCCCGCTTGTAATCGTCCCGATTCTGCGCGCCGGTCTCGGCATGGTGCAGCCCTTCCAAGATATTTTCCCTGACGTCTCGGTTGGTTATGTCGGCCTCGAACGCGATCACACCACCGCCATCGCCCGCAGCTATTACTGCAAACTCCCGCCGCTCGACGGCAAACGCGTCCTCGTGATCGATCCGATGCTCGCCACCGGTGGTTCCGCCGTGCAGGCGCTCGACGTGGTGAAGTCTGCCGGAGCGAAGGAGCTCGGCTTCATCTGCATCGTCGCCTCACCTGAAGGTGTAGCCGCCCTCGAAAAAGCGCATCCCGACGTCCCCATCTACGCCGGCGCCCTCGACCGCGAGCTCAACGCCAAGAAATACATCCTCCCCGGCCTCGGCGATTTCGGCGACCGACTGTACGGGACGTGATCAGACGTCATGTTCCACTGCTGAAGGTGGAACCCGGCCTCTGGACGGGTTGGCTTTTGTGCAATATTGAAAACGCGTCCGGAGGCGAATGGCGCTTAAGTTTGTTTGGTCCGGGTGGCGGGGCGGACGGTTTTTGCGGGGCGGCGGTGGAGGCTGCCATGCCGGACTTCGCGGTATTCGTGCCGGGGCCGGTTGAGGAGCGAAAAGGCTTTCGGGCGTCGCTTCAGGACGCGTGGTTCCCAGCGGTCGGGTCGCAGCGGCAATTGGTCCGCCGCGATTACGCGGAGCATTTCCGCCCAAAGGCGGCGGCGTTGCGTCGCCGTCGTGGCTTGGGCACTGGCCGCGCCAAAGCTGCGCAGCGCCGCGAGCGTGCCGGTGAAACTGACTTGGTCCAGCGGGACGACGTGGGCCTTGGCCGCCTCGGCCATGACCGCCCGGACGAGGTTGTGCCCGATGAGCAGGGCGAGCAGTTCGCGCCGGATCATCTCCGGGGACAGGCAACGCAGGGCGTCGAGCCCGAGCGTGGTTTTCAGATCGTCCAAACACATTTCCAGTCGCCAGCGGCGCAGGTACGCGGCGCTGATCTCGGCGGCGGGATACAGGGCGGCATCGAGCAGGGTTGTCACCAACGTGAGTTCACGGGTGCGGAAGCCTTTTTGCGGCACCCGCACGCGGATGACCCGCACGGTGATTTCGTCCGGCAGCGTGGCCCACTCTTCCTTGGTGAGATACGCGGGCGTTTTCCCGGATTTTTTCCAGACGACCAGCCGTTCGTTGGGGCCGAGGCGTTGCCCCCGGCGCCAATCGATTTTGCGGATGCTGACCCGGCTGATGAGATCGACTTGGCGCGCGGTCAGGAGAACACAGGCGACGAAATTGCCGGCGGCGCGGTCGTAGACCGCGATGTCCTGCGGCTGGAAAGTAGGGACAAGTTGGTGCAACAGGCGCATCTCGCCGTGGTGGTGATCGCCCGAAGCGAAATCGAGGACGGCGGCTCCGCGCGCGTGCCACCGCACGAGCAGGTGCAGCTGCGGAAAACCGCAGCCGCGTTTTTGCGCGGCGGTCTGAGGATAGGCGGCCTGGTTTTCCGGCGTATCGGGCAAGGTGAGCGTGGTGCCGTCGAGCACCTTGACCGCGCGGCCCTGTAACGCCGTGCCCGCCGAGACGCGGTCGGCGGCCGCCTGCGCGCTCGCGGCCAGCGCGGCGCGGAGCAACTCCTCCGGCACCCGGGCGCGGGCCTGACAATAGGCACTGGTGCCCTCGTCCACGGTGGGCCGGCCCTCGAGGACGAGCATGGCCTGAATCTGCCGGACCACGTCCCGGCAGGCCGCGTTGGCCTGGAGCATTTGCCAGAGGAAACACCACGTGGTGCGCCGCACCGAATACGGCCGTTCCCGCTGCGGGGCGTGGGCACCGGCCAGAGCGGCGAGGCCGGGGCCGGAGAGCAACGCGGTGAAGCGCTCCTCCAGCTTGTCGAGCGTACAGCGGCGCAGGCCGGTGAGCGTGGCGGCGACCGTGACAACGGGCCGGCGGTTAAACCAGCCGCGCCAGGCGGAAAAAACAAGGGAGTCGGACATAGAGCAGTATATCTACCGCTCCCTTGACAGCTGTGCTACAGTAATCGGCATGGAAACCAAAACAATAATGGCGGCGCAGGCCGAGTGGCGGAAACATTACGCGCGCTTGCGTGCCTGTCTGGCCGAGCCCGGTTGGATCAGCGAAGGCTCGGCGCAGGACCGTGGGCCCGGAGCCGGCGGGCCGTGCTACCAATGGACGCGCAAAGTGAAAGGCAAGACGGTGAGCGTGGCGTTGTCGCAGGAGCAATACGAGTGGCTCGCAACGGCGATCACGAACTGGCGCACCGTGCAAGCGACGCTGAAAGCAATGCAGCAATTAAGCCGCGCGGTTTTGTTCACGACCGTGCCCGGTGCCCCTCGGCGTAAACGCCTCGGCAAGAAAGTCCTTGGGATTACTTAAGCGCCATTCGATACCGGGGCGACTTCACGCCGTGCCAACGCTCCAGCGCGTCGAGGGCGCCGCCGGTGACGATGGCGTGGATGTGCGGGTGGAGCGTGAGTCGCTGGCCCCAGGTGTGCAGCACGGCGGTCACGCCGAGCGTGCCGCTGAGGCGTTCGCGGCCGAGTTGCAGGAGCGTCTGCGCGGCGGCCTCGAAGAGCAGCGCGTAGAGTTCGCGCGGAGCCGCCACGCAGAGCGGGAGGAGCGCGTGCGGCAGCGTGAACACGACGTGGAAATACGGCGTGGCGAGCAACGCGGTTTGCTGGCGTTCGAGCCACGCGCGCGCGAGCCGGCCCTGACAGCGCGGGCAATGCCGGTTGCCGCAGCTGCGGGGCACGGTCTCGCTCTCGCGGCAATCCGTGCACGCGTGGATCGTGTAACCGAGTTCGCCGGTGCCACAGCGTTGGAGCGCGCGCACCGTGCCCGCATGGATCGCGGGCACGGCGGCGGCGCCGGCGCGCAGGATCTCGCCGAGAATACCGCTCATCGGCGCAACGCGGCGAGCAGATCGAGCGGACCGGCGGTGCGACCGTCGAGGGAGGCGGTGAGTTTTTCCACGCGGCCGAGGGTGACGTGCAGGTAGCGCGCCGTCGTCGTCAGGCTCGCGTGGCCGAGCAGCCGTTGCACGAGCGTGATCTCCACGCCCGCCTCCAGCAGATGCGTCGCGAAGGAGTGTCGCAACGTGTGCAGCCCGCCCTTGCGCCGGAGGCCGGCCCGTTTCACCGCGCGCGCGTAAATGTGCAACGCGAGGCTCTTCGACATCGGCTCGCCCGGTCGCACGCCCTGGAACAACCACGGCGAATCCTGGCCGGGCCGCCCCGCGCGTTCGCGCCGCCAGTAGGTGCGCAAGTCCGCCAGCAACCCGACGGTGAGCGGCAACACCCGCTCCTTCGCGCCCTTGCCTCGCCGCACCCGCAGCTGGCTGCGCGGCGCGTCCAGATCTCCCGTTTGCAAAAGCCGAGCCTCGTCGCGCCGCAAGCCGCACGCATACAGCACCGAGAGCAACATCCGGTCGCGGCCGGGGTTGGCCGCGGCAAGCAGCGCCTCGATCTCGCTCATGGCGTAGACTTCCGCCCGCCGCGTCTCGCGCCGACAACGCGGAATGCCGCGCGCGCACTGCGCACGCGGCCGCAGCAGGACCCACTCTTGAAAAGCGCGCACCGCCTGCACAGCGGCGTTGAGGGTGGAGCCGGAGAGTTGGCGGTCGCGCCGCAAATACTCCAGCCAGGTGCGCACCTCCTCGTCGGAGATGAGATCCGGCGCGCGGTGGTAGTGTTTGGCCAAGGCCGCCACGCTGGCGACATAGGCGTGGATCGTGGTAGCAGCACGACCCCGGATGGTCAGTTCACGAACATATTGGACTCGAAGTGAGGACATAGTCCCGCCAGCTTCGCTCCCATGCAGCCCGGTACGCTACCTCAACTCTCACCCCACCTACAACCCTCCCGCCGCCCCGCGGCTTCGTTCAACC
>JANYCF010000231.1 GCA_025360455.1 Opitutaceae bacterium | reverse complement strand
GCACCGTGCAAGCGACGCTGAAAGCAATGCAGCAATTAAGCCGCGCGGTTTTGTTCACGACCGTGCCCGGTGCCCCTCGGCGTAAACGCCTCGGCAAGAAAGTCCTTGGGATTACTTAAGCGCCATTCCGTCCGGAGGCCGCGTTCCACCTCAGACAACTGCAATGGACCCATCAGTGCGCCATCACTTTCAATCCCCGCACATTCTGAAAATGCTTCACATTGCGAGTGACGAGCACGCCGCCAGCTTCCAAGGCGGTCGCCGCGATCCAGAGATCATTCTCGCCCGTCATCACCCCACGTTTGCGAAGATCATTGAAAATTTCCGCCGCCCGCCAGGCCACGGCGTCGTTGAAGGGATAACCGACAAATCGATCACAAAAATCGGTCCAAGCCGCCTTCGTCGTGAAACCCCGCGCGAGCTCGCCCCGGGTAATTTCGCTCATCCCCAGCACTTCGTCGGCATGCTTGACGAGAAACTCTTGGGCCGGCCCGTGTTCCCTGCGCTGCAATTCCCGGTGCAGCGTCACAAAAAAAGTGGAATCAAATATCACGGAGCCTCATCCCAAGGTGATTTGGCCGGCACCAGCTTGCGCTTGGAGGTCTCAATGGCCGTCGACCCTTCTTCGGTCAGAAAACCGCGGCCGGAATGGGTAGCCAACAATCCCTCCAACACGGCTCCACAGGTCTTGGTGGGCTTTTCCCGGGTAAACAAATAGACACCTTCCGGCGCTTTTACCCGCACCGTCTTTCCTCGAGCGGCAATGGCCCGAAGCTTGCGGAAATTACGGGCGAACTCACGAGCGGTTGTCTCCATGACTGACATTTGTCTGACAAGCTCACCGGAGTCAAGAGGCGACTACTCCAACCATCCGCCCGTTGCCTGGACCGGCGTCAACGCGCCCTGCCGCGTAACCCAAACCGCCAACGCCTGCCGGCCGATTCCCTTCTCCGCAGATTTCGGCAAATTCAACTCGGCGATTCCTCCCGACAGTTTCGCCGTCTTCAACTCCAACACGACAAAATCATGACGCAGTTTCCGCCCGCGATTTTCCCCTGCCTGCACTTCTGAAAAAATCTCCGCCCCGAGAACCGCCGCGTAAACCTCGTAGTCTCCCTTCGGATCAAACTTCACCGTGCACACCCCGGCCTCGTCATAGGCAACCGACAACACCCCGGCATTCTCCGCAGATCTTGACGGCGGGGCACTCGTGTTCTTTCGCCATTCCGCCCCATCCAACACGAATTCCGGCGTGTAGACCGATTCACTGTGCCATTGACTGGCATACGCATACTGCCGGGCCGTGAATTCCTTTTTAGCAAATCGATCCGGCCAACCCAGCCGGTCCCAGTAGTTGATCGGGAACGCCACCGGCACGAAATCACGCCAAAGTCCGGGAGCCTCTCGCAGTCCGCCCAGCCAGGCCTCCGCCGGCGGACAACTACTGCAACCTTCGGAGCTGTAGAGCTCGATCAGGTGCGTGCGGTTTTCCCCGCTGGAGAATTTCACGGGTGCGGCCGTGGTCGTGGCCACCAGCAGGCTGAACAGAATGAATCTTCGCATGCTCATCGGAGCAACCAGTCTTGCGGGTTATTCCATTTTTTGTAACTTCCAAGTCGACGACATCGCTAGGTAATAGATTGCTTTGGCGAGGGGTTCGTGAGGTCATTTTAAATACTTACCCCTCCTTTTTTTCGAAAGGTGTTTCCCACAAACAAACCCGAGACCGGCCCATCCGATCCTACCCGATGAAACATAAGCTTATTGCACCCGCCTTGGTCGCACTGGTGACCGTGATGATAACCGGCTGCCAGGGAATCAAGTTGAGCGTGGACAATGCCGAGCTTCAAAAAGGGACGCACTTCGATACAAACGGAAAGCTTACCAACATACCGGAAGTCTCGTTGCCTATCTGGAGTTCAAAAGGCCTGAAACCAAAGCCCCGGGATATCAGACCGGATGTATCGCAGGCACAATAAGACGAGACCTCGCGCCGAATTCCGCCGTGAGGACTACCTGAAACGATCCATGAGAAGTGTTTTTCTAAATAGTGCGCTACTCGCCGTGACTGTTCTGACGGGATGCACGTCCGTTTCTACCACGGCACAACGCGACGCCACGATCTCTGCCTATCGCGACACGAAAATCGACGGCGTTCCGCTGGAAAAATTTCTCACCAACCGTACGCCGCAGGTCGTTGCCGGCACTGCATTGGAGTTTGGGTCGGCAGTCCATTCGGCAAATTCTACGACTCTCAATGTTCATGCCCGTGGGGGCATCTCCTCGGGAAAGGCGGTCGCAATCGATTCACGCGGATATTTTCTAACGGCAGCCCATGTCGTTAGGAACGTCTCGGTCACCATCTTATTTGGCGAAGGTTCGTCATTTGCACCTTATACGGCCCGAATCGTTTGGCTTGGTGACAATGCGCCAGGCCAACCCGACCTCGCTCTCATGCACATCGACGTGAGCGTATGCGAAACATTTGCATGGTCGCAAGGTGCTCAGGTGGGTGACACCGTTTTCGCTGTCGGTCCCAACCTCAGATCAGCCAAACTGAACTGGAAAGGTTACACGAAGAACTTTTCCGATGGTTTGCTGGCTGGCAAACTGCTGGCCGTGCCCGCCTCAGCGACGGCACCATTCCAGACAGTTATCCTCGACGACGACCTGCCGCTTCACCCCGGAGATAGCGGTGGTCCCTTGATGGACGCTCAAGGTCGCCTGCTAGGCATCAACATCACTGTCCAAAACGATTATTCTCGTTCCAAACTCGGTGAGCCAAAGAAATTCACCGGTCATGCGATCCGTCCAGACCCCGCTTGGTTGCAGCAATTAATCGAAGAAGACTTCATCGCCCACAAGTCGAAATAATCTCCTGCCTGATGCTCCCGAAGATGGGTCGTAAGGGTGGCAGGTAGCAACGGAGCACAATCACCTTTGCTGGCCATGGCGGACAAGCGGGTCAGTAAATGTCCATGGTCAGCGAGAGGATCCTTCATTTTTTCGTGTTCAATCGCGAAAATCGCAGGCAATTTTCCGGCACATGAACATTGCACGCCCTGGCCTCATCATCGCCGACCACTGGAAGGAATACCAACTGCTGGACTGCGGCGATGGCTTGAAACAGGAAAGATGGGGCCCCTACACACTGGTCCGCCCCGATCCCCAGATCATCTGGCCACGCAGTGATGCCGCTAAAAAATGGGAAGGCTGGGACGGCTTCTACCACCGCAGCGAAACGGGCGGCGGCAAATGGGAGTACAAGAAACCCCTGCCCGATCACTGGTCCATTCGCTACGGCGCCCTCACTTTCAAGATCCACCCCACGAGCTTTAAACACACCGGTCTCTTCCCTGAGCAGGCCGTAAATTGGGATTGGTTCTCCGCCAAAATCAAAACCGCCCGCGCCGCCGGCCGTGAAGTCAACGTGCTCAATCTTTTCGGCTACACCGGTGCCGCCACCGTCGCCGCCGCGCACGCGGGAGCCAGCGTGTGCCACGTCGATGCCGCCGAAGGCATGGTCAAGTGGTGCAAAGAAAATGCGACCCTCTCCGGCTTGGCCGAGGCGCCCATTCGCTACATCACCGATGACTGCCTGAAATTCGTCCGGCGTGAAATCAAGCGCGGCCGCAAATACGACGCCATCATCATGGACCCGCCCACCTATGGACGCGGTGCCACGGGTGAAATGTGGAAACTCGAAGATCACCTCTGGGAATTGCTCAGTGAGTGCAAACAACTCCTCACTGACCGTCCGCTCTTTTTTCTGATCAACGCCTACACCGCGCGCCTTTCGCCCTCGGTCGTCATTAATCTCCTCGACGGCTTGATGCACGACGCCGGTGGCAGTATCCACGGCGGCGAAGTCGGCCTGCCGATCCAACGCGATAATAACAAAATCCTCCCCTGCGGCATCTACGGCCGCTGGGAATCAGCATAGTTCACGACTGCTCCGCCCCAAATCCTAGAGCCAAGACTCCAGGCCCCAAATCCCAAATCCAAAAACCCTATTTCTTCCATGAAAATCATCACCGCTCCCGACGCTCCAGCCGCCATCGGCCCTTATTCCCACGCCGTCACTGCGGGAAATCTAATCTATTCTTCCGGCCAGATTCCCCTCGACCCCAAAACCGGCAAACTCGTCGCCGATGACATCGAGACGCAAACCCGCCAAGTGCTCGCCAATGTCGCCGCCGTTCTCGCTGCCGCCGGTGTCACCACGCAACAGGTCGTGAAATCCACCGTCTTCCTCAAGGACATGGCGGATTTCCCCAAGATGAACGCCCTCTACGAAGCCGCCTTCGCCCCCCACAAACCCGCGCGCTCCACCGTGCAAGTGGCCAAGCTCCCCCTCGACTCCCGCGTCGAGATCGAAGTCATCGCGTATCGCGCCTAAGTGGATTTCCTTCCCTATGGTTTGTACTCGTTTTTGTAGGAGCCTGCTTGCAGGCGATTCAACGCTTGGGGTGGCACGGGTCAAGAGACCCGTGCCACAAGGTCGCCTGGCAGCAGGCTCCGACAGTCCAACCTCCGGTGCATTGTCAGCCAAAGCAAAATGAGCGTGTTCTCTTTTTTTCGAGCTTGGTTTCTCACCATCGGTCTCGTTTGCACCGCCCTGCCTCTTCACGCCGAGTTGCCCGAGCTCACAATCAAGCATAGCACGCTCACCCTCATCAGCGAAAACGACAAGTATTTCGCCGGGACGGATCGGCATTATACGAATGGTTTCAAACTCACTTGGCTGGGCGAAACCGATCTCAACGAATCGGCGGATTTTGTTAAATTCGCCACGCATTGGCTCCCGTGGATGCACCAGGACAAAACCGACTGGCACTACAAAGTCGGCTTCGCTCTCGGCCATAATATTTATACACCGAGTGATATATCTACCCCGGCACTGCAACCGTATGATCGCCCCTATGCTGCCTGGCTCTATGGCTCGATCTTGTTGCAAGCCCAAGTGGACAACCAGCTCCGGCTGATCGAGCTCTCGGCCGGTGTCGTCGGCCCCTCAGCCATGGGCCAGCAGGTGCAAAATTCCTGGCACGATGTCATTCATGTGGCCCACGCCCAAGGTTGGGCGAACCAGCTGCATGATGAACTCGGCCTGCAAGTTTCCTGGGAGCGCCGCTATCGCACCTGGCAACTCGCCCCCGATGCCACCGCCCCCTTCGGTTGTGATCTCATACTTCGCCACCGCGTCACCCTCGGCAATGTCTCCACGCATCTGGCCGGCGGCGCCGTAGTCCGCCTCGGCTGGCATCTGCCCACCGATTTTGGTGCCGACCTGATCCGCCCCACCGGCGGCAGCGCGCCCAATGGCGGCGTGCCCCGCCGATTCACCGCCCAAGTCTACGCCAGTGGTGAAGTTCGCGCCATCGCCCGCGATATTTTTCTGGATGGGAACACCTGGCGCGACAGCCCCTCCATCGCCAAACGTCCCGTGGTAGCCGACCTGAGCCTTGGTTTCGTTCTCAGCTGGCCCAGTTTCCAAATCGCTTACACCCAGAATTATCGCACCAAAGACTTTTACGGCCAACCTCAACGCGATGTGTTTGGCTCCCTCGGCATCTCCTTCTCCCGCTGATGACCCGTTGGGCCCAAGTTTCAAGGACCAAGTATCAAATTCCTGAATCGGAAAATTCCGGATTTTAATCTACCCACCATCTTGGCACTTGGCACTTGGC
>JANYCF010000180.1 GCA_025360455.1 Opitutaceae bacterium | reverse complement strand
GCCATTCCCTCGTCGGCGGCGCGGACGATGCGCATGATGAGTTCGTTGCCGGTGACTTTGAAAGGCGGGGTGTCGAGCTGTTCGGCCCAGTATTGGCGCCAATGCCAAATGGCATGGAGGACCCCGATGCCGCGATCGCCGAGGCGTTCGGAGCCGCTGAGACGCCAGGCGTTTTCATCAGGGCCCGCAAAACCATCGCGGGCGACTTCGATTTGCCAGCGGCATTTCTGTTCGAGCCATGGATAGCGGCCGAGGCGGGTAAGTTCGGCGGTAAGTTTGTCGCGGAGGGCCGGCAGATGATGCACGTCGAGCGCGGCGTAATCGAGGAGATCTTTCGTAAGCGGACGTTTGGACCAGTTCGCTTTTTGATTATCCTTGTCGAGGATGATGCCGAAATTTTGCTCGAGGAGTGCGGCGAGGCCGAAGCGCGGGATGTTCAGCAGCTGGGCGGCAAACATCGTATCGAAAATGCTCACCGGTTCAAAATTGCAGAGTTCGCGCAGCAACCTCAGATCGTAATCGCTGCCGTGCATGATCAGATGGCGGGTGGCGAGGCGCGACCAAAGTCCGTCCAACGGCAGATCAGCCAGCATGTCGACGAGGTAGATTTCGCCGCCCGCCAGGATCTGCATGAGGCAGACCTTGGTGCGGAAACGGAAGAGGTTGTCGGCCTCGGTATCGATGGCGACCTCGGTGACGCGATCAAGCGCGGCATAAAGCGGCGCAAGCTGGCTGGGCGACGAGATGAGTTGGTAGTGCGGGATGGAATTCAAGCTACGAAAAACTGAAATTAACGCTCCCACGCCGAAAGGAAAGCGTCAATCAAGCGTGGCAGATCTTCGCTATAGCCCCCTTCGAGCACCGCGGCCGCGGGTAAGGCGCTTTGGCCGATCCAGCGGCCCAATTCGGCAAAATCGTCGCTTTCCAGGGTCATTTCCGTGATGGGGTCGTGGACATAGGCATCGAAACCGGCGGAAACAAGAATCAGATCGGGCTTGAAAGCTAAAACGGCCTCCCAAGAACGGGTGAGCGCGGTCATATGCACGGTGCGGGGCGAATGAGGAGCCACCGGAAAGTTTTTGCAGGTGGCGGTCGAGTGCGCGCCGGTGCCGGGGTAGCCAGGGTATTGGTGGACCGGAGGCAAAAAGGAGGTTTGGACGGCCTTCGAGAATATGCTCGGTGCCGTTGCCATGATGCGCATCGAAATCCCAGACGGCCACGCGAGCACCGGTCGCGGCGACCGAAAGCGCGGGGATGGCTATCTGGTTGAGATAACAGAACCCCATTGCCTGATCGCGCGTGGCGTGGTGGCCGGGTGGACGCATGAGGGAGAAGGCTTTTTGCCCGGCTTGGGCGAGCCGGGCTGCCTCCAACGCGGCGCCGACGGAACGGCGGGCATGATCGTAGATCCCGGGGAAATAAGGCGTGTCGTCGTCGATATCGGCGGGTTGCTGAATGCGCCGGAGCAGGCCTGGCGTATGGGCGAGACGCAGCGCCGCTTCGTCGGCGATCGTCGGAACGCGCCACGCCCAATCCGGATGTGCCTGACGAAGATGAGCCACGCTGCGGGTGATGCGAGCCGGCTGCTCCGGCCGCATCGAGGAGCCATAGTCAGCGCATTGAGGATCGTGCAGAATGATCATGACGGGCGTCCGCCTACGGAGGAGAGAAATGCTTGTGGGAAAACCAAGCGGTCTTGCTGCGCAAGGTTGTTGGTCTTGCCTTGAATATCAATCAAGCGCTCACCCTTCAGGCGAAGTTGATGTTGCCAGACAGGCCTTGATCCCCCGCTTTTTCGAGCATGCGTACCAGAGCTACGCGTTCGGCGGTGCGGCTCACGCGACGAATCAGGATGATCAGACCGGGGTGCGCTTGAGTCGGAGCGAGCGCGAGAAAATCGTCCCGATTGCAGGTAATTAAAATTAACCCATGTGCAGTCGCATAAGCCAGGACCTCGGGATCGGGTGTGGTGCGCGGCAGAACTTCACGCAGCAAAAGGACAATGTGGCCGAGTTCCCGAAGTACGTAACCGAGGTCGTCGGGTACGTCATTGTCGAAGAGAAATTTCACAGTCCGCCAGGGGCGAGTTGCTGTGCGACGAGCAGATCAATCTCGCCGCGATGGTCTTCGTAGTAGGCGAGACATTCATAGACTTGCGCGCGGGTCAGCTCAGGAAAGCAACGGGCGATCAGGGTCTCCATGGTTTCGCCGTTTTGTAGCAATCCCACGACGTCATGCACACCAATGCGCGTGCCTTCGATGATGGTGCGCCCGGAGCGGATGCCGGGGATCTTCGTCAGGTAGCGATAGGATGTGGCGGGCATACGGGACAGCTTGAGGAATATGCCCGACCCCGCAATACTGGAAACAGGCGCCCGGAGTGGGCATTTCATCGGACAGAGACTGTGCTCAATGAAATCTGCGAAAGTTTGTTGTGCCTTTTGGAGGATTTTCTGGCCAAGCTGCCGGGATGAAAGTCGTCGTGCTCTGCTCTGGAGGGATGGATTCCGTGACCGCGCTCTTTTGGGCGCGGCAGCAGCATACGGTCGTGGCCGCTTTGAGCTTTGATTATGGCGCGAAGCACAATCACCGGGAGATTCCGTTTGCGGCGGCACAGGCCAAGATCGTGGGGACCAAGCATTCGGTGATTCCGCTTGGGTTTATCGGCGAATATTTTCAATCGGATCTGCTGAAGAGTGGCGGCGAAATTCCTGAAGGACATTACGCGGCGGAGAACATGAAGAGCACCGTGGTGCCGTTTCGGAACGGGATCATGCTCGCGGTGGCGGGCGGACTGGCGGAGAGCGTCGGAGCGGAGGGACTGGTCATTGCGGCGCACGGTGGCGACCACGCGATTTATCCGGATTGCCGGGAAGATTTTATGAAAGCGATGGGCGACGCACTGCGGCTGGGGAGTTATGCGGGTATCCAATTGCTGCGGCCGTTTATCGCGATGGACAAGGCGCAGATCGTCACTGAAGGCACGCGGCTCGGTGTGGATTTCTCGCAGACGTGGTCGTGTTACAAGGGTGGTGCGATCCATTGCGGCAAATGCGGCACCTGCGTGGAACGGCGCGAGGCGTTTTTGCAGGCGGGCGTGAGTGATCCGACGATCTACGAGGCCACTCCGGCGTTGCCGGAGAGGCCAATCTTATAGGTCCTATTTCTACCCAATGTTAATTTCCGAAATATTTTATTCGATCCAGGGCGAAGGCGAGCTGACGGGCGTGCCGTCGGTATTCGTGCGGACCAGCGGCTGCAATCTCCGCTGCAACTGGTGCGACACGCCTTACGCGTCTTGGAATCCCGAGGGGAAACAAATGACGGTGGATGAAATACTCGCAGAGATTGTGGTGCATCCGGCGAAACATGTGGTGCTGACCGGCGGTGAACCCATGATCGCACCCGGTCTTCACGAGCTGGCGTTTCAGCTGCAGGAGCTCGGCTATCACATCACGATTGAGACGGCGGCGACGGTGAAGCCGGCCGGCATTGCCTGTGATCTGGCTTCGCTCAGTCCGAAGCTGGCGCATTCCGCACCGGACGCGCGGTTGGATGATACCTGGCGGAAAAAACACAATGAACTCCGCTGGCAACCGGCGGTGGTGGAGAGCTGGATTGCCGCGGGGAATTACCAATTAAAATTTGTTGTGGGCTCCGAGAACGATGTGGCGGAAATCGAAGAGATGATTCGCGAGACAGGCTGTGCGGTTCCTGCGAGCAAAGTGTTGCTCATGCCCGAAGGGACTACGTTGGAAGCGATCCGCGCTCGCGCGGGTTGGCTCGGTGAATTGTGCAAAGCGCGCGGCTACCGCTATGCGCACCGGCTGCACATTGAGCTCTATGGAAATAGACGTGGCACATGAATTCGCCGCGGAAGCTTTCCGAAGAACTCGCTGAGCTGCGGGCGCGGGCGGGCGAACGCGCCATCACGCTGCGGGAAGTCATCTATGCGCTGGGGGGACGGGCCTACCTGCTGCTGGTGCTGCTGCTCACCCTGCCCTTCATCACTCCGATTCCGGTCCCGGGATTATCGACACCGTTTGGTTTGGCCATTGCGTTGATTGCTCTGCGGCTCTCGTTGGGCCAACGACCGCTGCTTCCAAAGAAATTTCAGCGCAAGGAATTGCCTGCCGGCTTTATCGGCAAAGTGTTCACGGTGGCGGAAAAAATTCTGCGTTTCCTGGAGAAATTTCTCCGACCACGACTCACCTTTTTGACCGATACACCGTTGCTCCGGCAACTCCATGCGGTGCTGATGTTGTTGGCGGCACTCGCGCTTTTGCTGCCACTGCCGATACCCTTTACCAACAGTTTTCCGGCCTGGGCGATCTTGTTGCTCGCAGCCGGATTGTTGGAGCGCGATGGAGTTTTTATTCTCGCCGGCTATGGGGTGTTCGCCGCCGGTGTACTGTATTTTATTTTTCTGGGCGAAGCGACGGCGCGCTTGCTGCACGAAATGATGCAGTGGTTAAAAAGTTAATTTTCCCTACCGTTTCAGTTTCGCTTGAAGCTTTTTGATCTCAGGACTGACGGCGCCACAGCTTCCGTTGCCGCAGCCGGAGGATTTTTTCTTACTGAACCATGAACGCAGCAGGAGCGTCGCCGCGAGGGCGACGATGACGAGGGCGATGATGGTTTGAAGGGAGGCGGACATTTTTAATCGCCTGTAAACAGGCTCCTACAAAATCAATAGCCCAGGGCGTGGCCGGTTTGGTAGATGATCAGGCAGATGAGCCAGGCGGTGCCGGTCATGTAGGCGATTTGGAAGAGCGGCCATTTCCAGCCGTTGGTTTCGCGCTTCACGACGGCGATGGTGCTCATGCATTGCATGGCGAAAACATAGAACACCATGAGCGTAATGCAAACGAGGGCGGTGAACACCGGGCGGCCGTCGGGCCAGGTCGCCTTGCGCAGCGCATCGCGGAGCGGAGTGGTATCGTCATCCGCTCCTTCGACGCCAAAGACCACGCCCATGGAATTGACGAAGACTTCGCGGGCGGCAAAGGAAGTGATGAGCCCGATGCCGATACGCCAATCGAAGCCGAGCGGCTTGATCACGGGTTCGAGCAGATGACCGGCACGACCGGCGTAGCTGTGCGCGATTTGTTCCGTGGGAGTGGCGGCGGGATCGGGCAGCTTCGGATAGGTGGACAAAAACCAGAGGACGACGCTGATGCCGAGAATGACCGTGCCCGCCTTGCGCAGAAACAGACCGGCGCGCTCAACCATGTGCAGCGAAACATCCTTGATCCGGGGCAGGCGATAGGGCGGCAGCTCCATGATCATCATTGGCGGTTTGCCTTTGAGGAGAGTGCGCTTGAACAGCCACGCGAAACCGAACGCACCCAAAGTACCAAGTGCGTACATCACAACCATGATGCCGACTTTGGTGAATACCGATTCCGAGGGCATGAGAGCCGCGATCAGGAGCAGGTACACCGGCAGACGGGCGGAGCAGCTCATCAACGGGGCGACGAGAATGGTGACGAGCCGGTCCTTCGGATCCTCGATGGTGCGAGTCGCCATAATTCCGGGGATGGCGCAGGCGTAAGAACCAAGGAGCGGGATGAAAGATTTTCCATTCAACCCGACACGGCTCATCAATCGGTCCATGATGAAGGCGGCGCGGGCCATGTAGCCGGTGTTCTCCAACAGGCCGATAAAAAAGAAGAGGATTAAAATCTGCGGCAGGAAAACCAGGACACTCCCTACCCCGCCAATAATTCCGGCCGTCAGCAAATCCCGCAGATCGCCCGGTGCCATCGCAGTTTTGACTGTTTCGGCAAGCTTGCTCATGCTGGCATCGATCCAATCCATCGGATACTGGGCGAGGGTGAAAATCGAAAGAAACAGCGCGGTCATGATCACTCCGAGCACGGCCCAACCCCAGATCGGATGAACGACCACCGCGTCGATCTGATCGGAAGCCGACGGGCCGACTTCGCCGGTTTTCTGCACGATATCGGCACACAGCGTGGAGATGGCATCGTAGCGACTGGACACGAGAGTGCCGGCCCAATCGGTACCGTCGCCTTCCCAGCGTTTTTGCCAGGTGGCCAAAATTTCGTGCGTGCGCGCACTCAGCGGCGCGGAACCGGCAACCCGCACGGTGTCGAAATCCGTGAGCAGCAACAGGGCTTCGGCGCGTGCGACGAGCGGAGAACGGCCATCGTTGTCGGTCAGCGAAGCCTGCAGTTCTGAGACGGCGGGAGCGACCGGTGCGGGAATATCCCAACGGTGTTTGGCCAGAGACAGGTCGACGCGGCTCATGGCGAGTTTGAGCTCAACGAGGCCTTTGCCATTGACCGCTTCGCAGGCGATGACCGGAACCCCCAACGCTTTTTCGAGCCGGGCAGCGCGGATTTGCAGACCGGCTTTAGCAGCCAGATCCATCATGTTTAGAACGAGAATTACCGGACGGCCCAGATCGAGCAGCTGGTGAACGAGGTAGAGATTACGTTCGAGATTGCTCGCATCGATGATGCAGAGAATGCGGTCGGGCTGGGGCGTGTCGGCGCGCCGGCCAAGCAGCACATCACGTGTGACCGCCTCATCGGGCGAGCGGGCGGCGAGCGAGTAAGCACCGGGGAGATCGATCAGTTTGATCGGCTTGCCGTGCTGCGAATAGGTTTCGCCGATTTTTTTCTCAACGGTGACGCCGGGATAATTTCCGACTTTCTGTTTCAGCCCGGTGAGCGCGTTGAAGAGCGTGCTCTTGCCGCAGTTCGGATTGCCCACGAGCGCGTAAACCAGCGGACGGTCGACGGATGAAGCCGGGCGTTTCTTGCCCGGCAAAGTGATATGGGAAGGAAGATCGGACACGGATCAGGTTTCCACGGTGATTTGATCGGCTTCCTCGCGACGGAGGGAGAGATGGTAACCACGGACTTTGATTTCAATCGGATCGCCCAGGGGAGCGGAGCGAACAAAGGTGACGGCGGTGCCCGGGAGCAGACCCATTTCACGCAGGCGGAGGAAAGCGGCGCCGGCTTTGGGAAAATCTTTAATGCGAGCCGAGGTGCCAAGGGCAAGCTGCGAGAGTTTTTGGTCGATGGACATGCGATGGCTGCCTGCGCGCGGGCAGGGTTAAGAAAATTAGCGGGCGGTGGAGGGCAGTTTCTCCACGATGATATTCATCGCAGCGGCGTGACTAAGGGCGAGACGGGTGCCGTTGATCTGGCACAGGCTGGTCGAACTGCCGGAGATTTTTGTGACCAAGGCGGCCTCGCTGAATCCCATCTCGCGGATGCGCTGACAAAAATCGCTTTCACCCCGTATCTCACAAATGCGCCCCATGGCGCCAGCTGGGAGCTGGCAGAGCGGGGAAAGATTCTTGAGAGACGAATTCATTGCGGTTGAGACTGAGTATCAGAAGCCAATCAGAAAAAAGCCCCGGGTCAAACACTGGGTGTCAGACTCAGGGCGAAAGTTTAGCGGCGGCGGCGTTTTACGGCGAGTTGAACTCCGGAATAACGCACCAAATTTTGCAGGTGCTCGAGCTCATGAGGATCCATCTGCTTGGCTTCTTTGATTTCCTGCTCGGCACGCTTCATGGCGAGTTCGACGGCATTTTCGTCGATCTTTTCCTCGGTGATGGCGTTCTCGGCGAGGACGCGAACGCTGTCACCGTCGATCTCGGCGAAACCGCCGCTGACCGCGAGGATGAGGGTCTCGCCACCTTTGGAGACGCGGAGTTCGCCATCACTGACCTGGGTGAGGAGCGGAATGTGGCCCGGGAGAACACCGATTTCACCCTCGACCGTCGGGATGACGACACTATCGATAGTATCCGAGTATACCTTGGCTTCGGGAGTTACAATTTCCAGTGTGAGTGACATCGGGAGGAAAGGCTAAATGACTGAAGGACTGAAAGGCTGAATTAGTGGTGCAGAATTTTGAAGACCTCGGGACTTTCAGTCCTTCAGCTTTTCAGTTGTTCAGCCATTACTTCTTCGCGGCGGCGGCGATGACCTCATCGATGCCACCCTTCATGTAGAAATCACCTTCGGCGACGTGGTCGAGCTCGCCATCGAGGATCATCTTAAAGCCGCGGACCGTTTCCTTGACGGGAACGTATTTGCCCGGCGTGCCGGTGAACACCTCGGCGACCGCGAACGGCTGTGAAAGGAGACGCTGAATTTTGCGTGCGCGGTAAACGGTCTGCTTATCCTCGGGCGAAAGTTCGTCGAGACCGAGAATCGCGATGATGTCCTGAAGATCCTTGTAGCGTTGGAGAACGCGCTGAACTTCACGCGCAACCTTGTAGTGTTCTTCGCCGACGATGTCGGGCTGAAGCGCCTTCGAGACGGAGGCGAGTGGATCGACCGCAGGATAAATACCGAGCTCGGCGATAGAACGCTCCAGCACGATGGTGGAGTCCAAGTGCGCGAAGGTGTTGGCCGGGGCCGGATCGGTGAGATCGTCCGCAGGGACGTAGACGGCTTGCACGGAAGTGATCGAACCTTTCTTCGTCGAGGTGATGCGCTCCTGGAGGAGACCCATTTCGTTCGAGAGAGTTGGCTGGTAACCGACGGCGGAAGGCGAGCGGCCGAGAAGCGCGGACACTTCGGAACCGGCCTGGGAGAAACGGAAAATATTGTCGATGAAGAGCAACACGTCCTGGTTCTTCTCGTCGCGGAAATATTCGGTCATCGCGAGGGCCGAGAGCGCGACGCGCATACGGGCACCGGGCGGCTCGTTCATCTGGCCGTACACGAGCGCGACCTTAGACTTGCTGAGATCGGCTTGGTTGATAACGCCGGCCTCGGACATTTCGTGGTAGAGATCGTTACCTTCACGGGAACGTTCACCGACGCCGGCGAACACCGAATAACCACCGTGCGCTTTCGCGATGTTGTTGATGAGTTCGAGAATAACGACCGTCTTGCCGACGCCCGCACCACCGAACGCACCGGCTTTACCGCCCTTGATGAAGGGACAGATCAGATCGATAACCTTGATGCCGGTCTCGAGAATGGTGGCCTTGGTGTCTTGGTCCGCGAGGGCGGGAGCAGGACGGTGAATCGGATAACGTTTGGTGTGGGCGACCGGACCCTTGCCGTCGACGGGCGTGCCGGTGACGTCGAAGATGCGGCCGAGAATACCGTCACCCACGGGCACGGAAATCGGAGCGCCGGTGTCGACGACAGGAGCGCCGCGCATGAGGCCTTCGGTGGAGGACATCGCGATGGCGCGCACGAGGCCGTCACCGAGATGTTGCTGAACCTCGAGAGTCAGTTTCTCCTGCTTGCCGGAGACCGTGAAGTCGATGGTAAGCGCCTGATAGATGGCCGGGACAGCGTTTAATGTGAATTGTACGTCGACGACAGCGCCGATGACTTGGACGATTTTGCCTGTGTTGCTCATGGGGAGAAAAGACTGAAGGACTGAAATTGGAGGAAAGAGGGTGGACGATTACTGCGACGAGTACGAAGCGGCGGAGATTTCCAGGATTTCCTGGGTGATGCCGGCCTGACGCGCCTTGTTGTATTCGAGAGAAAGTTCGCCGATCAGTTTCGTGGCGTTGTCCTTCGCAGTCTTCATGGCCACCATGCGGGAGCTGTGTTCGGAAGCTTTCGCATTCAAAATCAGCTGGTAGACGCAGCGGTTGACGTAGAAAGAAAGCAACGCTTCGAGCACGGTATTCGCGTCGGGCTCGAAAAGCATATCACGATCATCCACCTGGTGGCCGCCACCGGATTCGGCGCGGAGATGGGAGACGAAATCATTCAGGCTCGTGAGCGGAAGCAACGGGCGAACGGTCGGCTCCTGGATGAGAACATTTTTAAAATGCGGATAGATGACCTCGATCGTATCGATGGTTCCCTCGAGATACATCTTGATCATGAACTCGATCACGACCTTCACCTCGGAGAACGGCACCTTGTCGTTCACGCTGAAATCGGCGACGACATCGCGTCGAGTGCGGGCGAGGAATTGAATTCCCTTGCGGCCGATGGCGACGAATTTGGTCGGGGTCTTGATCTCGGTGACGAGCTTGAAAAGATTGCTGTTGAGCGGACCACAGAGACCTTTGTCCGAGGTCACGAGCAAGATGCCGCGAGTTTTGATCTCACGTTTGACCAGGAAGGGATGCTGATTTTCATCCACGCGACCGGCGAGAGCAGCCAGCATATCGGCCATGAGCTGCGCGTAGGCACGACCGGCCACCGCGGCCTGCTGCGCCTTCTTCATTTTCGAAGCCGCAACCAACTCCATCGCCTTCGTGATCTGGCGGGTGTTTTTGACCGACTTGATGCGTCGGCGGATGTCGCGGAGTGAAGCCATGGGTCAGGAAAGGCTGGGTTGAGAATCTAGTTAGCCAGCGGATTACTTGGCGGCGAAACCTGCCTTCCATTCGTCGGCGGCAGCTTTGAGTTCGGTTTCGATTTCCGGAGCAAGAGCGGCCTTGGTGCGGATCGTGGTGAGCAGCGCTTCTTTGCGGGTGATGAAAAAGTCACGCAGAGAGTTTGAAGCGGCGACGATGTTCTTTACCTCGATGGAATCGAAATAACCCTTTTGCAGCGTCCACAAAACCGAAGCCTGAAGCTCGATGGCGACAGGGTTGAGTTGTGGCTGCTTGAAGAGCTCGACGATGCGGGCGCCGCGGTCGAGCGTAGCTTTGGTTTTCGCATCGAGGTCGGAACCGAACTGGGCGAAGGCCGCGAGTTCGCGGAACTGGGCGAGCTCGCCCTTGAGTTTGCCGCCGACCTGCTTGGTGACCTTGATCTGCGCGGAAGAACCGACGCGTGAGACGGAGAGACCGACTGAAACCGCGGGACGAATGCCTTGATTGAAAAGATCGGTCTCGAGGAAAATCTGACCGTCGGTGATCGAGATGACGTTGGTCGGAATGTAGGCGGAAACGTCGCCGGCCTGCGTCTCAATGACGGGAAGCGCGGTGAGCGAGCCTTTGCCTTCGAGGCGAGCAGAACGCTCGAGGAGGCGGGAGTGGAGATAGAACACGTCGCCAGGATACGCTTCGCGGCCGGAAGGACGTTTCAGGATGAGCGAGATTTGGCGATAGGCGACGGCGTGCTTCGAAAGATCGTCGTACACGATCAGGGCATCCATGCCATTTTCCATGAACCATTCGCCGAGGGCGGCGCCGGAGAACGGGGCAATGTATTGATTGGCGGGATTGTCGCCGGCGGTTGCAGCCACGATGATAGTGAACTGCAGAGCGTCGGTGGCTTCGAGCGCGGAAATGGTACGGACCACGTTCGATTGTTTCTGGCCGATCGCGACGTAGATGGAATAAACGGGGCGGAAATTTTTGTCGCCGGACGCGATGCCGACTTTGTTGATACGTGCCTGATTGATGATCGTATCGAGACAGATCGTGGTCTTGCCCGTACCGCGGTCGCCGATGATGAGTTCGCGCTGGCCGCGACCGATCGGGATCATGGAGTCGATCGCCATGATGCCGGTGAAGAGCGGTTGGTTAACCGATTTGCGGGCCATGACGCCCGGGGCGATCTTTTCGACAGGATAAGTTTCGGTGGCCGCGATCGGGCCTTTGCCATCGATCGGGTTGCCGAGAGCGTCGACGACGCGACTGAGGAGAGCCTTGCCGACGGGAATGGAGAGAAGCTTGCCGGTGGTGGTGACTTCGTCGCCTTCCTTGAGTTGGGAAACGTCGCCGAGGACGACGCAACCGACTTCATCCTGCTCGAGATTGAGCGCGATGCCGATGGTGCCACCGGGGAACTGCACCATCTCGTTGTACATGACGTCAGAGAGGCCGTCCACTTTGGCGACGCCGTCGGCGACCGTGCGGATGTGGCCGGTGTTCTTTTTGACCGCCTTGGTGGAAAGTTTGGCGATCTGTTGTTCGATTTGTTCGATGACGTTGCTCATGACGGAGGGGCGCGGGTTAGGGAAAAGGATACGGAGTTAGACGGAAAGTGAAGCCAGCTGGTTGGCGACGGAGGATTCGTAGACATCGTCGCCTATCCGGACGCGAATGCCGGCGAGAAGCGTGGCATCAGGCGTAGCGGTGGCGGTAATGGGCCGGTGATATTTTTTAGTCAGGGCCTGCTCGATCTGAGCGATTACGCCGGCAGCCAAAGGACCGGCGTGGCCGACGACGGCATTCGACTGGGCGAGTTCGGTGCTGATCAGGCGCTGATAAAGCTGCAGCAGCGCGATCGGATGACGCGGCGAATGTTTGTTGACCCAACCAAGCACGCCGGAAACCAGATCCGCGGAGACCTGGCCATTGGCGAGGCTCAGCTTGAACAGCTGTCGGGCGAGGAGCTTGGTTTTTTTATCGGCGGCCATGGGAGGAAAAAGGCTGAAGGAGAGAAGTACTGAAGGGCTGAAACTTCGTGATGGTGGATTGGGTGGATGTTCAGTCTTTTAGCTTTTTGTTTTTTGAGTCTTTCAAAGAGCTGAAAGCTCTTTCGCGGCGGCTTCGTTGTAGGAAGCGCGATCCGCGTCGGTGAGTTTCTTGGCGAGGACGCGCTCGGTGGTCGTCACGACGAGGCGGGCGATTTCGGTGCGGGCCAGATCGAGCATTTTCTTGTGCTCGAGTTCGATGGCCTGCTGGGCTTTGGCGAGGGTGTCGGCGGAACGCGCGACGGCTTCAGCCTGCTGTTTTTCAGCAAATTCTTTGGCGATCTTGCGGGCCTCATCGACGATCTTCTGGGCTTCGACGGAAGCGTTGCGGACGATCTGGGCGCTTTCCTGTGCGGCGGCGGTGAGACGAACCTGGGTTTCTTCGGCGTGTTTCAGGCCGTCAGCGATTTTCCGGTTGCGCACTTCCATCGTGGCGATGGTGGGCTTGATGCCGAACTTGTAGAGGACGCCGAAAAGAACAAGGAAAGCGAAGACCTGCCACAGGACCAATTTTAGTTCGATACCAAACTTGGGAATGATGCCTTCATCTGTGGCGGCATGTGAAGCCGCTTCTGTGACAGCCAAGAACAGTGGAAACATAACGGGAAAGGGAATGGCGGCTTAGAGATGAGACTCAGGCCGCCGGTTGACAAATGGATTAAGCGACTTTTGCGAAGAACAATGCGAGAATGCCGAGACCTTCGGCGAGTGCCATACCGATGATGGCTTGGACAAGGATCTTGGTAGCTGCGCCAGGATTACGGCCGACAGCTTCAGCGGCTTTCTGGCCGATGAGACCGACGCCGAGACCGGCACCGAGGAGACCGAAGGCACTGGCTATGTTGCCAGAAATTTCAGCGAGGATGAGGTGGGACATATTAGTGGATGTTTAGTTTGGTTGCAGTTGCCACCGTGCGCACGCGAAGCACGCTCCCGGTGGTAAATTGGTCAGTGGTGGGTATCGGCGTGGTCGTGATCATCACCGTGATTACAGATGAGGCCGATATAAACCGAGGAAAGTAGGGTAAAAACGAGCGCTTGGATGAGACCCACGAGCGCCTCCATGAAGTAGAAGATGAAGAGGAAAGGGCCGTTCATTCCATGGAGCAAGTTTTCGCCGCCAAACACATTACCGAATAAACGAACGGACAACGTGATCGGGCGAATACAAATCGAAAGAATTTCAATGCCACCAACGGCAATGAATATCAACGAGAGGATCGGATAGAGCCAACCTGGGGTTTCTGCTCTGTCGGCTTTATTTCCAAATAAATCCCAGAGAATAACTTTGGGTCCCGCATACTTGAAAATTATGATCAACCAAGCGACAAAAGAAATAGCCGCGAGTGCAATGGTACCGTTGAAATCGGAATTGAAAGGGCGAATCCACGGACTGGTCAGGTGAAACTCACCTTCAACATCATAATGGCCCCAGCCGATTGTTCCGACACCGGGTAGCAGGCCCATCCAGTTATGCACAAGAATGAAGATAAAAAATGTGACAAGCAGAGGGAAAACCGCAGGGAACGCTTTTTTGCCAACGATCGGTTCAAAAAGGTTATGTAATGACTCCAATATGGATTCAAAAACTGACTGGGCTTTCGTCGGAAGCAATTGTGGCTTGCGAACGGCTAGTAAGATCAAGCCGATCAAAAGAGAAGAGACCACCCAACCTGTCGCCATACTGTTGGTGATGGCCCAGCCATTGCCGAAATCCACCAATTTTGCTGCTGCCGGAGCGACGCCTTCACTGGCATGCATCAGCGTCGCAGCGTTGAGTGCGGAAAGGAGACCGAGAGTTTTTTTGAAGGACAGCATGGTTGCGGCGAGTCACCTAGTGTTAGGGGGTGTTTAGGTAGGTTTTTGAGCGGCGTTGCGTCAACCCCTGAAATCAAAAAACCAGCCGACCGAGGTGTAATAAGCTACGAAAGCTAAAACCCCCGGTCTGCCTTATTATATATTGAGAGGCGAAGTCTTGTCTTAAGTTGGTGGACTAGCCATTTGGAAAGCATGGAGTCGTCTACTCGGGAAATTTTCGAACGAACCCCCCAACCGCGCTATCCCAACGGTGAGCGCAAACTGGCGCGCGATCCGTTTATGCAGGCAACGTGGGTGTTGTTGGGGGCGGCAGCCCTGGGGCAACTAGTTCTACTTTTCTGGCTGGATCTGATGTTCTGACGAGAACGAGCGAGTAGTATTCGGGTGCCCGAGCTTGGAAAACCGTTTCTTGTTCCAATAGCCATGGGGCGGCGGGATCTCGGCGCCAAGTTTTTAGATTTGCTACAATTGATTCAACCTCAGCGAAATACTCAAGGTGATCGGTGCGAAAATAGAAGCGAGCACCCTCCCCTGCTCGACCGGCGATGGCTTCAAAAAACTCGGTCTTCAGGAGACGATTTTTATTGTGTCGGGCTTTGGGCCAAGGATCGGGAAAGAGCACCCAAATTTCTTCGAAGGTGATACCGGCTGAAAGGGAAAGGAGGAATTCGCGGGCTTCAGCACGGATGAAATGACAGTTATCGAGTTGAGCTCGGTCGCGTTTGCGGTCGCTGCGTTCTAGCCGGTCGAGGATGAGATCTACCCCGACGCAAAATTTAGCGGGGAACAGCTCGGCATATCGGACCAGAAAGTGACCATGGCCGCAGCCGATTTCCCACACGATGGGTTGGGGTGAAGGAAGCAGGGCGGATACTTCCACGCGCAGGTGGGCGCGACGCTGGGCGATGGTGGCGAGAAATTCGGGTTGATAGACCACGCAGTTTTCTGGGGTGAGCAACGCGGACCGTGCAAGCCCGAAGCGTCAAGGTGGAGTGCAAAATCAAGCCGAGCGGGCGTGATCGGCAGGATTATTCCGAGGGAGACGCAGGATGATCGAGGTACCCTGCCCTATTTCGCTTTCGGCCCACACACGACCGCCGTGGAGTTGCACGATGTGTTTCACGATACTTAGCCCGAGGCCGGTGCCGCCGGTTTCGCGGGAACGACCTTTATCGACCCGATAGAACCGCTCAAAAATATGGGGCAAATCATCCGCAGGAATGCCTGGACCGCTATCGCGTACCGCAGCCTCGATATCACCTGAATCTAAAACATGAGCGAGTAACTCAATGCGCGAGCTCTTGGGCGTATATTTCAGCGCGTTATCAATGAGATTGCTGAAAACTTGGGAGAGTTTCACGGGGTCGGCGTGAATAATCCCGACGGCAGGTGCAGCTGTGACTGTGATGATATGATCTTGGGCATTGGGCCGACGGCGATATTCGTCACCCAGGGCTTCGAGTAAATTTGCGAGCTCAATGGGTTCGAAATTTATCCCGGGAGTGGCCGATTCGAGTCGGGAGATAATCAACAAGTCTTCGATGATATCATGGAGTCGATTGCTGTGCCGGTGAATGGTCTGGAGAAATCGATCGCGCTCTTCAGTGGGCATCGTTTCATGACCATCGACGAGAGTCTCGACGTAGCCCTTGATCATGCTGAGAGGCGTGCGCAGTTCGTGGGAGGCATTGGCGACAAAGTCGCGGCGTAGACGCTCAAGTTTTCGCTGCTGCGTCATGTCATGGATAACGAAGAGTGCCCATTGAGATTTGCCGTCGGGCGAAGGAATGGGTGCACCGGAAACTTCAATGCAATGGACGGTTTGTCCCTCGGTAATTTCGAATTCTTGGCGCGGGAGGACCTGCCCGCCCCGGGTGTTTTTCACGAACTCGAGAAAGGAAGCACTGCGAATGATGAGTTCGAGGCGGAGATTGACCAGGTTACGCGCCGAGGGGAAAATGTCCCGCAAGGCGCGGTTCGCGAGATGAATGTAGTTGGCCTCGTCTACGACCAGTACGGCTTCGCGCAGATTACCAAGCGTGGCTTCGAGTTGGGTGAGTTTGTCGGTACTCTGGAGCGCGAGCCGATTATTTTCGACGATCAGGGCGTTGACTGAGGCAATCAATGGTCGCCAAACAGGCAGCAGATCAGAGCCCTCTTCACTATTCAAGTGGACCTGACCGGCTTTGATCGCCTCGTGCAAAGTGGTCAGCCGACGGTGTTGTTTCCAAAGCAGTCGGAGGGCGACCACGAGGGAGGCCGCTAAAATAACCAAGCTGACAAGCATCATGCGGGAAGTTTTTTGTCCGCAATCCTATAGCCTACTCCGCGAATGGTTTCAATCCAACCCGCTTCTGTCCCAAGTTTTTCCCGGAGACGACGAACATGCGTGTCAACCGTGCGAGTCTCGATCTCGGTGGAATAATTCCAGACATTGAGCAAAAGATGTTCCCGAGTTTGAACGCGGCCTTTCCGTTCCATGAGTAAGTGCAACAGTTTGAATTCCGTGGCGGTGAGATCAATTACCTGGCCATGGACTTTCACGCTATGAACATCACTATCTAGGACGATTTCTCCGATGTGCAGTTTTGCCGCCGTGGGTAGCAAAGGTGCAGAAACTCGTCTTAGAATTGATTCCACCCGCAGGACAAGTTCTTTAGGACTGAATGGTTTAGATAAATAATCATCTGCGCCTGATTCAAGTCCTTCGATGCGATCTTGGGGCTCAGCTTTGGCCGTTAGAAAGATAATCGGAATACGCGCCAGTTTGTTGTCGTTACGCAGAATTCGGCAGATTTGGATTCCGCTCAGATGCGGCATCATTATGTCTAATATAATCAAATCGGGATGAAAATTCCGTGCTTTGGAGATGCTGGCGGTCGCGTCATTCAGCGTTTCCACGTGGAAACCTTTAGCCTTGAGATTATAGGCCACCAATTCGGTGACATCCGGCTCATCATCGACCACGAGAATTTTCTTCTTTTCCATCAGAGGGACATTATGGCGGGGTGAATGGTAAGCGAGCCAGTGGAATTCGTCGGCGTAACCGGATTGTTACACGAACTTTTCCTGAGGGAGAAAATTTGCAACGACGGAAGATTAACTGTCAGCAGACTTGGATCGCTGCCGAGATCGAATCAGCACCATCAAAATACTAATGTCAGCTGGATTTACGCCGCTGATGCGACTGGCTTGTCCCAAGGTGTAAGGACGAAATTGTTGAAGCTTCAATGCGCTTTCGCGACGCAGGCCAGGCACAGTCATGTAGTCAAGGGTTTCGGGCAGACGGATCACTTCGGCGTCCTTGAGCTTTTCGATCAGGCGCAGTTCACGGGTCAGATAGCCACGATAGGTGACACGATAGAGGACTTCTTCACGCACTGCTTTGGACTCGGCGAGAAACTCAGCAGGCAAGGGGGTCTGTTCTTTAGTGCGTCTTACCAGATCTCCCAAAAAGCCGGTAGAAAGTCGGATTTTCTCGAAATTTTCAGTCCAGGTAACTACCTTATCGTGCTTGCTCGCAATTCTTCCTAATCGATTATTGGATAACAACAAGTGTTGTTTTGCGTGGTCGATCAATCGCAATTCAGAGCTCCCATGATTGAACAATAAACGATACTCAGCTCGGCTGGTAAACATACGATAAGGCTCAGTGGTTCCCTTGGTGACCAGATCATCGATGAGCACGCCTAAGTAGCCCTCGTGGCGCTTAATAATCATGGGGGCTTCTCCCCTCACCTTTAGCACTGCGTTGACCCCGGCAACCAAGCCCTGACCCGCAGCTTCTTCGTAACCGGATGTCCCATTGATTTGACCGGCGAGAAAAAGATTTTCCACCTTTCGCGACTCAAGTGACGGGAATAGCTGGGTGGGCTGAGCAAAATCGTATTCAACGGCGTACGCCGGTCGTAACAGTAGCGCATTTTCCAATCCCGGGATACTATGCACCAATTTCACCTGAACATCGAAGGGCAGACTGGTAGAAAGGCCGTTAATGTAATATTCGTTCGTACTGCGGCCTTCGGGCTCGAGATAAAGCATGTGGCGCGGTTTATCGGCAAAACGAACGAACTTATCTTCTATACTTGGACAATAGCGCGGCCCTACGCCGACAATCTCCCCCGAATACATGGCAGACAAATGTAGATTGTCGCGGACGATCTGCGCTGATTCAGCAGTGGTGTGCGTCATCCAGCAGGACATTTGTTGACTCCCGGGTTTCCACCCCAGCCGGGTTTCTCCGCTCTGTTCCACATGGAACAAGTCTTCCGTGTCGCGGGTATCGTGGAAGGCAAACAAAGTGGGTTCCAAATCGCTCCTCTGCTCCTGCAGACCGGAAAAGTTGATGCTCCGGCCGAGAATGCGCGGAGGCGTACCTGTTTTGAGGCGCTGCAATTCAATACCAACTTCGGTCAGGCTAGCCGAGAGCGTCTTGGCGCTAAAGTCCCCCAGTCGTCCGCCTTCATTCTTATTCTGGCCCACATGCATCAAGCCGCGCAAAAACGTGCCGGTGGTAATAATCACCGTTTGCGCCAAAAATTCGATGTCCAGATTGGTTTTGCAACCGACAACCTTGCCGTCCTTGAAAATCAAACCGGTTACGGTCGCTTGGAAAACTTGGAGATTGGGCTGTAACTCCAAGGTGTGCTTAAGACGAAACTGATACGCTTTCTTATCGCACTGGATGCGCGGTGACTGCACGGCCGGCCCTTTCGATTCATTCAACACGCGGAATTGGATGCCGGTCACGTCAGCGTTGATTGCCATTTCGCCACCGAGGGCATCGATCTCCCTCACGATCTGGCCCTTGGCTTGGCCACCTATAGCAGGATTACAACTCATCTGAGCAATGGTATCGATGTTGCCAGTAAGCAGCAGGGTGGAGGCCCCCATGCGCGCAGCAGCAAGACACGCCTCCACACCCGCATGGCCGGCACCGCAAACTATCACATCATAGGGCTTTTGATTGAAGATCACTTGGTGAATAATTTAGTGTCGCTCTGTATATTTTGATGTGAAATTATTTTCCTATGCAAAATGAAGCAAAGAGCTGATCAAGGATTCGTTCATTGTCTATTTTGCCCGAAATTTCTCCGTAAGAATTGAGTGTGCTTCGTAAATCACTGGAAACCAATTCGGTTGCGATGTTGCCTTGCAATTTATCTTTTGCTGAGAGCAGACCCTGAATTGCCAAGTCCAAGGCTTGAGCGTGGCGGGCATTGATCGCGATGATCTCATCTCCAATGTCAGACCGAAAATTCTCCGCGAGCTGTGTGATTTGATTTTGCAATGTTACGAAGCCGGTACCGACGAGCGCTGAGACACGAACTATGGGGAAATTTTGCGGCAGCTGTGAGTGAAATTGGTCGGCGGTGAGGTCCACTTTATTGATAACCGCAATCGTGTTCGCCGGGGTCATGTGATTGAGCGCAACTGATGGCAGCTGGACTAGCGGGCGACTGGCATCAATTACCCAAAGAAACAGATCGGCTTCCACGGCTTGTTCGAGGGTTTTTTCAATCCCGCGCTGTTCGAGTGGAGAAGGCGCCAAATTGAAACCGGCCGTATCGATCAGGCGCAGCGCATGCGGTCCTACGATGATGCGCTCTTCCAGATAATCGCGTGTCGTGCCGGGTTCAGGACTGACCAGTGCTCGATCACAGCCAACGAGGCGATTAAGCAAACTGCTTTTCCCGGCATTAGGCTCCCCGAGTATGACGGTTTTAATGCCTTCGCGTAGTAATGAACCGTAATGTCTGGTCGCCATCAGTTGGTTAGTACCTTTGAGCAATATTTCAATGTCCACCACCAAGGCTTGTTTATTCTCATTTGGAAGATCCTCTTCCGGGAAATCAATATAGGCTTCGATTTGTGCTAAAATATTAACCAATAGAGCTATAAGCTCTGTCATCTTGCGTCCTAAAGAGCCGCGTAATTGCTGATTCGCCGTGAGCAAGGCGCGCTCACTTCTCGCATGAATCAGATCCATGACCGCTTCGGCTTGGCTCAAATCCATTCGCCCATTCAGAAAAGCCCTTTGCGTGAATTCACCGGGTTCAGCGCTCCGGCAACCACGCGCGAGCAAGTCTTCGAGGATTTTCTGGGCGATGTAGGGGTTGCCGTGACTGGAAATCTCCAGCGTGTCTTGACCGGTGTAAGAATGGGGCGCGGCAAACCAAGTGAACAACACGTCATCGACCACGTTTCCATTTAGATCTCGATAATCGGCATGCTGCGCCGTGCGGGGCAGGGGTGCCGAGCCGAAAATCGTGCGGACCAGCTCCACCACTTGCGAACCACTCGCTCGCACGACCGCAATAGCCGAGGTGCCCACGGGCGTGGCGAGAGCGGCAATATAGTCTGTGGCGGGTAACATCGCTCCACGCATATCGACCTGAGGGCGCGTGGCAAAAAGTAAAATGCCCGGCGGAGTGGCCGAGCATCGATTTTTTCGCGTTATCCGCGAATTAGGAGTGGCTGAGCTCTTACTTTTCGCTTTCTGCGTCCACGGTTGCTGTCCCTTTGAGGGCAACCTTGTCCAAGATTGCCGCTTTCACTTTTGCCGCGAGAGCGGGATTATCTTTGATCGCCTGCTTGGCGGCTTCACGACCTTGGCCGACGAGTTCGCCGTTAAACGCGATCCATGCGCCCTTTTTCTCGAGCACCTTATGATCGACGCCTAAATCGACGAGTGAACCACTGGCCGAAATGCCTTCGTCATACATGATGTCGAATTCCACCTCGGTAAATGGCGGGGCAACCTTGTTTTTGACGGCCTTTAGTTTGGTGCGATTGCCAATGACTTTGCCGTCTGGCGTCTTGAGCTGGTCTTTGCGCCGGATATCGAGACGGATGGAGGAGAAAAACTTCAAAGCGCGACCACCGGAGGTCGTCTCGGGACTGCCAAACATAACGCCGATCTTTTCGCGGATTTGATTGGTAAAAATACACACGCAGTTCGTCTTGCTGACGACGGCCGTGAGACGGCGCATCGCCTGTGACATCAATCGAGCCTGACTGCCCATCGTCATGTCGCCCATTTGACCGTCGAGTTCCGCCTTGGTGATTAAAGCGGCGACGGAGTCGAGAATGATGACGTCGATGCTGTTCGAACGGATCAGCGTCTCCATGATATTCAGCGCGTCTTCGCCGCTATCCGGTTGCGAGACGAGCAGATCATCGAGACTCACACCGACGACCTTGGCGTACTTGGGATCGAGCGCGTGCTCGACATCGATGAAAGCGGCGAGACCGCCCTGACGCTGCGCCTCCGCGATGACGCTCAAACAAAAAGTGGTTTTACCCGACGATTCTGGTCCGTAGATTTCGATGATGCGGCCGCGGGGCAGACCGCCGACGCCGAGCATCAGATCGATGGCGAGTGAGCCGGTGGAGAGTGTCTCGACTTTCATTTTGGCATTGCTGCCCAGGCGCATGATCGAGCCTTCGCCGAATTGTTTGGTGATGGCGGAGAGCGCGAGATCGATGTTTTTTTCGCGGGCGATCGAGACGGATTTTTCGGCGGGAGCGATACGGGCGTCGGACTTGGATTTTTCAGCTTTGGACATGGGAAACGGATGTGAGGGGAGGATTAAAGCGCCATCCTAGCGGATGACGATGACAACGGTATGTCAGGAGACTTTCTTTGGTGGGTTCGTCGGGCAAGCGTGGAGTAGCCAAAATATCGCCTAAAATTAGGCGCAAGCCTTGAGTACCGTCAGTCTTCAACTGGAGGGAGGAACGGTTCGGTTAACTCCGAAGGCAAAAAAAACCGCCATGGCCAGACAAAGGAGGCTTAGGGCGTAGTTCCACTTCAGCTTTTCCCCGAGTACCACCCAGGCAAAGACGACGAATACCGCGAGCGTGATGACTTCTTGGATAATTTTAAGGTCGTAGCCGGTGAATTTTCCATAACCCAGCCGGTTAGCCGGCACCATCAGGCAATACTCGAAGAAGGCGATGCCCCACGAGATGAGGATGGTGACCCAAAGCGGCTTGTCGTGAAAATATTTCAAGTGCCCGTACCAAGCAAAAGTCATGAACAAGTTCGACGCACAGAGGAGAAAGATAGTGGCCATGTGCGGATCATGAATGGGAAGGCAACTGCCGCTAGACGAAAATAAGGTGTTCTCGATTACCTGCGTCGAATATCGACCAAAGAATGTAAGCACCATTGAACTAACTAATTTAGCCCAAAACTTTACTCCGTCAGCGCGTAGACGGCGAAGGAGGCCAGCCAGTGGGCGTGGTTGAAATCTTCCATGCTGAGCAAAGGCAGGGCCGCTTGTAGGTGTCGTGCTGCCGCCATCCGGGCTCGGGCGTGACGGGGATCATGTTCCCACAACGCTCGGGCAATGCGTCGCCAGCACCAAGCGCGATTTAGATTCAGGCCGATGAGATGGGCGATTTTCGGATCGGTAGGATTACTGACTTCCACGGGAGCGAAAAGATTGGCAGGATGACCATCCACCAAGCGGGGGAGGAATTTTCCGAGCCAGATCGAGAAGTTTTCCGGTGGCAGCACGGCGGCCATCACTTCAGCTTCAGTCAGAGCCGGTGATAGAAAATCTTCGCCGGAGGGTTCCCAACGCGCGCCATAATCTTCGTCGCGGCCAAACCAATAGGCCATGCGGCTCGTGCAAAAAAGTTTTAGTTCCTGGTCGTCCACCGCGCGGGTGTAATCAATCACGAGTTTCACCGCAAAGGCGGTGTTGTTGTGGACGCCATGGCGCACGGGATGGATCAGCGAAGGCAGGTAGGCGAACAATCCTTCGCGCACGACGGCGACGATCGGGCGCAGATTGTCCGCCAAGGCACGATCATAGCCGTGCAGTTCTTCGGCGAGTTTCAGGAGCCAGGCCCAGCCGTAGGGACGTTCAAAGAAATTACGGCCGGGCGCCTCCAGATAAACGGCTTCTTCCTCCAGATTATCGGCGGTCAGGTGTTCATGTAATATCCGGTCGATTTCAGCTTTCTCAGGTATGCCGGGAAATAACCGGGCCAACCGGACCAACATACAGTGTTGATGGACGCAGGAATGCCAGTCGTAGCTGCCGAAAAAAGCCGGATGCAATATTCGGGGCAGTTGCGCATCGGCCGGGCCATTCAGCACATGTTGGAGGTGGTGAGGGTACTCACGGGTGACATTGGCCAAGCCGAGCCGGGCAAACTCGGAGGCTTGGGCGAAGGAAAGGGCGGGGAAGGGGACCGACACGGGGGTAACTTAATGAGCTAAACTTTCAGTTGAAGAAGAAAAAGCCATACATATGTTGCTTGAACTATACCAGACTCAGGCCAAACAGGCCGCAGTCCCTCTTTAATTATGAACATCAAAGCTTATCTGAAACCTCATTGCGGCTGGTCCAACGGCGTGCGCGCCATCATGGGCAAATACAGCCTTAAGTTCGAGGATATCGACATTATCAATCAGCGCAGCAACTACGAGGAGATGGTCCGCAAATCCGGCCAACCGCTCTCCCCTTGTGTTGAAATCGATGGCGTTATGCTGGCTGACATCTCCGGCGAAGAAGTGGAAAACTACCTGCTCGCGAATAATCTGGTCAAAGCAACCGGTGGTTCTGCAAAAGTGGCGACCAATGCTGGCTGCTCCGATGAGGAACATGCCCGGATGGAGTCCAAGCCAGTGCGTTTCTTCTGAGTCTATCCTTCCGTAATTTCTTTTAGGAAAAGCCGGACTCACCCGAGTCCGGCTTTGTTTTATCCTGTCACGGGTACTTGCTAGAATCACCAAATTGCGGCTGCCTCATTAGCGATGCCTTCCAAACCCATACCCGGTTCTTCTGGCGAAGTATTGACCTGCCTGCCCTCGGCCTACGTGCCGCATTCCGCGACGGGGTTGCTTCATCTGCCCCGCTTTCTGGCGAAATGCCATTATGTGAAACAGCACGGCGCCTTGCCGGCCAGTTATGCCAAAAATTTCAAGCGCGGCATGGATCGCTTTCTCTGCCTTCATTTGGGAATTGAGCCCACCGCCGTGGAAAAGATTGTTTTAGAGTCCGCGTCCGACGATGAAATCGAGGCTAAGCTAAAAACCCTTTTTCCGGCTGACGTTCGCGCCGCGAAGTGGAATCGCGATTATGTGCAAAAAGGCGTGACGCCGGCAGGTCGCGAATTTCTTAAAGAAGCGCTCAACAATATGGGGTGCACAGATCGGATTGAGCAGATTATCAGCGTGGCGGATCTGATCGAGTTTGATGAAGGCAGGATCGACTAGCGCGCGGGATTAATGCCGCGAGGCGAAGGGGGCGATAGTTTCCAAAGCTGGCCGGGGCTTCCGCGGCAACCAACGAGGAGCGGCGCGTTTATAGTCCTCGTACAGTGCGCCAAATTGATAGCTTAAAGCCGATTCTTCATAGAGCACGACCAAGAGATGAACGGCGCAGACGAGGCAAAGGAAATAGAGGCTGATATGGATCGACCAAAAAAAAAGCGCTTCGCTGCCGACGAGCGTGAGGAGGCTCAGATCCATGGGATTTCGCACCCAGCCATAAATTCCGCGTTGGACGAGCCGTTTGGGTGGATCGATGGGAGCGGGCGTGCCCCGGCCTTTGACGGCGAAGAGCCAAACACAATGCAGGTAGACAATGGCGCTCAGGGCGAATAGCAGCGCCGCTGCGTAGTGGTGCCATCGCCAAATTTCCGGCCAACGCGGCTGTTGCTCAAACCAATGAAGCGGCACCCAGCCGGCAACGAAGCCGGACATAAGCAGAGTGAAAAACAGGGTTTTTAGAAAAAGAATCACGCGCGCACGGGTGAGGAATTTCGACTGCTCTGACCAAAGCCCGAGTATACTTGCCGTGCAAGCGTACAACGCAGGAAATTAAAATCTGTTTGAAGCGATTACGTGTGGGAGAAGCACTGGCTCAAACCAATCTAAACATTCCAATCAATTTGTCGTCGGCAGTTCGAACCAAAACAGCGAGCCACCGGTCTCGGGAAACAGAGCGCCAACTTTGCCCCGCTGGGATTCGATGAGTTGCTTCACAATCGAAAGTCCGAGCCCGGTGCTCTCTTCACCCGCAGTGGGGCGGGCGGAGAGCTTGGCGTATTCGGTGAAAAGGGAAGCGCGATCAGCCACCAATACCCCGGGACCGTCGTCCTGGACTTCGACGCGAACGGAATTTCCCATGACCCGAGTGCGTACCGTGATCCGGCCGCCGGGTGCGAGAAATTTGATGGCGTTGCTCACATAGTTCGTGAGTGCCTGATAGGCGTGGCCCGCTTCAGTACTGACCACAGGAAGGGACTCGGTGGCCTCGAGCAGCAGACTGATATTTTTATTTTGCGCGGCGAGTTCGTTCTGACTGACCACGGCTTGAGCCAGCACTTGCAAATTAACCCGCGCAATGCCGGGCTTCTGAACGTTTAGAAACGTATCGATGATACTCTGCATTTGCTTGGCAGAGAAATCAATGTTCTCCAGTTGCTCGGCGATGGCGGGTGGTGCGCCTTTGCGCCGGGCCGAGGCACCGGCCATGAGAATCAAACAGAGTGGATTGCGTAAATCGTGAGCGGCGATGCGCATGAACTTCTGTTTGAGCGCCAATTCCTTTTCCAATTCGCGCCGGAGCTGGCAGAGCGTGAGGTGGGTGTTGATGCGAGCGAGGGCTTCTGCGTGCTGAATAGGCTTGGTGATGTAATCGACGGCTCCAGCGCTAAACGCCCGGACTTTCTCGGCGGTGTCAGCCAAGGCGGTCATGAAGATGATGGGAATATCGCAGGTGGCTTCAGATGCTTTGAGCCGGCGGCAGGTTTCGAAACCATCTATTCCTGGCATCATCACGTCCAGCAGGATCAGGCTGGGGCGCGAGAGTTGGGTTTGCGAAAGCGCTTCTTCTCCATCTTCCGCGACCATCAGGGAGTAGCCGGCGGTTGAAAGACATTCAGCCAGTACGCTGAGATTGGCAGGGGTATCGTCGACGATCAGGATAGTTTCAGGCATGTTCAGGACTGGGGAGGAGGTGTACGATAGCGGGTCACGTAGGTCCGAATCGCTTTCATGCGAAAATGGGTGGCGAGATCGATGATGTGCTGGGCGAAGTCCGCGTGTTCCGGCACCCGTTGGGCGAGGTCTTGCGCATAGGCGCGTACGCCCATGACGTCTCCTTTTGTCGCGAGGTCAAAAATGGCATTGGCTTCAGCGGCGGCGGGAGCGTTGCGGAGAATGGGGAAGGGATCGCGGGACTCTCCGCTGACCGAGCGGATATTCGAGCGCCAAATAATTCCCATATGCCGTTCCAGCAGGTTGAATAGATCCTCTTCGAAAAAGGGTTTGGAAAGAAACGCGGCACAGCCGGCGGCCAACGCGGCACGTTGCGGACCTTCCAGCGTGCTGGCGGAAACCGCAATGATGCAGGGCGGTTTTTCCTGGTAATGACGGAGGATGGCATGGGTGGCCTCCATGCCATCGAGACGCGGCATACGTAGATCCATCAGGACCACATCCGGGCGTTGGCGCAGCGCAATCTCGACCGCTTGCTGGCCATCATGCGCTGCGAGAATATCGAAACCGAGGGGTTGCAACAGGTCGATCAACACCGTGCGGTTCGGGGCATGATCGTCGGCGACGAGCACGCGGAGCCGGGGGCCTTCGTAGCCGATCACGCGGCGGGTGACATCGGGGCTGCGATTCGCGAGGACATCGCCGAGAACTTCCGGCAGGGCGATTTCAAACCAAAAGCGTGCGCCCCAACCCAGGCGGCTTTGGACCCGCAAAGTCCCCCCCATCTGATCGACAATATTACGGCTGACGTTTAAGCCGAGGCCAGTTCCGCCGACGTGTTGGCTCTGGTCGCCTACCTGGGAAAAGGGCTCGAAAAGCCGGGATTGATCTTCGACGGAAATGCCCGGGCCGGTATCGCTCACGGAGAAAAGAAACAGATCACCGGAACGTTCCACCGTGAAAATCACCGCGCCTTGCTGGGTGAACTTCATGGCATTGCCGAGCAGATTAAACAGAACTTGGCGGAGGCGTTGCGAGTCACCCCAGACGACTCGCGGCAAATTAGGCGCGATGGAACTTTCGAGCCGCAGATTTTTTTCGCGGGCGCGTGGAGAGAAAAATTCCACTGCCGTGTGCGCGAATTCCGGGAGGTTAAATTCCACGGGATGCAGTTCAAGTTTACCGGCCTCGATCTTCGCCAAGTCCAAGACATCATTGATCAGCGCGAGCAAATGTTCGGCGGATTGATGGATGACCTCGACGCCGTCGCGTTGTTTGGCGCTGAGGGTTTGATCGCGATCGAGAATTTGGGTGTAGCCTAAAATGCCGTTGAGCGGAGTGCGCAATTCATGGCTCATGCTCGCGAGAAATTGTGATTTGGCGCGGTTTGCGGCCACGGCCACTTCCTTGGCTTGTTGCAGGGTGCGGGCCACTTCGCGTTTGCTGGTGATATCAGCCATCACTCCTTCGAAATGCAGGACGGCCCCTGTGGCATTGCGCACGAGGCGCACGGATTCTGTCACCCAAGCGCGCGTGCCGTCCGGACGGATGATCTCCGAGTCAAAATCGGTGACTTCATCAGTATCATGAATGAGCTGCAGAAATTGCGCCCGCCGATTGCTATCCGCATACATCTGCAGGCCCACGTCATTGACGGCCGCGATCAGGGCGGCGGCAGAGGAGTATCCGAGAATTTTGGCTAACGCCGGATTGGCGCGAATAAACCGGCCTTCGAGACTGGAAACATAAAGACCTTCCAAGGCGTTTTCAAAAATACCACGGTATTGCCGCTCGGTCCGCCGCAAGGCTTCACCGGTTTCGCGGCGTTGCACGGCGCTGGCCACCTGACCGGCGACGAAGGTGAGCAGACGTTTCTCTTCTTCGCCATAGGCCTGAGGATTGTGGTAATCTTGGACGGCGAGCACGCCGATGGCCCGGCCTTCAATCAGCAGGGGCACACCCAGCCAAAGCGGGGCCGGTTTTTTTGGCAGTATAAATTGCGCTTGTTCACGCCGCAGAATAGCCAGTTCTGCCTCTGTGGTGAGGAGCGGTTGGCCGCTTTGGAGCACGTATTCGACCAGACCATAGCCCAGCGTACGGGTTTCCTGGGCAGCTTGTTTCTCATCTACTATATAAGGAAAGTGTAAGGTGGGACTGTCTGAATTGAGGAGGGCAACGGAGAAATTCTTGGCCGACATCAAACCGCCGATCGTGCGGTGAAGTTCAGCAAAGAGCACGGGGAGCTCGGCATCATTCAATAATTTTTGGGATATTTGATAGGTTGCTTCCTGGACCTGTTCCCGGCGGCGACGCTCCGTGATATTCGTGCCAATGGTGAGCATGCATCGAATTCCATTCAGCTCAATCACATCGGCACTCAACAGGAGATGGAGATCGGCATTGAACTTGGTATGAAACACGCCTTCGAAGTTTCGCACCCGTCCGTCTCTTTGCATCAGGGTGATGAATTTATCGCGTTGCCCGATATCGATCCAGAAATTTAATTCCAGTGAGCTGCGCCCGATCACTTCTGCCCGGCTGTAACCGGAGTTGTTTTCGAACGCGGCGTTGACTTCGAGGATGCCGCCATTGTCGAGCCGGGCGACGATCGCCATCACAGGGATGGTCTGCAGGGATTTGGCGAAATAGGCCTGCGACTCGCGCTGACGTATGTCGCTCAATTGTCGGCGTACAGCAGCTGACGTCTGCTCCGCCACGAAAAGCAACATGCGTTTTTCCTCTTCACTGTAAGCTTGAGGATTTTGGTAATCGCGCACGGCGATGACACCAATAGCCCGACCATCGATCAACAAAGGAACCGCCAGGGTGGTTGCAGCTGGTTTTTCCTGAGTGGGGTAACGGTTGTTTCGACCGAGAATTTTCCGCAGCTCATCCTGCTGGACTAGCAGCGGTTCGGCTGTACCCAACACATGTTCGACCAGGGCGTTGCCCAAAGGATGAGGCGGGGGGAAGACAATCTCTTCGTCGGTGAAATAGGGATAGCTGATAAGGCCGGTTTCCTCACCTTGCAGGGCGACTTGAAAATTTCGCGCCGACATCAAACGGCCAAGAATTATTTGCACTTCGGCAAACATCGCCCGGAATTCTCCCCCCGTAAGGAGAACCCGGGAAATTTGGTAAGTGGCTTCTTGTACTTGCTCACGCCGCCGGCGCTCTGAGAGATCAAAAGCCGTCAACAAAATGCAGGCTTCACCCCGATGAGTGATGAGATTGGCGTTGAGCAGTACGTAGCGGTGCTCACGTCGCTTGGTGAAAAACACCGCTTCAAAATCGCGTACCTGACCGTTCTGCTTCAATTGGCCAAACAGGGCGGTACGTTCCGCTGTATCTTTCCAAATGCCGAGTTCCAAGGCGGTGCGGCCGATAACCTCCTCGCGGGTGAAGCCTGAGGCATCGAGAAAAGCATCGTTGATCTCAAGGAAGACGCCATCGGGCAGCCGACCGATCATCAACAAAGCCGGACTCGCATGAAAAGCCTGGGCAAAGTGATCGAGTGCCTCGTTCTGGCCCAATCCATGCGCTGGGGAGCTTGGCCCGGTCTGGGGCTGGTGGCGGGGAGAGTCAGGCATAGCAGGGTAGTCTAAGCACTATCGGAAAAGGGAAATAGGGCGCAAGCAACGGCGGATTAAGCCGACCTGCACCCTATTAGTTACCCCTTACCGGTAGCCACACAACAGCCGCCGGTAAAATAATTTCTAGGCTAAAAGCGATAGATTGAAGAAAAATTATCTCAAGCCACTGCGCGTCGCTGCCGGGCTAAGCCATCTCTCGAACCGTTTTTGATCGTTTCCGCGAGCAGCCAGTAGGCCTTGGCCCAAGCTTCACGGGTTTCCAAGGTGAACTCATCCCGGAGGCATTTCTGCAAAGTCCAAAGCAGGGCTTCGGCGAAAACCTCATATTGTTCATCACTCAAGTGATAATCAACATGACGCAGCCCCATTTGGCGCAGCACGGGCAAAATGACTTCCAATTGATCCAGACTGAAAACGATAAAACCCACACTCTGCATCATGTTACTGCCTTGCGCACCGATATCACCGTGGAAAGTCGTGCGCAGCGAGGGATCGAGCTCGAAAAGCCGGGCATAAAATATCACGCCGGCATGATCGGCAATCGGACTGATTTGCCGGAAGGAATTTTTAATGAGGGAAATTTCGCGAGGTGTCACGGTGGGAAGAAGAATGGCGTCGATAGATTGGGCTTGAGCTGCAATATGCCATAAATCCTTGGATCATGGTATTGACCGGTGGACGCTAGCCGAACGGCTAGGAATTTATGCGGGTGGGCTTTACATCTCGCCCGGCTCCGGTCAGTTTCGCCGCGTGGAAAAAATCCTAGTGATCGACGACGAATCGCGCATGCGCAAGCTGGTGGTGGAAGCGCTTACTCTGGAGGGCTACCATATTGTGGAGGCCCATAATGGGAAAGAAGGCGTCGCGCTCGCCGGGCGTGAGTCCCCCGACCTGATCGTGTGCGATATCACCATGCCGGAAATGAATGGCCATCGGGTGTTGCAGACGCTCCGCGATCAACCGACCACCGCGCAAATCCCCTTTATTTTCCTGACTGGCTGGAGCGAACGCGATGATGTGCGTGCCGGCATGAATTTGGGGGCGGATGATTATTTGGTGAAACCCGTCGACCCTATAGAATTGATTGCTGCGGTCAGGTCGCGCCTCCGCCGCCGTAAAACGGCCGGTGGTCCGCCGCCCAGTGCGAAGATCGAGGTGACACCTGAGACGCTGGCTGCTGCGCTCGGCCTCACCGCCCGCGAGGCCGAAATTTTATCGTGGGTGGTGCAGGGGAAAACCAATCCCGAAATAGCCATCATCCTGGCGATTCAACTCACGACCGTGAAGAAGCACCTCGAAAGCATCTTCGCCAAGCTAGGCGTGGAAAATCGCACTTCGGCGGTGACGTTGGCATTGGAAAAACTCGGACGGTAATTGAGTCGGATGGCCGTTTAGCAAAAAATGAAAGCCATCCTCTCGGTTCTCGTTAATGCGTTCATCTAAGTTTCCTGCTCAGCGCGACATCCGGAGCTTCGATCCAGGCCGTCACCTTGCGGCTGACTTCGTGCAGTTTCCCCATATGCAGATGTTCGCTCAGCCAGCGGTTAGTCGCGACGGTTCGGGCTTTCAGCGCTGCCGCCAGCGCCAGTTCCATGGGACCGACTTGCCTTCACGCTTGAAAGCGATCATGCGCCGTGCTGGCGGGCAAATCCCGGTGGCGTTCAACGCCGCCCACTGGCAACCCGTCCGCAGCACAAAAAAATCGCGTCCGCGCAATCCCGGTCGGCGCGCCGCGGCCGACCGCCACCCTGCGGATGCGTGATTTGATATTCGGGCAGCAGCGGCTCCAGCCGCTGCCACAATTCGTCTGGCAACCGATAGTCCTGTTTCTTTTTCCCCATCACTCAGCCTTGGCCGTTTTCCGGGATTTTGAACAGCTGCCTTTTTCGGATAGGCACTTAAGCGCGCGTCAGCGTACCGGAGCGAGCATTCGTGCGTGACCAACCCCAAGCCCCATGACCTGACTCCTTTTTCAGCGTTCGGCCCCGTCGGAACGACCGGAACTTTTCCGATCGGTCGTTAGAAGATCTTTTTCCAACGCTTGAAGGCCTTCACATCTTCCTTCGAGAGCCCAAACCATTCGCCATTCATACGCTTATCAGCAAATCGATTATGCCAGTAGGATTCCACTCCTGACGGATCGTCAGTTTCAATGTAATGGATCGGTTGAATCTGTTCTGGCAGTTCGATCTTTAGTTCTCCCTCTCTGCGTATCGGCTTGTTTGTCTTCCCAATTTTGTATTCCGCCCGGTGTCCATGTTGCTGGAGATAAACGTAACCTTTGGCAGAAGCGCCACCTTCAGCGTTAGGACTCTCATCGACCTGTACTTTCCAACCCGGAAGTTGGAAGAATTCTTCACTATAGCCCTTTGCTTTCGCAAAATTCTGAAGTGCTCTCTGAACGCCCATCATGCCGTTGAACCGCGTTTCTAGTGTGTGGCTGTCGTATTCCCCATCTCGAATCCATTTCCTAAGCATCGCCTGATGCGGAATCTGTTTTTTCTTCAGACACAATTCTGCAAGTGCGCCTAGCAAATCTTCGTCGGGAATTTTAGTTTCTAAGCCAGATTTGTTTACTTCCAGCCCACAATACTTCTGAAAATCAGTCACTGTCATCCCGTAATAGGCCCATTCGCTCTCTTTCATTACAGACAATAATTTTTTCCGGCTTGGGGTCTCACCGATATTTTCTGCAAGCCGGACAGCTTGCTCTTTCAGCTCCTCGAGAGTTCGTCGTTTCATCTGTATCACAATTTAGAACAGGAAATACCGCTGCGCCATCGGGAGCACCTTCGCTGGCTCGCACGTCAAATGCACGCCGTCGGCTTTGACGGTGTAGGTTTCAGGGTCGACTTCGATTCTTGGTAGCGCGTCGTTGAGGACCATGTCCTTCTTGCCGATTTTGCGGCAGCTCTTCACGGCTTCGAGACGGCGGCGGAGTCCGAGCGAATTCAGCACACCGCTGGCGAGCGAGGTTTGGCTCACAAAGGTGATGTTGGTTGAACCAATCGCGCGGCCGGCGGCACCAAATTGTGGGCGATAGAAAGTTGGCTGCGGCGTGGGGATCGAGGCGTTCGGGTCGCCCATGTTGGCCCAGGCGATGAAGCCGCCTTTGAGCACGACCTCGGGCTTCACGCCGAAGAGCGCGGGTTTGAAGACGACGAGATCGGCGAGTTTGCCGACTTCGAGCGAGCCGACGATGTGCGAG
>JANYCF010000140.1 GCA_025360455.1 Opitutaceae bacterium | reverse complement strand
GAGCGGTTATTACAATATGCATCTCGGTCGCGCGTGGAAGCTCTTCGACCTCGTGAGTTCGCCGTCGGCCAAGACGTTGCCGATGGTGCTCACGCGGGAGGAGGTCGCGCGGTTGTTCAACGTCGTCCGCACGCCGCGGTTTCTCACGGTGTTCCGGTTTATCTACGCGTGCGGGTTGCGCATCGGCGAGGCGGTGCAGCTCGAGGTGGGCGACCTGCGGATCAAAGGTCGGGCGCGGATCCGGCTGGCGAAGGGCAACAAGGACCGCGAGGTGCCGGTGCCGCCGGCGATCTGGCAGGAGTTGCGTGAGTTTTGGAAAACGCACCGGCATCCGAAGTATATCTTCCCCGGCGTGGGCCGCGGCTGGCGCGACGGCGTCTCCGCTCTCACCAGCCTCGCCACGTCGGCGGAGCCGATGGGCGTGGGTTCCATCCAAACGTGCATGCGCCTCGCAGTCGCAGCGGCGCGGCTGCCGAAGGGCACGGTCGTGCACACGCTGCGGCATTCGTACGCCACGCACATGCTCGAGGAAGGCGTCAGCATCCGGTTTTCAGACGCGTGGGGCGTCAGCGTTCATCTTCCGATGTTATCATGTCTTCTCTGCCTGCAACAACCGGCTGATCTCGGCGTACCTCGGGCACGCGCGGATCGAGACCACGCTGGTCTACCTGCATCTGACGGTGGTCAACGAAGCCTCGGCGCGCGACGCCATCGCGCGGATCTTGCCGCCACGACTGCCGTACGTGGCCTCGCCGGTGCAGGTCACGCATCTGCTCCCGCCCGGAAAGTAAACCGCCGCTGACACCTCACTCGTGTCCGCTCTCGCTGATTGGCTCGGGCGGCAGGCGCCGGCGTGGCTGGATGGCTCTCATCCGGTCACGCCGACAAGGCGACCGCACTTGTCGCCGGCGCAACGCCACGCCTTGCTCGCGATCACGCGCTGCCGCACGCCCGCGCTGGGCGGGCACGTGTACCGCTGCACGGATTGCTCGCGCACGGACTTCGCGTACCACAGCTGCAATCACCGCGCGTGCCCGCGTTGCGGCGGCGCGGCCACCGCGGCGTGGACGGCGAAGCAAACGGAGCGACTGTTGCCGGTGTCATATTTTCTGGTGACGTTCACCGTGCCCGAGGCATTGCGTTTCGCCTTCACGGCGCGACCGAAACTGATGCACGATCTGCTCTTCACGCACGCGGCGCGCGCATTGCAAACGATCGCCGATGATCCGCGCCACCTCGGCGCGGAGCTCGGCATGGTCGGCGTGCTCCACACCTGGGGCCGGCAAATGCAGCATCACCCGCATCTGCATTTGCGCAGGCTCTGCCCACTTCGCGGGCTCCCTCGCCATGCGCCCTTCGCTACGCTCCGGGCCTACGCTTTGCTTCGGCCATCTCCGCGCTTTCGCGCTCCGTCATCGTGGCGGGCGGCGGAGTGAACCCGGCCGGTGACGCGTGGATCCACTCCCGCCGCCAAGACTGGCTCCTGCCCGGCGACGCCGTCGCCGGCGTGTTCCGTCGCGGCATGGAAGAAGCGATGCGCTCGGTGGTGCCGGAGCTGCACGCGCAGTTGGCCGAGTCGGTCTGGCGCGCCGCCTGGTGGGTACACACGCAGCCGGCCGGCACGGGCGAGAGTATCGTGAAGTATCTCGCCCGCTACGTCGGTCGCACCGCGATCAGTGACGAACGCATTCTCGCGATGGACGACGACACCGTGCGTTTTGCCTACACCGACACGAAGACCAAGGAGCGGCGCGAATGCACGCTCAGCGCGGAAGAGTTCATGCGCCGTTATCTGCAACACGTGCTGCCACCGGGCCAACACCGCGTGCGATACTTCGGTTGGATGCACCCGGCGGCGAAGAAAAGACGCGCCGTGGTCGAGACGCTGCTCGCCGTACCCATCGTCGTGCGGACAAAAGTCGAAGAGCCGCAGTGGCATCTGCGCTGCCCGCATTGTGAGCACTTCACGCTCGTGCGCATCGGCACGCTGCCGCGTGCCGCGACGAGTGCGACAGCCTCGTCGGCCCGCGCCCCGCCCACCTGCCGCCGATGAAGAAAAGAAAGATTATCCAACGTGAACGGCCGCAAGTTTCTCTCGGGAAACTCGCCAGCCACCGCTTTGCGTGGTCTTCACCAAACGCACCGCAAAGCGCGGAAAGACGCAGCCAGCCACCTTCGTGCGCAGTCAAAAATCGCGGTCGAATGCCGAACGAGAGCACGCCATCGCTGCCTCAACCGGACTTCACGCGTATCGCGCCACCCTCGCGCCAAATACAATCCGCATAAACTGCGGACGGGCGTCGAAACTCACTCGTGACGGGCTTGTTCATCAAGGGTCCTGTGTCGGCTTCGCTCCACAGAACCTTCTGGGTTAGGCAGTACACGGCCCAGACCGGACAACTCACTCAAGGCCGCATCGGCGCGGGATAGCATGAGAACCAAGTCATGATCAAAATTCAGAACAGGAGGCAAAACCGCAGGAATAAACGCATGATAGCCTTTTGGCTGAAGGATAACCCGGCCGGCGGCAGAATTTTTAAAGGCATCGGGATTCATTTTAAATGCCTTGGGAGGAAATTAAAAAAACAACCAATCCGCAATCGTTCTTTTAAATAAGTATGCGCGGGGGGCGCATCTCAGTTTCTGGTGGGGTCGAAGTTGCCGACGTGAGGGAAGAGCAGATTCCAGCGGCCATTGCGCCAGAAGGTTTCGATGCTCAAGAGGGCTTCGTCGCCGGTTTGACTCCAGAATTGTCCGGGGCGTTTG
>JANYCF010000134.1 GCA_025360455.1 Opitutaceae bacterium | reverse complement strand
GAGCATGGTGATGCTGTCCCCCCTGGCAAAAACAGGAAGACCCAGACGGTGTACGTCTTTCGGGATTCAATCACGCGGCTTAAGCACTCGCTCCATACGCTTCGTGCGCCCCTTGCGGTAACGCTACGCAATGTTCGCTGCCGAGTGGCTGCCAACCTTTCTCGGGTGGGATTAGCTACCCACTGGGTTTCGTTAACAGGTTTATTCATTCTTTCGTTTGTTTCCTCCTGTACTGTTTGCTGGCGCGATCCGCCGATCGTTTTGAGAACGTGTCCATGATTGTGGACATGGCATAGCCGATAATTTCCTCTCCTCTTGCTTCCAGAATTTTCACTTCTTCTGGTGATTTACCAAGCGATGCTACGGTTGAGTCATTCTGTTGAGTCATGATGGGAAATCGTGGGAGCAGTATTTCCATTTAAGAGTTCTTTGTCGATCATGCGTCCGGGCTGTACGAGCTGGATTTTCTGGTAGCGGCGGAAGACGAGTGGGGACGGGACCCAGCCTTGTACGGCGGGGTGGATGAGGTAGGTTTGGGCGCCGAAGTGGAGCGGGGCGATGGGGCTTTGTTCGAGGAGGAGTTGCTCGGCTTGCTGGAAGAGTTCGTAGCGTTGTTGTTGGTCTGGGGTGGCCGCTGCGGCGGTCAGCAATTTGTCGTACGCGGGATTTTTCCAGCCGGTCCAGTTGTAGGAACTGTCGGCACTGAAGAGTCCAAGGAAGGTAACGGGATCGGGGAAATCTGCGGTCCACGCGGCGGTGGAGATCGTATAGTTGAGCGTCTGTTGATTTTGAATCCAGGTTTTCTGTTCCACTTGCACGAGGGTAACGTTGACGCCGAGTTCGCGTTGCCACGTAGCTTGCATGGCTTCGGCGAGACGGGGCATCAGCTCGTCGTTGCGCGCTTGGAGTTCGATGGCGGACAGACCAGCGCCGTGGGGGAAACCGGCTTCGGTGAGGAGTCGGCGTGCGGTTTCAAAATCCAGGCCGACGGAAGCGTGGGCGGTGTAGCCACCGGTGCCGGGCGGCGTGAGGGCGTGGGCGGGCTGTCGGCTGGTTTGGAGAACGGTGCGGGCGAGCGTGTCGCGGTCGATGGCGAGCGCGAGGGCGCGGCGGACTTTCGGATTATCGAAGGGCGGCTTCGTGGTGTTGAAGCGGAGAAACACGGATTGCAGGAGCGGATCGAGGCGGAGTTTGGCGGCATCCTTCTCTCGCCACGTGGCGATTTTGGAAACGGGCAGGGCGAAGGTGACGTGGAGTTGGCCGGAGCGGAAGGCGCGCTCTTCAGCGTCGGGATTCTCGATGGGAAGGAAGGCGATTTGCTGGAGCTTCGTGGTGGCGGCTTCCCAGTGGTGCGGGTTTTTCTCGACGAGGATGCGGACGTTGGACGTCCATTCTTTGAGGGTGAACGCGCCGTTGCCGACGAGGTTGCCGGCGCGCGTCCAGGCGGTGCTGCGTTTTTCCATGCCGCCGAATTTTGCAACGGCGCGCGGATTGAGCGGGAACCACGCGGGGAGCGAGACGAGCGCGGACAAATACGGCGTGGGCTGAGCGAGGGTGATGACGATCATGCGGGTGTCGGGCGCGGCGAAGCCGAGGGCGGTGGGATCGGTGAGTTTGCCGGTGTTGTAGGCTTCCGCGTTTTTCACGGCGTAAAGATACGAGGCGTTGTCGGCGGCGAGTGTGGGGTTGAGCGCGCGACGCCAGGAATCGATGAAATCCTGCGCGAGGAGCGGTTCGCCGTTGGACCACTTAAGGCTGGCGCGGAGATGGAAAATCCAGGTGAGGCCGTCGGCGGAAGTTTCCCAATGTTCAGCGGCGGCGGGGACGGGGAGGGTGGATTGTTCGTCGAGGGCGGTCAGGCCTTCGAAGAGTGCCATGAGAATATTCTGATCGCTGAGAATGGTCGCGGTTTGCGGATCGAGGTCCGCGGGTTCGGCGCCATTGCCCACGAGGAGAGTTTGGGTGCGGACACCGGCATCGACGGGCGCTTCGCGGCGGGCGCAGGCGGAGAGGGCGAGGAGGAGGGAAAGGCTGAAGGACTGAAGAGCTGAAGGGCTGAAAATGAAAGGGGATTTTATGGTGTGCATTCGTCGGTTGGTCTGATGATCGAAGTTTGGTTCAGCTGGTTTGAAAGGGTAGGAGCCTGCTTGCAGGCGATTCAAGCTATAGTGCGTTGGCGGGCGTTCTGGTCGCCTGCAAGCGGGCTCCTGCAAAAGCGATGAAGTGAGCATTTTTGGGGGCACGGGTGGGCGAACGGTGCAAGCGAGCCGGTGGAAAAAGTTGCGGGAACGGCTTGGGGAATGGCGGGTTGTGCCGATGTAGGGCTTGGCTGTGAGCACTGAGACAAATACACCGGTTGATGCGGCTTTGGTCCAATCGACACGGGAGCGCTATGCGAGCGCGCTCCAGCGATTTGCTGTGCGCCAACTGGGGAGTGAGGCGGGTCTCGCCCGAGGCATGCTCGAGGCGGTGTGGAAAAACTTTCAGGAGCAACCGGCGGCCGAGATTGGCGATCAGGCGGGGGAGTGGCTGTTTTTGAATTGCCGTCGGCGCATTCAGGCGCGTTTGCAAGGGGGCGGTCAGGCGAAGCGGGTGGATACGGGCGCGGAAGAAAGTGCGGACAAGTTGGGTCCCATCATTGCGGAGGGCGATGAGACGGAAGAGCCGCATGTCACGATGCAGCGGTTGATCGACCGGTTGACGCCGAAACAACAGGAGGCGATTCGGCTGCGATTTCAAAATGATTTCAGCGTGAAGGAAATTGCCGGGATCACGGAGTTGACGGCGTACAATGTGGGGGCGTTGGTGCATAATGCCATGGCCAAACTGGGTCGGGAATATCGGGCGCAACATCCGGCGGAAGAGAGCAAGGAAAACAAAGGGGTGGGGGCAGATGCGCGACTGACCCTGTATGCACTGGGAGAAATGGAGGATGATGACCGCAAGTCCTTCGAAGATTCACTGATCGATACCAAAACGGCTGCGCTCCGGGCCGAGGAGATTCGGGCCATCGGTGCTGTGATCGGGCAAACTCTGGCGGTCGAGGCGGGCGCGCCGGCGCCGCGGACAGTGCGCAAAAAAAAGCGCCGCGGGTTGGGGCTGTGGTTGAGTTTTCCACGAGTGCTGGGGCCGATCGCGGGTGTCGTGGTCGTGGGGTTGGTGTTTTTTTTCTTCATGCGAAAACCGGAAGAGGTGGGCTCCGCCGGGCTGCGGGAGAAAGTAGATTTTCGATTGAAGCCGGCAGACTGGAAAGAAGGTGATCCGCTACCCGATGAAGTGCCCAAGAAAACTGGGACAGTTGGCCGTGGCGATGCGGCCGGTTCCAGCGGGGCCAATGGAGCGACGGCGGCGGCTCGGTCGGCCACGAAAACAGGCGCGAGTGCCAACAGCCGTTTATCCGGCCACGGGACGGCTGCGGAAAAAACTGCTTTCTCACGGGACGAGGTAGAAAGTGGCGCGCAGTCTTTTAGCGGACGCGGAGGCGAAGCGACGACGTCTGCGGAAAAATCCGAAGGCGAGCCGAACGCAGAATTAGGTGGCGCGCCCACGGGGGCGGTGCCGACCGGGGTCGCGGCGGTACTGCGAGGGAAGAGCGGAGAAAATCAATCCGTGGCGAAGGCTTCGCGCGCCGGGAACGAAGGTGATAAGGAGAACACTTCTGCGTCGGCTCAACGTGAGGGGAAAGAAGGTGCGGTCGATGCGACTATAGCCGAGGTGGGACAAACCACCGGAAAGGAGAAGGCGCCAGCGAAGCAGAAATCCACCGCGGTGGGTGAGAAAAATAAAGGAGAACGGAAGGCGCGAGAATTCGCCTCGCCCAAAGACGCGGGGATTTCCCGACTGCCGCCCGATGTGGCGGCGCGCAGTGTGGGCGTGCTCCGGAAAGCGCTGGCGGCTGGTCGCCGTCCGTCTCCAAAATCCGTGAAGGTCGAGGAGTTGCTTAATTATTTTCCGTTGCCCAGCGCTGCGCCGGTCGGTTCCGATTTATTTGCGGCGACATTGGAGGCGGCGGAGGCACCGTGGGACGCGAAGAAGCGGCTGGTGCGGGTAAGTATCAAGGGCAAGTCGGCGCCCACGCCCGCGCGCGGGGCAGCCAGTCTCGTGTTGCTGGTGGATATTTCGGGTTCGATGGAAGCGCCGAACCGTTTGCCGTTGGTGAAGGAAGCGGTGCGGCTGTTGCTGGACCGTTTGCGACCGGATGATCGGGTGGGTTTGGTGACGTACGCTGCGGAACCGCGACTGGTGCTGCTGCCCACTTTGGTGGCGGAGCGGCAGGAGATTTTGCAGATGTTGGAGCCGTTGGTGGCGCAGGGGCCGACGAATGGGGGAGCGGGCATGGAGCTCGCGTACGATCTGGCCAAAGCGCACAGCGTGGCGGAGGGACGGAATTGCGTGATCATGTGCACCGATGGTGATTTTAATTCCGGGCCGACGCGCGAGGAAGAGCTGGCGAAGATCATCGACCGACAAAAGGATTCGGGCGTGCAGCTCAGTATTTATGGGTTTGGCCGCGGGCGGCAGATCGATGCGCGGTTGGAGAAATTGGCGATGCGTGGGGGCGGAGCGAGTGGCTACGTGAATACACGGCGGGAGGCGGAGCGGGTGCTGACGGGTGAGATCAACGGAATGTTTTCACCGCTCGCGAAGGATCTGGAGTTGAAGGTGGCGTTTGATCCCGCGCAGGTGGAAGGCTATCGCTTGCTGGGTTACGATGAGCCGACGGATGTGTCGTCAGGGAAAGTCATCGACGCGCCGGAGAATAAAACGGTGTTGCCCGGCCACACCCTTACGGCGCTTTATGAGGTCATTCCTAAGGCTGGGGCGGAGGCCGGCGATATGCTGAGCATACAACTGAATTATAAAACGCTGCAGGATGGAGCGCCGCATCAGCAAGATTTTACTTTGCGTGATCGGGGTACGACTTTTTCGGAAGCGAATCTGGATTTTAAATTCGCCGCGGCGGTCGGAGTGTTTGGGCTGGTGCTGAGTGATCAAGCTCCGGAAGGAATGACGCTCGATACGGTGGAAAAATGGGCGAAGGAATGTTTGGGCGAAGATGTCGGCGGCTACCGGAGTGAATTTCTCGCGCTGGTGGAGCAGGCGCGAGCGATTAAGGAATGAGTGGCGGAGGAAAGGAGAGGGAGTGAAAGTGAGAGTGGAGGGGCCGTGGATTCTGTTTCGCGCTAGAATATGATTCTTTAGCGGGATTGTTGTAGGAGCCTGTTTACAGGCGACAACAGGTGTGGTCCGTTGGCGGATGCCTTGAGTCGCCTGTAAACAGGCTCCTACAATTTGAACCCAGAGGATCTTTATCCGACTCAGGCCGTCACGAGGGAGTGGCGGGTGGATTTATTGGCGGGGGCGGAGGGTGGCGGCGAGGAATCGGCGGAAAACTTTTTCGTGCTGGCGTGACCGAACACGATTACTTGCAGGCCCTGCACCGCTTCGCTGAAAGCGGTGGCGCGGTTTTCGAGTTCGTGGGAGAAGGCGGCGGTTTCCTCGGCGGCGGCGGCATTGTTTTGCGTGACTTTGTCGATTTCGTGCACGGCGCTCGTGATTTGGGCAATGCCGTTGGTCTGCTGGCGTGAGGCTTCGGCGATCGCATTGACGAGGCGTTCCACGTCGCGGGCTTTTTCCAGAATGCTCCCCAACGTTTGCGCGACTTGCTGGGTGATTTTCGCGCTGGCGTTCGTACGGGTACTGGCGGCGTTGATCTTGCTGGTGGTTTCGCGGGCGGCTTGGGCACTGCGTTGCGCGAGGGTGCGGACTTCCTCGGCGACGACAGCAAAGCCGGCACCGGCTTCACCGGCGCGGGCGGCTTCGATGGCGGCGTTTAGGGCGAGGATGTTGGTTTGAAAGGCGATTTCATCGATGGTCTTGATGATGCGGGTCACATCGTGACTGGAACTGTGCAGCGCCGCCATGGCTTCGGTGAGTTCCTGTATTTGGGTAGAGCCTTGTTCCACGGCGGTGCGGGTTTCGTTGGCGGAGCGCTGGGCGAGTTGCGCGTTCTCGGCATTGCTGCGGGTCATGCTGGAAATTTCTTCCAAGGTGGCACTGGTTTCTTCCAAGGACGCGGCTTGGTTCGAAGAGCCGTCGGCGACGGTGCCGCAGGAGGCGCGGACGACGGCGGCGTCGGTGGCGGAGCGACTGGCGTCTTCGAGCAGGCGCTCGGTGGTTTGGGCGATGGGGCGGCTGATGCTGCGACCGAGACGGAGGGTCAGCCAAAGGACCAAACCGACACTGATGATCAGTCCCACGCTGGTCCAGAGGCGGCGGGCGCGTACGGAATTTTCGGCGTTGGCGCAGGTTTGCGTGAAGTCTTCGCGGAGGAAATTGATTTCGGCCCCAATATTTTCCTGGAGATATGTCCAGCTAGGGCCCCAACCAGATTCGGAAGGGATGGGTGGGGCCGTATCGTTCAAGGCCGCGAGGGAGTGGCCGCGCATGAGTTCGATGAGGCGTTTCCACTCGGGTGATTCGTGGACGGCGAGGAGGCGTTCGCGTACGGCTCCTTGGCTAAGGGCGATGACGTCTTTCCAGTAAAGTTCAGCGGTGTCGGCGCCATATTTGAGAGTGAGGGCTTCGGTAGGGATAAATTTCCGGTCGCTCTTGCTGGCACGTAACTGGTGGTAATAAAAAATCATCCCACCGGCGTCGGAGGCGGATTTGCGTGCGAGCATGAGTTTGGGCAGGACAACCAGCTTGCGGGTGATGACGTCATTGGTGGTGGCGTCCACAAGGAGGGGGAGGACGACGTTGATATCCACCCGGAAAGTCCGGTAGCGGTCCATGATTCCAACGCTGGAGGATTCGTCTATTTGCGAGTATACGATCTTCCGGAGTTCGGGCAAACCGGCGATATGCTGGTCGACGGTATTGACAGCGGCTTGAAGGGAAGAAGAAAGGCTGGCGGGATCGATGCTCGTCCTTTGCCGGCGGTAGGCTTCGATGGCTGCATCGGTTTCCAAGCGCCATTGATCCTGTTTCACTCGTTCGCTTTGGCGTTCTTTATCGGTCGCGGTGAACGTGGGTTTAAAAAAGTACCAATTGGTGGACTCGGCATCGAGTCGGGCTTCGAGGTCGCCGAGTTTCCAGACGAGCTGCGCCAATTGGCTGAGGTTGCGGACTTCCTGGAGTTCTAGGTGGGCGCGCCAAACCATGAGGAGTCCTACCGCTATTCCTCCAAAGAGGGGCAGTAAGACGAGCAACAGGATTTTACGCTCCAGACCAAGGCCACGGATCGACATGGCCTGTTTTCGGCACAAAAACGATGTGGCTTAAACTGGAATTGGCCGGGGTGGGTGGGGGCGGAGCGAAGTTGGGCGTGTCTTTTTTCTAATAAACCCCACGGTCGTACGTAAATGAAGGCAAGCGACGTGAACGCCCCATCCCCAACGTATGAAAGCTCCTCCTTCGTCCAGACGGCTGTCGAGCGCCATCAGGCGCCTTTGCTGCGCTATGCGACGCGGCTCCTCCACGGGGACGCTGATCAGGCGCGCGATGTCGTGCAGGATACTTTTGTGCGGCTTATGGCCCAACCGCCGGCCCAGATTGATGGCCACGTGGCGGAGTGGCTGTATACGGTTTGTCGCAACCGGGTGCTCGATGTCTTCCGGAAGGAGGGGCGCTTGAAACTTTTTGAAACCGGACAGGCCGAACGCCTCACCGCCTCCGACCCCCGGCCCGGTGCCGGGCTGGAGCACGCGGAGTCGCAGGCAGCGATGATTGAGTTGATCGGTCACTTGCCCACGAATCAGCAGGAAGTTATCCGACTGAAATTTCAGAGTGGATTCAGTTACAAGGAAATCAGCCGCATCACGTCGCTCTCGGTCAGCAACGTGGGTTTTTTAATCCATACTGCCGTCACGCGTCTCCGCCGGGAGATGGCGGAGCAGGCCGAATAATTTTAAATAACGAGGAACAGCACATGAGTACATTTGAGAAAATTTCACCCGACGATCCCCGACTGACCACCTACGCTTTGGGCGAGATGGAGCCGGCGGAACGTGCGGAATTTGAGCAGCGATTGGCGCAGGATGCCGACGCGCGCGCCTTAGTGACCGAGATCAACGGCACGGCGCACCACATCGGGGTGGCGTTAGCGGGAGAGACGTTGCCAGTGGCGGTGCCGCAAATCAGTGCGCCGATATTCGGGCAGGCAGCGATTATTCCCGGACGGGATCGGCGGAAGCATGATGGTGGGCCATTGCATGCGGATGAGCTGAAGAACTTACGGAGCGGGTGGGGGAAGTTGCTCCGCTTTCCCAATCTCTATTTCACGATCAGCGGAGTGGCGGCGGCGTGTTTCGCGTTGGGCTTTATCATCTGGCAGACGGGCTATGTGGCACCGAAACAGGTGCACTACACGGAGGTTGATTTGAGTATGCTTGCTCCGCTGGATGGTACGAAAGGTACGACTGCTGCCGATGGGGATACTGCATTCGAAGTCAGTCTGTTGTCTGCGTCGAACGGAAATACCGAGGCCGTGGGTGCACTCAAAACGGGCGAGAATGATAATGGGTTCCTCACGGTTGAGAGTGCACCGGTGTCGACATTCCCGGTCAAGGTGGACACGGCGGCCTATGCGAACGTGCGGCGCTTCATTCAAGATGGGCATCGTCCGCCGCCGGCCGCCGTGAGGATAGAGGAGCTGGTTAATTTTTTCCCCTATGCCTATCCGGCCCCTACGACGAAGGACGTGCCGTTCACTGCTGCGATGGAGGTGGCATCGGCGCCATGGATGGCGGAACACCGGTTGGTGCGGATCGGACTGAAGGGGCGCGAGGCGAAGAATTTGTTTAACGCGCAGGGCGGCGGCACGCTGGTGACGATAGCGAAAAATGTGGAAATCCAGGTCGAGTTCAATTCCGCCCAAGTGCAGGCTTACCGGCTTATTGGCTACGAGAATCGGATGCTGCGGAAGGAGGATTTTAATAACGACATGATCGACGCGGGCGAGATCGGCGCGGGCCACACGGTCACGGCGCTCTATGAAGTCGTGCCGACGGGAGCGGCGTGGAGGCAGGAGGGAGGCGTCGATGGGTTGAAGTACCAGACTACGGAGAGCGAGGCCTTCAAAACGTCAGCCAGCGGCGAATTGTTGACTGTCAAACTGCGTTATAAGGAGCCGGATGGCGACGTGAGCAATAAACTGGAATTCGCGTTGCGCGATACGGGTCGGACGTTCGAGCAGGCGAGTGCGGATTTCAAATTTGCGGCGTCGGTCGCGGCTTTCGGGATGATTTTGCGCGAATCTCCGCACAAGGGGACGGCGACATTTGCCAGTGTGACGGAGTGGGCGCAAGCGGGACTCGTGGACGATGCCGGTGGCTATCGCTCGGAATTCGTGGGGCTGATTGGGCAGGCGGAGCGGTTGGCGCAGAATTAAGTTTCTTGTTTTCCCAATAAAAGCCCTTTCCGCGTGAAGCGGAAAGGGCCGGTGGGACTTGAATTTGAAAGCACTTACTGGTGGACTTCATTTTCTGCTTTGGCTTTCTCGGCCTGGCAGTGATCGCAGGAGTACTCTTTGCCGCAGCAGGTTTTCTCCTTTGTCGCAGGCTTCTTCCTTTTTGGCTTCGGTCCCATGGAAAAAGGCAGTGAGTGAGAGGGTGGTGAGGACGGAGAGAACACGGAACAGATTTTCATCAAGTGGGGAAACGGCGAAAAGATTGCTGCTGTCGGAGCCATAATGGCTGCGACGGAACGGCCGTAGGCGGCTTATGGGCAAAGCAGCGGACACGAGGTGAAATCCCTAGAAAGGCGATGTGGACTTGCTTCGGGCTGATTGGATCGCCCATATCCGAGCATGGCGCTCTTTGGTCAAATCCCCCTCGTTAAAAAACAAGTTACCCTCTCGGCAGGTTTCGTGACGGCTTTTGATTATGTGATGGAGATTCTGACTCCCGGATCGCTCGCTCGGCTACGGATCGAGGGCATGGCGGCGGGAGCATCGGAAAAATTTGAGCTGCAAGGTGGAGCCTATGCCATCGAGCAGGTTTACTACACTAAGCCGCGTTCCGAAGGATTTTTTGAATCACATAAAAAATATATCGACGTACAAGTCGTCGTCGAGGGAGTGGAAGCGATGGAGGTATCCGATGTCAGCCATCTGACGATCAGCGAACCTTACCTGCCGGAAAAAGATTTTATTAAATACGCCGACACGACCGCGACTTCGAGCATTCGGGTGGGATCGGGTGCGGTGGCGATATTTTTTCCGACGGATGGGCACATGCCGACGTTGCAGGTCGATGGTCGGTCCCAGCTCGTCCGCAAAACAGTAGTGAAAGTGCCGGTGGCTTAAGCGTGGCGAGCGGATGAACTACCGTCACCTTTATCATGCGGGCAATTTTGCCGATGTATTTAAGCACGTGTTGCTGCTTCAGCTCATGCGGGCGATGCAGCGCAAGGAAAAGGGTTTTTTCTACCTCGATACCCATGCGGGTCGGGGGGGCTATGATCTGAGCACGACCACGATCTTGCCGGATGGCCGGGAGCGTCCGCCGGAGTGGCCGGAGGGGATCGGTCGGATTTGGGGTGAGAATAATCCGCCGGCGTTGTTCGCTGATTATCTATCGGCGGTGAGAGCTTACAACACCCGGCTCGGGGCTCCGGAGTTAGCGCTGAACTTTTATCCGGGTTCGCCCTGGATCGCCCAAGCGCAATTGCGGATGCAGGACCGGGCGGCGTTGTGCGAACTTCGGGAGGACGATGCGGAGGCGCTTGATCTGGATTTTTCCAATCAGCCGAATGTTTCGGTGAATCTGATGGACGGTTATACGGCGCTGCGGGCGATGTTACCACCGCGGGAGAAGCGGGCACTGGTGTTGATTGATCCCCCGTTTGAGAGTGCGACGGAGTTTGCCGACATTCTGAGCGGACTGCGGGAGGCGTTGAAGCGGTTTCCGAGCGGCGTCTATGCGGTGTGGTATCCTTTGACCGAGCGGGCGCGGAGCGAGTGGTTTCAACAGGATTTGCTGGCGCTGGGACTGCCTCCAACACTGGTGGCCGAGCTGCAAATCGTGGGTGATGCATCCGAAGTTCGGATGAAAGGGTGCGGGTTGCTTATCTTAAATCCGCCGTGGCAGATTGAAACCGAGATTCGTGCCGCAATGCCGGCACTGGTGGCGCGATTGAAGCTCGAAGCCGGAGCGATGACGCGCGTGCGCTGGCTGGTGCCAGAAAAGTAATCCGACTCAGCTCGCGAGCGGGGTCCGCTTGACGAGGTGGGGAGTTGCGAAGAGCTGGGTGCTGTATTCGACGCGCGGAACGGGTAGCGCCGGGGCCTTGAAAAGAGGGCGTCCCCAGAGCACATCGCGGGACAGTGCAGGCTTGGCCGGGGCATATAGCGCGGGCGGCTGCAAATTCGGCGAATGAGGAAAGGGCGTCATGGCTTGGCGTTGGTTAGAGGTCTTGAGTATTGTACAGAGCTCGGAACAAGCGCAAATGTTCCAAGAAATATCTCGAATTTTTCACAGCGTCGTAACACCCGCTGGAATGCGGGATCAAAAAACCACGGTGCCGGTATTCGCCGGGGTGGAAAGTATTTTGAAAAAGGAAAGGCGGGCCGTCTACCCCTAGTCGGCCCGCCTTTTTTCTGTTCTGCCCCATTCTCCTGCTAGGCGGGAGAAAAGTGGTGCGTCAACTTGTTGGCTCAGGCGACGAGTTGGGCGTGAGGTTTGTGTCGGCCGGAGTGGGCGATCCACTTTGGCGCCACGATGGTCAGTACGCCTTCGTTGAGATCAGCCAGCAGTTCATCGAAATTGAAATCATAGCCGAGGCGAAACTTAAGCTGATAGTCGTGCTGCACGGCTTCGAGGTGAAGGCTCTGCCAGTTGACCCGTACGACATGCGTCTTGCTCGCAGTGATGACGAGATCAGGGCCGCTGGTGGTGATTTCTATCCCGCTTGCTTCCACTCCCGGTACGAGCACGGTCATTTTTAGTGCCTGCGGGAGATCGGTGCACTCGAAGTGTGGCTGGTGATAAGCCGGCAAGCCTTTGGCGAGGTCAAGATCGCTGGGACTGTGGGATGGGATGATCGTATGCATGAACGGAAATTATTTATCGTCGGACTGTTTGCCGGCAGGTCTCCTCGTGGTGGACGTCTACCTTCCGGTTATCGTCGGGCTAGGTAGCCAGCAGAGGTGGATGGGTTAATCGAAATGGTCGCGAGGCACTGTCGAAGCTTGGGCTGCTGGCCAAGGCCGGATACTACCTTCGTGGACAAAGAAGCGGGCAGGAGGCGATGAACTGGATTGGCGGTGGCCATAAGATTGAGCAGAGGGACGATGTATAATAAAATCGGTTCCACAAAGAATATCTTAAGCCAAAACCGTGCCAACCGGCGCATTGCAGTGAATCTTGCACCGGCACAGTTATCGATGCAGGCTGCCGAGATGAAATCGATGCAAGATGATAGAACAACGGTGGGAGAGATACGCGCACGTGTGCTGGCGTTCGCGCGCGAGCGGGATTGGGAGCAATTTCATTCACTGAAAAACCTCAGCATGGCGCTCGCCGCCGAAGCGGGAGAGCTTATGGAGCATTTTTTGTGGGCTGAATCCAAAACCTCTGGCGAAATATTACGCGACGCGAAGAAACGGAGCGCGATCGAGGATGAGATTGCTGATGTGGTAATTTACGCGCTCGAATTCGCCAATATCGGTGGCATCGATCTGGCGAAAGCGATCGAGACCAAACTGGCGAAGAACGCCGCGAAATATCCGGTGGAGAAAGCCAAGGGGCGGGCCGATAAATATACTGAGCTCTAGATTCCGCGGGTGACACCAGCCCCAGAGACGATAGGCGCGCTGCGCCTTCGCCTACAGGGGACTCTCCATGAAACGCGTTACGGGTTTCCGCCGAAGGTCACGTAATCGTCTAGTTCCAGCCAATCGAACCAGGTGACAATATCGTCGCGGTGTGCAGCGTTTTTTCGCAGCACGTCGTTGAAGAAGGCACGGGCGTCGGGTGACGAGGCGGTGAGTTGCTCAAACCAAGTTGACCATGCCGCGATTTCTGAAGCGTGCCGGTTGGGCTGAAGGTGCGTTGTGACGAAGGTCAATATTTCGCTGTCACTCTTTCCTCCTTTGATTTCGGTAAACAAGGCCTCCGGAATAATCCCGGTGAACGCGAGGAAGCGCTGATCGAGCGGACAATTGTAGTGAAAATCGCCATTGGTGCCGGCCACTACGGCTCGAGCCTTATCGATTAGGCGAGGCAGGTGGACGTAGCCGCCGAGTCACGCGCGCGGACTGCGGGGTGGGTGCCGGGTGAGATCAGGCACACTGTAGTTGATCGCGTTGCCCTTGGGGGCTGTGGGATTGGCGTAGGCTGAGGGAACGGTGTTGGACATAAAAGATTTTCAGAGCTGCGGTAAACGAGGACCGCTATGACAGGCGCAACCCGCGGCGCAAGGAGCCGGCGTAGCCCCGGCAGTCGTTTTGTTTTTCCCACCAGTACTCAATATTCCATAACCACCGGAGATGATTCGTTTCACAGCCTCTCCTGTCTTGGGGTGGTAGGTAAGAGGGGCGTCCTTCATGCTTTGTTGAAATTCGAAGCGACGCGGGGTTTCGGACGGGGTTTGAGGAATTGTTTCGTAGACGTAGATGGCCATGGGGCAAATTAGGGGGGAATGCAGAATTTGGGTTTTGGCAAGTGGCGAACTAAACGCATCATGATTCCTCAATGAGAATCTCTGCTACACTCGAACGCTATTATGTGCTGCCATGCTGCTTGTTGCTGCTTAATCTGGGCAATGAGATCATTTCGTACAAGGCGAAGCTGATTCATGATGGATTGCTGCGTACTTTTTTTATCATGGGCATGGTGCTTTTCGGGGCATCTCTCGTCACCTTCGCCGTCGCGCCGGGGCTTATCTGGGTCGTACAGGCGTTACGAAAAACCAGCCGTTCCGCCGGTGGAGGAATGGGAGAGGTGCTGTTTTTGACGGGATTGGGTGCTTTTATTTTTTGGCTCTATTATCGCAACTATATCCTCGGAACGTCAGCTATCCTGCCGGCGGATTGGCATAATCCGCTGCTAAAAAACTAGGCCTATTGATCCCATGCCGCACGGACTTGCTCGGGCGTGAGGCCTTGTGAGCGCATGGTTCGAATCGAAAGTGAATCATAGCGCTTGGCCAGACGGATGCCGAATTTATTCAGCATGAGTGGACAATGATAGAAAGCCGGTGCTGTCCACCTCAGGGCTCGATACAATAAAAGCTGCCGAAACGTTGAGAGTAACAGATCTGCCCCTCGTACAACTTCGGTAATCTGCATGGTCGCATCGTCTATGGTGCAGGCGAGCTGGTAACTTGGTTGATCATCTTTGCGCCAGACGAGAAAATCACTTAGATCGCGACCGGTTACGGCGTGCTGTTCGCCGAAATAGCCATCGGAGAAGCTCAGTGTCTCGCCCTCTGGGACGTGGAGGCGCCAGTTGTGGTTTTCCCTAGGTAAAGTGGCGCGACGGGCGCGTTCCTCTGGAGGTAGATTAATTGGTCTACAGGTGCCGGGATAGGGTGGTTCAGGGGGGGGCAGATGAGCAGGGAGTGCTTCATGCGGTGCCGAGATGGCGGTTGATACATCCTTACGCGAACAGGAGCAGGGATAAATGAGGCCAGCGGCATGCAATTGATGAAAGTATGCGCGGTGTATGTTTTTTCGATCGCTTTGATTATAAGGAGCATATGGCCCGCCAATATTCGGACCCTCTCTCCAGTTTAACCCGAGCCATTTTAAATCTTCAAGCATCGCAGAAACATATTCTGGGCGAGTACGGGCAGAATCGAGGTCATCATTACGTAAAATCAAGTAACCGCCGGGTGCCTTTGCCCGTTCTTGGGCTGTCCAAAAAGTACGAGCATGGCCAAGGTGGAGGTAGCCTGTGGGTGAGGGCGCGAGCCTGCCGCGATAGAGTGAAGCAAGAATAGACACTTTATTGTGTACAGTTGGTGGTTTTCGGCGGGCCGACAATCATATCCAGAAAATCCGTGATTTTGCGGATTCAAAAATCGCATTTTTGTTCGGAGCACATCTTGGATGTCTTTATTGTATCTAAATTACAGATACATTTAATCAGATGTGGATTTTTTTAAGAATATGATATTTGGCTGAATGGGATTTCTTGAGACATGCGAATTATGTGAGATGTATCTCGCTGTTGATTATTGATTTATATTTATATTAATGGATTTCTGAGAAAGATCTTGATTCAGAATCCTCCGCTTGCATGTTCGCCATCCCTTCAGCGAAACCTTTCACTTTAAAAGGAAGTCGAGCAAAGAGGGCGGCTTAAAAAACCGATGTTCCTTTTCAAAACTTCCTTAAATAAACCTAAGAAAAGTATTGACGGAGATAATTCAAAATGTCTCCTTGGAGCTCTTTCCCTTATTGGGAGCGGTTCTTTGAAATTTACTTTGTGCGATTGATTGGGACCCCCAATCAAATTATATTCCAAATGACACAGGCCTTAAAATCTGTGTCGAAACTGACATAGGCCTGAAAACTTATGTCTTTTAGTAGTTCATGAATCACTAGTTTCATGACTCTCTTTTTCGGAGAGTTTGATCCTGGCTCAGAATGAACGCTGGCGGCGTGGTTAAGACATGCAAGTCGAACGGTTTTTCAAGTGTAGCAATACATTTAAAAAGCAGTGGCGAACGGGTGCGTAACACGTGAACAATCTACCTTTTAGTGTGGAATAGCTCGACGAAAGTCGGATTAATACCGCATGTGGTTGTTTTTCTCATGAAAAACACACTAAAGACAGGGACCGCAAGGCCTGTCGCTAATAGAGGAGTTCGCGGCCTATCAGCTAGTTGGCGAGGTAACGGCTCACCAAGGCTAAGACGGGTAGCTGATCTGAGAGGATGATCAGCCACACTGGAACTGAGACACGGTCCAGACACCTACGGGTGGCAGCAGTTTCGAAT
>JANYCF010000014.1 GCA_025360455.1 Opitutaceae bacterium | reverse complement strand
CCCAATATCCCCGCAATCCCCACCTTCAAGGCAAAGTATCATTCAACTATTCGAATCACGATGGGCATTACCGCATCGGAGAAGGGGATTCTGAATTCTTGACCAAGTGGTCGGCAGCGGGTTCAACAAGCATTCACTGCTATAATGATGGAAACGTAAGCATCGCAATTGCACCTTTAGCCGTAGCGCTCAAAAACATCACGGATGCAAGTTTACTCGATTTCACGTCCAGAACTAGAACTCCCCAAATTAACCAAATCGTCATCGTCGAAAATCAGTGTGGCCGCTATGCGGCTTTGAAGATTATCCAAATCAACAATCACCCAGATATTAACCAGCTTGTTTTCGAATATTGGATTCTTCCTGACGGTAGCGACGACTTCAGTTTACTCACATAAAGTGAATAATTCATGTCAGAAGAGTTGACGGGGGCGGTTCTTCCCGAAGATTGCCGACTCAGTGCATAAACTATGATTATTGTTTTCATGATAAGGGATAATTCAGTCGTCCCACACCAGCCAGTTCAGTCGTTTCCTAGATACAGCGTGACCGCACCGCGCTAATCCATTCTTTTCAACGGCCTACGCCGCGCGAATGCAGCGATGCTTGAGCAGGTAGCCGCGCACCTCGCCGGGGTCGAATCGGAGTAGACGCCCGAGGTAGAGATGCGGCAAGCCGGCACGGAGTAGGTTATGCACATGACGCACGGTGCAGCCGAAATAGGCCGCGACTTGGTTGATCGTCCAAAGGTTTTCCAGCGCAGAGGAGAGCGGTGTTAGTGTTTCCATAATACACCACTCTCCCGGTCAAGCGTGGGCGGGCTCAGGCCGCTACCGGTTCCACCGTTGGCGGAGTCACTTTTGCTGGAACCGCCGGCAGTGTCGGAGCCTTGGCGGGAGGCATGGTAGCGAACCAAGCGGCGGCTTCATCGGGTCCGACCAGTTCACGATAATGCGCGAAAATGACCTCCGGGGAATTGCCGCATTCCAAAGCGACACGCGCCGTGTCGTTTATCTGGGCAACCCGGTAAGTGATGTAGGAATGCCGGAAACCGTTGTCCTTGAGTTCGACTTCAGTATCCGCCATTACGCGACCGAAAATGGCGCGGGAATCAGGCCATTTCGTGATAGGCCCCTTGTCCTTCTTGCAGGGCAGCAGCCAGGCCCGAAGGGCATCATTCAGCGGCACGAGTCGGCGCGCCTTGGTCCGTACTTTTTTCGAGGCCACTTCGACAAAGCCTCGTTCGAAGTTGATGTTCTCCCAATGCAAATGGGTGAGTTCCGAGACCCGCGCCCCGAGAAAGGCCGCGCATGCTGCCCACGGCAGGAGGTCGGGCCGTTTGGTCTGCATGGTGTCGAGAATTACCCGCAGATCGGCCGCCGAGTAGATCGCGACCTTCGTCGAGGCTTCCTTGTAAACGACCATGCCATCAAATTCGGTCGGACGGTCGGTTGGCAAATAGCCGTTGGCTTTCGCCCAATTGCCGAAGGCAATGAGAACTTTCCGTGCGTCGTTTTTGCTTACCGGCTTCCAGTTTTGACCACCCAGCCACTTGTCGAGATCAGGCGTGCGATAAAGCGCCAGCGCCCGACCGGAATGGGCCTCGGCGAGACGGCGCAGTTGGCGCTTGATGTTTGCGAGGTGGTCGCCGGTTACACCCATGGCTTCGCGGCCCGTCGCGAAGTCTGCCGCCAGTGAAACGAAGTTCTTGCCCGCCCCTTGGTCCCGGTGGAATTCAAGATAGAAGTTCACCACGTCCATGATCGACGCCGAGCGACCGGCAAGCTTCGCGTGGGCTTGGGAGAAGATTTCCGCGCAGACATGGAGCGGCAGGCCAGTGGCGGCGACATGCTTCTTGCCGACGACATAGCTCTCCATGTCCGCCGTGGAAAGTTCTGCCGCATCGTGCCCGTTCACTGCCAGACGTCCGAGAACGAGCTTGGCTTCGCGGCGTGCAACCGCCAGCTTGCCGAACGTTTTTCTTTCCCGATGACCTCCCTCGTAATAAGAGAGTTGATAGACCGAACGGCCCCGATTCTGGACCGTGTAGATTTTGATTTCGTGTTGTCCGTTGGTAAGGACGATGGGTTGTTGGCTCATGACTTTGGTTGGTTTGTCAACCGCGTGTCATGCATACCCGATGAAACCGCGTATCCCATTGGCTGGACGAATAATCGTCCGCGACCGCTGGGCCCGCCGCGAGTTACCAGTGAGCACACACACAACGGCGCGTCCAGCGGTCACGCCCTACCTTTTTAGACGCCCTCTTAGTGTTTCACCCCATAGCGTGCGCGGCGTTTTGGCCGTATCTTGTTGTCCGGAAATATGACACCTATCGAACATTATGAAATGGCGGGATTCGGTCTGACTCGCGCTTTTGCGCAGTCGCTCGACAACGCGCAGATGGGGAGGTTTTTGCGCGCTACCCTAGCGGCAACGGAACAGACCCAACGGATGTCAGGTCATAGGCTCACATGCGCATCCCACTGTCGTAACCGCCGGCGCACGCTATCCCGGCATCCACACTATCAGGATAAAATCCATCTTCCTCCTTCCTCCCATGAATGACTTCATTTTTTTGCTTCTTCTCCTCATTGCGGCAACGGGCTATTTGCTGATCTACCTACCGTTTTTTTGGCGATCACCGCAACGCAGTCACGGGTATCATCCCCACGATACCGGTCCTATTGCCGTAAGTTCAGACAAGGCTAGTCAGCCTTGCATTAAATTGGCGTAGCGGCAGGCGACTCTGCGGGGACGACGCGCCTGACCTTTCAGTCAGTCAAAAACACGGATGGTGATTTCAACCGGGTTAAACCCCATAGGCGGATCTGAACTTTAAGCGCATCTTGATTCCGTCGGGCCAGAGCCCCGGTCAACGCGCCAGACCACTCCGCATTTCAGCGAACCAGATTTTTCTCCCTCCGATGAATTCGATTCCGCCACTCACGGGTACGCCTGAGCGCGCTGCCCCACCCATTGTTCAGCAGCCGCTGGCTCACCCACTGCCAGGGCACGAGGTTCATGCTCTGCTGAGCCGCTGGGGAGAGGTGGAAGCGGAACCGAATAAAAACCTTGGCGCCATCGATGCCTTGGCCCGTTCCGCTTCCACCACGCTGAAAGACAATCGGCTCGCTGAACGCAGGGTGTTTAAAAAAACGCCTGGAATTCTTGCCGCTCCCACGGGACTCCAGTCATGAGAACAATGAAGGCGGTGAGTATCTATTCCTACGGCGGACCGGATGTGCTGGTTTACGAGGATGCGCCGCAGCCGCAAGCGGGCGTCGGTGAAGTATTGGTGCGGGTTCACGCCGCCGGCATCAATCCGGTGGATTGGAAAATCCGCGAAGGTCACCTCAAGGATATGATCAAGCACACGCTTCCGCTCGTGCTGGGGTGGGATGTGTCGGGGGTCGTGGAAGCCATTGGCCCGGGTGTCACCCGGCTGAAGGTGGGCGATGAAGTGTTCAGCCGTCCCGATATTGCCCGTAACGGTGCCTATGCCGAGTATATCGTCATCCGGGAAAACGAGGTGGCGCTGAAACCAAAAAATCTCGACCATGTTCGCTCGGCCGCGTTGCCGTTGGCCGGGTTGACGGCTTGGCAGACTCTCTTCGATGCGGGCGGACTGACGACCGGCCAGCGGGTCCTCATTCACGGAGCTGCCGGAGGGGTCGGGCACTTGGCGGTGCAATTGGCCAAGTGGAAGGGGGCCCAAATCATCGGCACCGCGTCGGACAAAAATCATGACTTCCTGCGCGAACTCGGGGTTGATCAGGTGGTCGCGTACCAGACCGTGCGATTTGAAGAGGTGGTGCAGCCGGTGGATGTGGTGCTCGACACGATGGGCGGTGAAATCCAGCTGCGCTCGTGGAAGGTGCTGAAGCGTGGCGGCATCTTGGTTTCGATCGTCGCTCCACCCTCGCCCGAGATCGCGGCGGCATACGGGGCGCGCGCAGCGTTTGTGTTTACCCAACCCCACGCGGCGCAACTGGCCGAGCTCGCCCAGCTGGTTGAAACCGAAAAAATCAAAGTGATTGTGGAAACCATTTTGCCGCTCGCTGATGCGGCCCGTGGCCAGCAACAGGGTGAACGCGGTCACACGCGTGGCAAAATTGTGTTGCGGGTGATTTAACCCCGGCACCGCGACCTCATGCCCGTAAAATTTCAGGATTACTACGAAACGCTGGGCGTGGCCCGCACCGCCACGGCGGAAGAAATCAAACTGGCTTTCCGCAAACTCGCGCGGATTCATCATCCCGACGTGGCCAAAAACAAGGTTACAGGAGAGGCGAAGTTCAAGGAGATCAACGAAGCCTATGAGGTGCTGAGCGACCCGGAAAAGAAAAAGAAATACGACGAGCTGGGGCCTGATTGGCAGAATGGGGGAGGTCCTGCTGCGCCAAGCGGCAACCAACGTGGACGAGCGCAGTCACCAACTGGTGAGCCCGACTTCGAATTTGGCGGCACGGGCTTCAGTGATTTTTTCGAATCATTTTTCAGCGATCGCCAAGGCGGCTTCGCGTCTGCCCGTGGCGCTGCGGGCGGGGGAAGGGGAGAGCGTGAGTTCGTTCATCCCGGCCGCGACATCGAGGCCGATCTGCTCGTGACCTTGGAGGAAGTTCTGAGCGGTTCCTCGCGCAAAGTCACTTTGCGTCGTCCGGGCATGGACGGAGCGGCCGAGCGCACGAATACTTATCAGGTGCGGATTCCGCCCGGCATGCGGGAGGGCCACCGCATCCGTCTTGCCGGACAGGGCGGACCGGGACACGGCGGGGCCCCGGCGGGCGATCTGTATTTGCGGGTGCGTTTTGCGCGCCATCCTGATCTGCGCGTGCAAGGGGATGATATTTATTGCGACCTCGAACTTGCCCCGTGGGAAGCAGTGCTCGGCGTGAAGACAAAAATCCCGACGCTCGCGCATGACATCACCCTGCGCGTAGCACCTGGCACGAGCGCGGGCACGCAGCTGCGGGTGAGCGGGCAGGGCCTGCCCCGCGAAGACGGGAGTCGCGGAGATCTTTATGCGACGGTGCAACTCCAGGTGCCGTCTGCGGTCACGACCGAAGAACGTACTCTCTGGGAAAAGCTGGCGCAGGCATCGACCTTCAACCCGAGGAAAGCATCATGACAAATTTTGTCTTCTACGTTAATCCGGTGGTGACGCTCATGGGTGTGCCCGAGGAATCTCCCGCGCTCTATTCCCTCGAAACCGCCGCCCACCTTGCCGGTTTGCATCCCGAAATGCTCCGGCATTATTGCCGGCTCGGTCTGCTCGGACCCCAACGGGTCGAGGGTGAACCGACCTTCGACGACAACGCGCTGTACGAGATTCGTCGCATCGAGCATTGCCGCCGGCATCACGGGGTGAATTTGCAGGCGCTGCCGCTGATTTGTGAGCTATGGCGGGAAGTGGAGCGCCTGCAAACCGAACTCCGCTTCCGGCGGAGCCCTTGAGCATTTCGGCGTAGCGGCAGGCGCTGGCCGCGCCGTATTGCGCGCAGGCTGGTCCTTGCCTGCCGGCACAGAGCAACCTCGAAGCGCCGGCTCGCCTTCTCCTCGGCAGGCAGGGACGCCTGCCGCTACTCCGAGCCATGGTTACGGGATGGCGTAGCCCCAGCCAGGCCGCTGTGTCTGTGGGATTGAGGAATGCGTCATGAGTGGTGTACGCACGACGAACTCGACCGGGTAGTCTCAGGGCATTTCGTAATTGAGGGGACTGATCGATCCCCACGTAAGCAACGGTCTGGATAAGTTCCGGGAATCGGGTAATACCCCATAGATTGCGAGAGCACCGGCGGCGTACATTCACGGGGTGCAAAAACCACCTCAACCCTGTCCGCATCGGATGATCCCGGAGGATCGTGCAGACAATAACAAGGAACTTTCTGGGCCCTTCGCCCCGTAAGTGGATTTCTCCATGAGTCGAATCACTCCCCCCATTCAGAATCTCGCCCGGCGGCTCATTATTTATGAGACGAGGGAGCTGGGTGCCTACGAGACAAAAAGGCCGTCCGCCTTTCTCGTCTGTGAAAAGCTGCGTCCGTTTCTGGCGTCACGCATGGGCACGGCCGGTTTTCGTGCGCTGCTTTCGCGCGCGGTGGTGCTGACCAACGCGAAGAGTGCTTGGCCGCATCTGATGCAGGTCAATGCGAATGGCTCGCTGGAAGGGTTGGACGAACTTGAGGGGCAAGTTCCTCGGAAGGAGTTTGCCGAGGGCAGCGTGGTTTTGATCGCCGAATTGCTCGGTCTGCTCGCCGTTTTCATCGGGGAAGATCTGACGTTTCGCCAGCTGGACGAGGTCTGGTCGGAAGCCTCCTCCCATGAACAAATTTTGCTCACGGAAAAAAATGAAAAAACCGGATAAGCCGAACCGGCGCGCGTTGCGCAAAAGAACCGCCAGCGCGTCGGACCGGATCATCATCGATCAGCTTCCGACCAGCGGGCGCGGACTCGCTGATAATTTTTTTTAAAGTGCTGACCAATGGCTTCCAAAGTATTATTATTTACTGCACCCCCGCCCGCCAGCCAACCGGGCCTCCGTCTGTCGATCGTTGAGCATGCGCCCTTGCCGATGGCCATAGTGGAGGGGGCCCGCCACATCGTTTGCCAGGTCAATGCCGCCTTTTGCCGCCTGCTGAACCGAACGAGGGAAGAGTTCATCGGAAAACCGTTCTACTCCCTGCTACAGGAGCAGGGCGCACCGGGGGACCTGCTCGACCGCGTTTACCGCACGGGCCAACCCGAAAGCCATACGGCAGAGCAGCCCTTTGAACGTCCCGCGCTTTTCTGGACTTACACGATGTGGCCTGTCATGGAGCAGGATCAGCCGGTCGGCGTCATGATCCAAGTGACCGTGGCCACCGAAAGCCTGAAGCACACCATCGCCATGAACGAGGCGTTGGTGCTCGGTTCGGTGCACCAGCATGAACTCACGGCAGCGGGCGACAAGTTGAACGCGTTGCTCCGCGTGGAAATCGCCGAGCGGACGAAGATGCAGCAACTACTTTCCGAAAAAGCCCGGCTGCTCGACCTGAGCACTGACGCCATTGTCGTCCTCGATTGTGAGCACAAAATCCAATACTGGAATCAGGGCGCAGAAAAACTTTACGGCTGGGCGCCCGAGGAGGCGCTGGGAAAAGTCAGTGATGAGCTGCTGAAAACCCGCTATTCTTTACCGAGCGAACAAATGAGAGAGGCGATTTACCAGGACCGCTGGTCCGGGGAAATCACGCATACCAAACGCGACGGTCAGCGGGTCACGGTGCTGGCCCGCAAGGTGGTAGACCGGGACAAGCAGGGCAATGTCGCGGCCATTCTGGAGAATTTTACCGATATCACCGAAAGCAAGAAAGCGGAGGAGGCGTTGCGTGAGGCGCGCACCCGCCTGGCGGAATACGCCGGACAGCTCGAAGGCTTGGTGACTCTGCGCACCGCTGAACTGACCGCGAGCAACCAGCAGCTGGAAGCGATTGTCTATTCGATGGCGCATGACTTGCGGGCGCCGCTGCGAGCCATGCAGGGATTTTCCGCGATGTTGGTCGATGAAGCCAGCACGGCCTTGAGCGAAGCCGGGCAGGATTATGCCCATCGGATCGACCAATCCGCGCAGTTCATGGACGCCTTGTTGAGCGACCTGCTCGCCTACACCCGCACCAGCCAGCAACGCATCGAGCTGACGACGGTGAGTCTGGAAAAGGTCGTCGGGTCCGTGCTTTCGCGTTTGCAAAAGGAAATCGATGAAATCAACGCGTGCGTGGAGTGCTCCGGCTCGTGGCCGGAGGTGAGGGCGCACGAGCCCACGCTGATCCAGGTGCTCCACCATCTGGCGGGCAATGCCTTGAAATTTGTCCGGCCGGGGGTGGTGCCGCTGGTGGGGCTGCGGGCGGAGGAGCGGGCCGGGTCGATCCGGGTTTGGGTGGAGGACAATGGTCTGGGCATCGCGCCCGACTATCAGCAACAAATCTTCCGGCTTTTTATCCGTTTGGACCGCGGAAAATATCCGGGCACCGGGGCCGGCTTGGCCATTGTCCAAAAAGGCATCGAACGCATGGGCGGCCAGGTCGGGGTGGAATCGACGCTCGGGCAGGGCAGCCGGTTCTGGATCGAACTGCCCCAAGCCATGTCTACCGAGAGAGGAGAGCCCCATGCTGGTTGAAGATCCCATTGTCCTGCTGGTGGACGACAGCGAAGATGATGCGACGCTGATGCGCATCGTTTTTGCGCGTGCCGGATTTGTGGCGCCGCTCCAGCTCGCCCGCAACGGGGAGGAGGTGATCGCCTATCTGAAAGGAGCCGGTGACTACGATGATAGGACGAAGTTTCCGTTGCCCACCGTGGTCCTGCTCGATCTGAACATGCCGCGGAAAAACGGCTTTGAGGTGCTGGCTTGGATTCGGCAACAGCCCGAGCTCAGGCGGCTGCTCGTTTATATTCTGAGCGCGTCGAGCCAGACCGACGATATCCAGCGGGCCTATGATCTCGGGGCCAGCTCCTATCTGGTCAAACCCGGTACATTGGATGAATTGACGACCCTGACCCAAGGCCTGCTCGCCTGGTTGAAGCTCAGTCATTTTTATGTGCGCGAGGGGGAGACGTCAAACGACGCGGCCTGATGGGTTTCATATGCGATGGGGTGGATACCCAATGTCAGATTATCCGTGATAGGCGTAGGATCGGCCGGTGAATTCTTACTCTGCCGAAAGAAAAAACCGATGATCACGGACGCGCTCCCTGCTTCCGAGCTGCGCTACCGACGTCTCTTCGAGGCTGCGCGTGACGGCATTCTCATGCTTGATCCGGCGACCCGCCGGATCATCGACGTGAATCCTTTCCTGGTGGAGTTTCTGGGTTACACGCGGGAAGAGTTTATCGGCAAGGAACTGTTTGAAATCGGTCTGCTCAAGGACGAGGCCGCCAGCCAGGCCGCGTTTCGCGAGCTCCTCGCCAACGGTCGTATCCGTTACGAAGATTTGCCGCTGGCGACCAAGGATGGCCGACGGGTCGATGTGGAGTTTGTCAGCAACCTTTACCAGGAAGGGGACCGGGCAGTCATCCAGTGCAACGTCCGCGATATCACGGCCCGGAAAAATTCCGAACGGGCGTTGCGTGACGCCGATTTGAAGTTGTCGCTGCACACGGCGGAACTGGAGACCGTGGTCAACCGCCGCACGCATGAACTCCGGCTCAGCAATCAGCAGCTGGAAACTTTTGTGGCTTCCATCGCCCGCGATCTGCGGGCGCCGCTCCGCAGCATGCAGGGCTTTGCCCAGCTCCTGGTGCAGGACCATGCGGCGAAATTGGACAAGCAGGGCCGGGATTACGCGCACTACATCAACACGGCGGCGCAGATGATGGGTCGTCTGCTCAACGACCTCCTCGCGTTCAGCCAGATCAGCCAGCAGAAAATCCAGTTGGAACCGGTGGCGCTGGAGACCATCGTGCAGAGCGCGTTGTCCGGCTGCGAAACGGCGATTGTCGAAAGCGAAGCCACGATCGACAGCAATTCACCGTGGCCCGCCGTTGTCGCCCATGCGACGACGTTGCGCCAGGTGCTGGAGAATCTGATTGGCAACGCCCTGAAGTTCGTCGCCGGCAAGGAACCGAAGGTGCGGCTGCGGACGGAAGAGCGGCCGGGTGAGATCGTGCGAATTTGGGTGGAAGACAATGGCATCGGCATATCCGCAGAATTTCACGAGCGGATCTTTCAGGTTTTCCAGCGGCTGCATACCACCTCATATATCGGCACGGGCATCGGACTCGCGATCGTGCAGAAAGGGGTGGAGCGGATGGGCGGGACGGTGGGCCTCGTGTCCGCGCCCGGCGAAGGCAGCCGGTTCTGGATCGAACTGCCCAAGGCCCCGCCGGTGGCGCTCACCCCGTAGCCCAGCCACACCATTTAATTTTATGATCATACAAAATCCCACCATTTTGGTTGTCGATGATGACGATTGTGCCGCGACGCTCGTGAGCACCGTCTTTGAGCGCGCCGGACTCGTGCAGCCGCTCCAGTTTGCGCGCGACGGCGTGGAGGCGATCGCTTATCTGAGTGGTGAAGGCGTTTTTGCTGATCGCACCCGGTATCCGTTTCCCACGGCAATGCTGCTCGATCTGAACATGCCGCGAAAGAATGGCTTCGATGTGCTGGCGTGGCTGCGGCAGCAGCCCAATTTGAAAAGACTGCACGTCTACGTCCTGAGTGCCTCGAGTCAGCCCGAAGATATCAGGCGGTGCTACGATCTGGGGGCCAACTCCTATCTGGTCAAACCCAGCAATCTGGAAGGCTTGATGAATCAGGCCAGGTGTCTGCTCGCCTGGCTGAGGCTCAGTCACATTTCGGCGGTGGCGTGAGGTGAGTTGGCTTACTGTATTTCATTTTAGCATGAGTAGATTGAAAGGTGGAACCCGGCCTCCGGACGGGATTGAACAATATCCAGTTAAAGAAACCCGTCCGGAGGCGAATGGCGCTTAAGTTTGTTTG
>JANYCF010000108.1 GCA_025360455.1 Opitutaceae bacterium | reverse complement strand
CACGAACTGGCGCACCGTGCAAGCGACGCTGAAAGCAATGCAGCAATTAAGCCGCGCGGTTTTGTTCACGACCGTGCCCGGTGCCCCTCGGCGTAAACGCCTCGGCAAGAAAGTCCTTGGGATTACTTAAGCGCCATTCCGTCCAGAGGCCGCGTTCCACCCAAGTTAACGGCTTCGTTCCGGCTCAGAGTCGCATGGCCCGGGCGGTTTCGAATCCGAGAGCCACCAACTCGCCATAAACCCGGGCGCTGAAGAGACCGCGGTTGCCGTGTCGCTTTTTCAGCAGGGGCAGATAGCGCCGCATCCGTCGATAGAGTTTCACCACTTCTGTGGCGGTGGGATTGCCCTCCGGTTTGTCCAATGATTCCAGGATGGCGCAGATGGCGCCTCGCACCGTGCCGTGATGGATTTTGGCGTCCACACCTTTCAGGTCGCTCAGGTGCCGGTCGAGGCGGTGGGCGCGGCGGTCCAATAGCATGAAATCGTGCCGCGCGGTCTGCTCCTTCAGGGCGCAGGCCAAGCCCAACTCGAACGGCATATTAAAACGAACGGGCAGGCCCACTGCACTCAGATCATGAATCGACACCCGGCAGGAACGGAGCAGGGCGAAGATCCGTTGCAAACGGCCTTGTCCGCCGTCGGGAAGTTGGAACGTGAGGCGAGGAACCCGGCCGACAGCAACCAGCGCCGCGGTCAAAGCCAGCAATGTCCGCTCATAGGACGGGCTGTACGGAACGTTCAGGAATACCTGTTCGGGGGTGATGCCCGGCAATCTCCGTTTACTTGGCGTGGGCCGGTTCTTTGTCGACATGGCTCAGGACAAAGGAACGCACTTTCCCATACGAACGCTCAGTCAAGCCGTAGGCACGCAGCACCGTCTTGAAGCTGGCAGGCTTCGCGGTGTGCTTGAATTTGCCATTCCGCGAGTTTTTTGCGCGGTCTGCATGATTAAGTCGGTCTGACATGGAGGAGGTTCTTTGATTCTGGCCCGTGATGACTGTTTGGAATAACGACCAGATTGGCCGCAGTTTCAAGGCCGAAGATGCCAAGAGTCGCTGAATGGGCTGAGGCTTTGCCATTTGAAGCTGATCCAGTGAGAACGATCTATAATCTATAGCCGAAACACATCAGGGCTTGGTCTGAGCCAGTGCGAGCCGGGCGTGGTGGACGGTTTGGTGGAGCTTCTTGGCCAGAGCGGCGCGGGGCAGCAGCTTGGTCCAGTAGGCGGCGACGCGGATGTCGCCTTTCTCCAGATCAACCTAAAAACCGAAGTTGAAACCGCGGATTTCACGAATGCTCACGGATTATAAATCGAATACAGATTTCCTGACTTTCACCCAGCAGGTGAATCGAATTGATCCGGATTTTCTGCCTGATTTTTTCTGTACCTGTCAGCCATAGCCTTGGCGACGGCCGATCCGTGGAGATCCGGGAAATCCGTGGTTAAATTGGTCCGTTGCACTGCTGAATATTGGATCAAGCAACCGGATCGTTTCATCATCCTTGGGGGGAGCGGACAAGCCCGAGAGGTGGCCAGTGGGTTTTCGGCCTTGCGACAACGGTGTGGCGGGTTATCCGTAAACCCATGCTCGATTGGAAAAATTGCCCGGCGGTGGAGCGTTCACCCGATAAAGTGAGCGGGGCTTGGGTGTTTCGCGGCACGCGGGTGCCGGTTCGGGCCTTGTTCGAGAATCTCGAAGCCGGCGCCAAGGTGGATGATTTTCTGGTGTGGTTCGAGGGCGTCAGTCGCGACCAGGTCGACGCCGTGCTGGAGCACGCGGCGGGATAAGATCGCCCGATCGGCTTCGGCTGAAAACGGCGCACCCAGCCGTCGAGATTTTGCACTCGCTGGGCGCGCCGTTCAGGGGCGGGTAGATGGACGTGACCCCAGCTCGACTTGCGCCTCGACCAACACCAACCACCACGTCATAAATTTCCCGATGCACGCGCTCTCGCTCTATCTCGATACCTCGGTGATCGGCGGCTACTTCGACGCCGAATTCATGGCCGACACACGCGCCCTCTGGCGGCTGATGGAGGCGGGCCGCTTCCGGTTCGTCTCTTCCGTGCTCGTCGATCAGGAGATCGCCCGCGCGCCGGAGCAGGTGCGGACGCTCATGCGCGCGACCTTCGCCCCGGCCGACATGCTGCCGATGACGGCTGAGGCGCTGGAACTGGCGGGCCATTACCTCGAGCAAAAGGTGGTGCCCGTTAATTTTACCGACGACGCCCGGCATGTCGCGGTCTGCTCCGTGGCACGGCTCGACTACCTCGTGAGCTGGAACTTTAAGCACCTCGCCAACGTGCGCCGGGAATCCGGTTTTAATGCGGTGAATGTGTTGCAAGGTTACCGACCTGTGCGCATTGTAGCGCCAACCTTCCTTATCCATGGCCACGACCAAGAAAAAGACCTTTGACGCGGTGGCGGAGTCCCGCCGCTGGCGCCGCACCACCAGCAAGCAGCTGAACAAGATGACGCCCGCCGAACAACTCGCGTTCTTGAACCGCCGTCTCGTCAACTGGCCCGCCGCGCCTGCGGCCAAGCCCGCGCGCGAACTCGCGCACCACTGAGCAGCCTTTATTTTTTAGTCATTCGCGCGCCCGCACACCGAGACGGGGATTTCGAGTGGCGGGAAACCGCGATCAGATTTTAATTGTTATAATCACAGCGCGGGAATGGTCGCTTCTGCGAACATTGTCTCCGCAGAGCGGAGACAAACTGGGCATAGCTAAGTCTTCACGGAGGCGAATGCCTAACCGAAAAGATCTCTTTGCAATGATTCCAGGCCAATTGTCTCGACAGTGCTGAGACAATCTTCTGATCCGTGAAAACTTCAGCAAAACGAATCATATGCCGGAGTGACTTGTCCGAAAAGCCACGACCGAACTCGTTTTCCAATTTTTGCAACAGCGTAGCAACAATCTTCTCTCCGTAAGTGGCGCGTTGCATTTCGAGAATATCCTGCCGAATGCGTCGACCAATCTCCCAGTAAAGCTGGGCCAGCCGGCCATCAATGGCTCGGGCGACTTGTTCACGAGCCGTCAGGATCAGCTGTCGCAGGTCGGGCAGGAGAGAGCGCTGAGTGGATTTTATGGCAACGAGGTCCGAAAAAAGTGTCAGGTCTAAACACGAGCGATTGTCAGTATGGCCACGAAAAATCGCGCCTTCTTCGATCTGGTTCGTTTCGCTGGTGTCGTTTCGCTGGTGCGGCCCCGCCAAATAAATGGTCGCATTCGGTTCGGGGCTGCTCCATTGGATTCGTTCGTGTGCTACCTGCCCCTGATCGTCGTTTCGGTCTTATGTTTTTTGGCCAGCCTGACGGTTCATATCCTCGGCTGGATGCAGATGATTCCTCCTGGCGGGCAGACGGTCATGTTCCTTCACGTCTTCATTTTTGTTTTGTTCATTCCCCTGTTCTTCCTGCTGAAAAGACCGGGAGTCCAAAAGACCGCCATCGACGAATTTTTGGAACTGCTGCCGAAATGGCCGCTGCGGCTCACTCAGTTCCTTTTCTTCTATGCGATCGCGCATTTCGTTTTCTTTATCTACCAGACCAGCCACTACCCGAAGAATGGCGTACCGGCGTATCTGCAGATCCGCGGTTTTTCCGGGCACTGGATGGTTTTCTACGCGGTTTGTGCATTAGGCTATGCCGAACTGCGTCGCCGCCTGATCGCAAACAACAAAGCTGACGTCCGTGCGGCCTGAGTGAAACCGGCTCCAGCCCAATCCGAAGGTCAACCGAAGAGTCGGCGTTTGGGGTTTGGGGTCAGCACGTTGTCAGAGAATTAAGGTTATGCCTCGGGATTTTTGTGAAAAGACCCAAAATGGGTCGGGTTGCCATTGTTCTAATCCCCGTGCGAAGCATCAGGCCGCAGTCTCGGTCAGTTCGCCCCGGTCATGCGTCGGCATTTCCATGAGGGGTGCTGGCTGGGCTTCCCGAATCAGCGCTTGTAGGGTGATTTGTTGGTCCGGAGAAATCCCAGGAAATCCTGTTTATTGAGGAATGGACCGTTGTCCCGACCGACGGTCCGGCCGTTTTGCAGGATGACAAATGTAGGAGTGCCATGAACACCGTACTCGTCGTGGATTTGCTGATTTTCCGGTAGACGGGTGTTGATGCGGATAACCTGAAGGTTGGGGTTGGCTTGCTCCACTTGCTGGATCATCGGTTCCATGCGTTCACAGGAGCCGCACTGTGGCTGCCAGAAGACCAGAAGAACCTTGTCCTTGCTGGCGGCGGACACTTGCAGGACCTGGGCTGACGTCATCACTTGAGCGGACGTCATCGCCTCTTCTCCGGAGGCAATGCCAAGCTTGTGGGCTTTGGCCCGGATCATCGGGAAGGCAAAAACCAGCAGAACAACGATGATGAGGTATTTCATGGCAGGGAGGGGGGAGTGGCGTAGCGACGACCCCGGCAGTCAATATTCCGGAACGGAAACGTCGAAACGATAGCTGCGCGGAGGCACCTATTTACTCCATGTAAACACTTGGAGCACCAGGTAGACGAGTATGGTGGCCGAAACGCTACGATCCGGAGTGATCGGTAACACTTGAGCCGGAGTGATGGGTGACACTTTTCAGGACATGTCCTAGGATCGAATAAAGTGGGACTGGTCGAAACAGGCGATTGGCTTAGCGCACTTTTGTTTAAACCATTTGGCCTGTTCCACTCAAAGCGGTCGGCTGCGTTCCTTCGATGCTATGAGCGGAGTGAAATCGCGTCCGCCATTGCTCAACGCGGTGACGCGGGTGAACTCGGCGCCGAGAAACACGATCTGCGCTGCGTAGTACGACCACAAAAGTAGAATCAGCAGCGATCCAGCTGCTCCGTACGCGGAAGTCAGGCTCGTGCGGCCGAGGTAAAGCCCCAGCACCGATTTTCCCGTAGTGAAGAGGAGTGCTGTCACCGCCGCGCCCACCCAAACATGCCGCATCCGTACGCGTGTCTCCGGGAGCAGCCGAAAGAGCAGGGCAAATAGTGACATGACGACCATAAAGGAAATCACGCTGTTCACGATTTGCAGTCCGAGCACCGGCAGTCCGAGCTGCTGGCCGGTTTCCGTTCCCAACCAGCTCAACATCGCGCTGGCGATGAGCGAGACGAGGAGCAGGAATCCGGTGGCCATGACAGTGGCGAGCGAGAACAGGCGCATTTGCAAAAAATGCCACCAACTTTCCACGGGCTGGGGGGGGACACGCCAGATGGCGTTGAAGGAATTTTGCAGATGGGTGAAAACACCGAGTGTGCCAAAAATCAATGTCCCAATCCCAAGCAGCGTGGTGAAGACGCCGGTGGTAGTGGTGGTCGACGGGCTTTGCACCGTGGCCATCGCTGCGCTGGCTTGAGACCCTGCGAGTCGGCCGATTTCGCCGATGACCTGCTGTCTTGCTTCATCCTTGGTGAACACGGTTCCCGCCAAGGTAATCGCCAGCATCAACAGCGGCGCAATCGCCACCGTGGTATAAAAAGCCAACGCCGCACCGAGCCGGTTGACATTGTCGTCGAAAAACGCCTCGGCGGTTTTTGCCAATATCCGGCCGGAGCGTTTCAGGATGCCTACCTGCTCTACGGCCGCCTCAATGGCGCTATCACCGAGGGGAAAATGGTGAGACTTGACCGAGTGAACGGGAGGGGAAGGCATGGCTGACGGCGCAAAATTATTCAGCACGCCGGACGCGCCCGACTCCGCGCCGCCGACCGGATTGGACGCAGCAGGTGTGAGAGAGTGATCGAACCGACGTGCCAAGGGACGATACGCACGACGGGCTTCTTGTGCTATAGGGCGTTGTCCTACCTGAGTTCGGGGCCAACGGCACCGTACGCTCAACCACCCGGACGCAGAACGCGTTTTCGCTGTTTGCAGTTTCTCTGCCACTGTCGGCTCGCGGGCCTGTCCAAGTTAATTGATGGCACCTGAAATCATTCACGCATCCTCCCGATCAACCCGCACCATCGTGCCGCAGCCCAAGGCCAAACGCTTTTCGCTGATCCGAACGTTCGTCTTCGCCGACTTCCTGACGTTGGGCAATGGGTTCTGTGGCACCGGTTCGGTGCTGGCGCTTATGCAATACTTGGTCACCAACAATGATCGCTGGCTCAATGCCGCCATGGCCTTGCTGCCGTTGGCATTGGTTTTCGATTTTGCGGACGGGCGGGTGGCGCGCTGGCGTCACCAGAGCTCCACGCTGGGAGCCGATCTCGATTCGTTGGCCGATATTATTTCGTTCGGTCTGGCTCCTGCGGCCCTCGCCTTCGCGGTGGGCATGCGCGGCACTCTCGACGTGGTGATCTTGCTTTACTTCGTCGCTTGCGGGATTAGCCGGCTGGCCCGCTTCAACGCCACCGCCGATGCGCTCTCAGACGACAATGGCAAAGTGAAATATTTCGAAGGCACGCCCATTCCCATCAGTGTGCTGCTGGTCGGTATGCTGGCCGTCCTGCATTTTCAAGGACTGCTTGGTCCGGCGATTTGGCTGGGCCACTGGACGATATTCGGTGTCGTGCTGCATCCTCTCGTTTTAATCTATGCCCTGACCGGCAGCGCCATGATCAGTGGCTGGCATGTGCCGAAGCTCTGATTCGTTGATGTGCGTAGGCACCGGATCAGATAAAATATACGGGAAAAATACCGCCACCCGATTCCACCCCGGGCTCATCCCGTATACGTAATCGACCCTATAGTTTTCAGGCGGGAAGGCGGGTAGGCTACACCAATGAAAAATCTCCCCCACCTCCACTTCCCGGGAATCAAGTTTTCGCTGTCGCGTAAGGCGATGGCTTGGCCCGTTGCTGCTGCCCTGATTTTTGTGGCCAGCGTGACAGGACAGCTGGCGCCATCTCACGATGCCAAGTCGGCACCTGTTTCACTTCCAGAGCCGCAGCGTGTCATGACAGACCTGCCGCGTTTTGGTGAAAATGCGGCTCCGGTTGCCGACCTGAAACCGAGGGAGGAAGTTGCTACGGAGACGCTGCATCTCGCTCCGTTTGTGGTTATGGGTGACAAGCGGATCAAGCTACGCCCGATTGAACTGCTCACGAAGAAAGCTTTCGCAGCTGAAAATTTTAAGCGTTACGATTATTCTGCATTTTCGCTGTTTCAGCATCGGGAAGACGTGCGGCTAAATGATATGACGACCTTCAAAAATTATGCAGACAACCTGATGCTCGCCGGAGATGTCGAGGGTAGTCGTGCCATCACGCGAGAGAGCAGTCGGCTATTTTTAAGGCCGCACGACCCGGAGAGTGAATACATTGATGCGATGTTTAATTCTCGCATTCGATAGAGAGCGACGAAGCAGGATTCATCGCTGCGGCGCAAGCACCCGGCCGGGTGCTCGCCTGATTTCCACGCTGACGTTGGGGAAAGTGGCCGTTGTCGTCGTAGGTTGCGGGCCGGTGCCGATGGGATTGAGCGGCTGCGGTCGGCAGCCATTCGATAGCAAAGACCAATCTCTGTTCCACCTTGTGTTGCGGCGAGTGGACTGCTGAGGGGTGGCCAAGAAAGCGCTGTGCCTACTTCGCACAGGCTGCGAAGCTGGGAGGGGTAAGCCGCATTAACTGGTGGCCTCAATTTTTGGTTCCTCCTGTTTCCAGTGGGTAAAGAAGGTTCCTCCTCTCTTGTGGCATCTCTGTGGGACCCGTTCGGATTTGCGGCAGGGGCTTGCCGGACCGTAGCCTTGCGCGAAGGCTGGTCCCTGCCTGCCCGAGTGCGGCGCGCGTTAATCGAACCCTACAGCACAGAGGCCTGTCGCTACTCCGAGCCAGACCCACGACCCACTGAAACCATCTGTGAAGAATCCAATTTTTTGCCGCAGTTCACCTGTTACGTTCCGTCTGTCTCTGGCTCTATGCGTTCCTGCGTGGCCAATGAATTTTTTGGCGGCTCAGGAGCGAAAGGCTGAAGGCAAAAGGAAGAGCACTTGCTGGCGCTCGTGGCTACACGAAGAAGATACGGCATCACGTTTTCGTGAAATGCCCGTGCCTGGGGCATGTTTGCTTGGATATATTCGCCGACTATTTACTGGCTGTAATTCTTGCATGCTTGCTTTTTGAGTTAGGTAGAATTTCCTAGTCGGATTGTTCGATAAATCACCGTATTTTTCCAGTATTCCACCGTTCTGTTCAATGAAATCACTTCAACTTATTCTCGCTCTGCTCTTACCGATTGCCACCTATGCGCAGACCAATCTCACGGTCAATGCCAACCAAGTGGTGCGCACGGTCGACGAAAAAGTCTTTGGGCTGAATGCGGTGGCGTGGGATGGTAATTCAGGTTCGGCCCAAACCATTTCACTGCTACAGGCTGCCGGCATACGCACGATTCGGATTCCAGGTGGCTCTCTTTCTGATGAATACCATTGGCGGACGAATACTACTCTCATCAACACGTGGACTTGGTCAGCCGGATTTAATATCTACACGGATCTCATTACCGGCCTGAATGCTCAGACTTTTGTCACGGTGAATTATGGCACGGGCACTCCACAGGAAGCAGCGGCGTGGGTGGCTTATGCCAATGCGAGTGCCTCGATCCTTGGGACCGGATCAGACGTCCTGATCGGCCTCGACTCGAAGGGCTACGATTGGAAGACGGCGGGCTATTGGTCGGCCCTCCGCAATTCCGCTCCGTTGGGCAGCGATGATGGGATGAATTTTCTGCGGCGGAGTCGATCAGCTCCCCTTGGCCTGAAATATTGGGAAATTGGCAATGAGTGCTATGGCACTTGGGAGACCGATCAGCAGGCCGTCGCTCACGATCCTTATACCTACGCCATTCGGGCCAAGGATTACATTGCGAGGATGAAAGCCGTGGATCCTACCATTAAAATCGGCTGCGTTTCGCAAACCCTCCAGACGGATAACGTGAATAACACCAGTCATCCTGCGACTAATCCGCGCACGGGCATCGTATATAACGGTTGGACTCCGGTGATGCTCGCCACGCTGAAAGCCGCGCCCGCCGTCACACCGGATTTCCTGATCTACCATCGCTACGAGCAGGCCCCGAAGATCGACAACCCTGGCAATCCTGAAACCGACGCCGGCTTGCTGCAGAAAGCAAAAACTTGGCCAAACGACGCCACGGCTCTTCGTCAGCAATTGACTGATTATATCGGCTCTCCCGGAGCCGGCGTCGAATTAATGATCACGGAAAATAATTCCGTGTATGGTAAACCCGGCAAGCAGACCACCAGTTTGGTCAACGCCCTTTATTACGCCGATAGTGTGGGCAATCTTTTGCAGACTGAGTTCAATTCTCTCGCGTGGTGGGATCTGCGCAATGGCCAGAGCAATGGAACCGGACAGGTAGCATCAGACCAACCCAACCTCAGCACCTCCCTTTACGGTTGGCGCCTCTACGGCGACTACGGCATTCTTTCCTCGGTCTCCAGTTTCGGTTCCACCACGGCCTACGATCCGTATCCGACTTACTATGCCTTTAAGCTTCTTTCTCACTTCGCACGTGGCGGCGACACCGTTGTCCAAGCGACGAGCTCTAATACTTTGCTCTCCATCTTCGCGGCCAAACGCACCGACGGTTCCTTGACGCTCCTCGTCATCAACAAAGATCCCGCCAATACGCTGAGCGCCAACATTGCTCTGACTGGCTTTACGCCCGGCGCGACAGCCACCACCTATACCTACGGCAAACCGCAAGACACCGCCGCACAACTCGGCAGCGGTTCCACCGATCTCGCCACCAGCACTATGAGCATCAGCGGGACCACGTTCAGCGCGTCCTTCGCCTCGTACTCCATCACGGTTATATCATTAGCCCCAGCGGTTGTTGCTCCGGCCATTACGACTCAACCTGCGAGTCAGACCATCATTGCCGGTAATAGTGTCACGTTCACGGCTGCAGCCAGCGGCACCGCCCCACTGACCTATCAATGGCAAAAGAATAACGTGAATATCAGTGGAGCCACGAGCAGTTCGTTTACGATCACGAGCACGGTGCCAAGCGACGCTGGCAACTACACCCTGATCGCCACCAACTCCGCTAATTCAGCCACCAGTAATCCTGCCATCCTGACGATCACGGCAACTGCTCCGGCGATCACGACGCAGCCTGCAAGCCAAAAGACGATCATTGTGGGGACTAGTGTGACCTTCAGTGCCGTCGCCAGTGGCAATCCAGCTCCGACTTATCAATGGCAGAAAAATAGCGCCAATATTATTGGTGCCACCAGCAGCTCATACACCATCACCAATGCCGCTACCGGCGACGCGGGTGTGTACACCGTGATTGCCACCAATGTGGCCGGCACGGCCACCAGCAACAGCGCCACTCTCACCGTCAATGTCGTGCCCGTCTTCACGACCCATCCGCTCAGCGTACCGGCCTTCGTGGGGTCGACCATCAACTTAACCTCCGTCGCCACCAGTTCGACGGCGATCACGTACCAATGGCAAAAGAACGGAATCAACATTTCCGGTGCTACCAATTCCTCGCTCAGTCTCGCCGCCGTGCAACTGACCGATGCCGGCAACTACGCCGTGATCGCCACGGATGCCGTGGGCTCGGCCACGAGTCGCTTCGCCCGCCTCGTCGTGCTCGTCGCGCAGACCAATGCCATTGTCTATGCCACTACGGTTTCCTCGACCAGTGTCACGGCCGGCGGGGTCGTCAATCTCGCGTATTTCATGACGAATGTTGGCACGCAGGCCTGGGGCGCAGCGCACTATCTCTCGATTCGCGATATCAACGGCACCTTCGTGGGTTTCTCTTCTTTGATCGGTACGCTTCCCGGAGAAACCACGACGGCCATTCTTAATTTTCCTGCGCCGGCGACGCCCGGCACCTACACGTACTATGTCCAAGCGCTCGAGAACGGCGTGCAATTTTTCTCCACGCAGACGACTTTGACTCTCACCGTCCTCGCCCCGCTGACGAATTCGATCACGTATAATACGACCACGTTCCCCGTCAGTGCCGCCCCGGGATCGGTCGTCGTGTTCACCTACAACGTCACCAACACCGGTTCGCAGACGTGGGGCGCGAACCATCTGCTGTCCCTGAAGGATAGCAACAGCGCCACCCTGTCGTCGGCTTTGCTCACCGTTCTCACCCCTGGCTCCAGCAAGACCGTCAATCTTAGTTTCACCGCTCCGAGCGCACCCGGCACCTACAACTACACCGTGCAAGCGTCGCAAACCGGCGTCGGTGATTTCAACACGCACGCGGATCTCACGCTCACGGTCCTCGCGCCGCGCCCCAACGCCATCGTGTACACGCGCACCCGCTCGCCCGATGAAGTCGTGCCCGGCGCCCTCTTGAATCTGAATTATTCGTTGAGCAATGCCGGCACGCAATCGTGGGGCACGGGCCACTACGCCTCGCTCCGCGATGAGAACGGCACTTTCCTCGCCTTCCTCCCGCTGAACGGTGTCGCGACCGGCGGAAAAACCAACGTAGCTTTCAGTTTCAACGCACCCACCGCGCCCGGACTGCACACCTTCTATGTTCAAGCTTTTGAAGACGGCATCGAGTTTTTCTCCACGCAAGATGTGGTCGTCGTCCTGGTGGACGCCCTCCCGCTCTCGAACGCCATCACGTACAATACGACCACGTTCCCTGCCACTGTCGCACCTGGCTCCACTGTTAGTTTCACGTACAACATTACGAATCGCGGCACGAAGACCTGGGGCGCCACCGATTTCCTTTCCTTCCGCGACGTGGATAATACTTTCCTCGGCTTCCCCACGATCAGCGGTGTCGCACCCGGTGCCAGCAAGACCGTGGCCATCAGCTTCACGGCTCCGACCACGCCCGGCATCTACACCTACAAAGCGCAAGGCCTCGAAGACGGCGTCGCCTTCTACGTGATGGACGATACCCTGGTGCTGTTTGTGCAGTAAGAAGCAAGAGTCTTAACATTTCAATCCAGCTGTAACGGATACCTCCGCCAGACGGCTTGCGCTTGTCGTGGCAAACCGCTGAATCAACGCATGTCTTCCTACACCGCTGAGATTCGCTGGAGCCGGGGCGAGCAGAAGTTTTCTGACAACCGCTACAGCCGCGCCCATACTTGGCACTTCGATGGTGGCACGGTCGTGGCCGCCTCGTCCTCGCCGTCTGTCGTGCCGTTGCCCATGTCCCATGCCGCTGCGGTCGATCCCGAAGAAGCGTTCGTCGCCAGCCTATCGAGCTGCCACATGCTGTGGTTTCTAGCCCTCGCCGCCAAACAGGGCTACACGATCGATTCCTACACGGACAAGGCCAGCGGCGTCATGGCCAAAAATGCCGCCGGCAAACTCGCGATGACCCAAGTCACGTTGCACCCACTCGCGATTTTCAGTGGAGCCAAACACCCCGACCGACCGACACTGCACGCGCTCCACCACGCCGCCCACGAGGAATGTTTCATCGCTCATTCTGTCCGCAGTGAAGTCCTGATCGAGCCGCGCGTGGCCTTGGCTCAGGCCTAATATAATCCGCTGAGCCACGACGTTTCAGCCTGACGGTCTATTTCCGAAACCACGCCATGAGTATGGCCAGTGTGATCGAACCGACGATCAGGCCGCGGGCCCAGAGCTTGCGTTTCGTTTCGTCGGGGACGTAGTGATCCTCCCGCTTTGCCAGCCACATAAAAAAGCACGCGGGTAAAATCAGCGCATATAACCAATGGACCCCGAGCCGGGTCAGCAAATGGTTGACCTGCGCCGAGAGCGGCCAGCCGAGTACGCAGGTCGCAAATAGCAGAGCGAAAGTCACACTCCGCCCCTTGAGACCACGCCATAACCAGGAGATCGCGAACGGATTTAGCATGCGATGAATGAAACAAGCACTCGCCGGCTTGCAAGCTGCCTGAGGACTTCAAACGCACCGGGGGACAGGAGCCTGCAGCAGGCGATTCTGCAATGCCCGCAGCTAGAAATCCGACACCGCGCTCTTATAGTCGTAGCCGCGTTTGAGTGCAGCGAAAACGTGGCCGCACCCGCGCACCCGGACCACGTTTTCGGACTGCGCCCTCAAACGCGGTTACACCGACCTAAATTCCCATGAAAATCCCGTCATTGGAAATTTGACCCCACCTGCATCCCCACCCACCATCCCCATCGTGACTCTCGCCGCCAAACAACACCAGATGATCGAAGACCTCGCGTTCATCGAAGATGCCCAGGAACGCTTCGCCGCCGCGATCGATCGCGCTCGCTCCCGCCCCGCCTTGCCCGAAACCGAACGCACCGAAGCCAATCGCGTGCACGGCTGCATCTCCCTCGCGTGGGTCGTGGGCGAACGGCGCGAGGGCCGATGTCATTTTCGCAGCGACGCCGATTCCCCTCTCGTGCGCGGACTGCTCGCCTTGCTCTGCGATTTCTACAGTGACGCGACGCCCGCCGATATCGTTGCGACCGAACCCAAATTACTTGAGGCACTCGGCCTGACTAAAAACCTTTCCCCCACCCGCCTCAACGGCCTGCGCAGCGTGCGGGCAAAAATTCGCGATTTCGCTCTCACTCAAAACCAAGCAGCCGAATAATTCCCCCCATTCGAAATACCCATCGACAAGGTGGAACCCGGCCTCCGCCGGACGGGTTTTCTTAATTCCACCTTGCTCAAACCCGTCCAGAGGCCCGGTTCTATCTCCATCAACCGCATCGTTTAATCGCCCCGTAAAATTCCCGCCAAAGCCACATTGTTTCGTTTAGCCTGAAACCGCCTCCGTCCGCCTTCGTCTCATGGGTTAGTCACCTCCTTGCTCCATGCCCACCGAACACCACGACCACCCGCATCACGGCCACCACTCCTGCCAGGGCATCTCCACTAAGCTCGAAGACTATTTCCTCACCCGCCGCCAATTTCTGAACCGCATGGGCCTGGGCCTCGGCGCACTCGGTCTCTACTCGCTCCTTGATCCCCTCGATCTGACCGCCGCTACCACCGGCAAACCATCCGCCCACACCGCCGCCGGCCCGCTTTCCCCTAAGTCCAGCCACTTCCCCGGCAAAGCGAAAGCCGTCATCCATATCTTCGCCCAAGGCGCGCCCTCGCACGTCGACACTTGGGACCACAAACCCGCGCTCTTTAACATGGATGGTAAATCCATCGGCTCCGACGGCGGCGTCGCGATGGCCTCACCTTTCAAGTTCCAACGCTACGGAAAATCCGGCCTCGAGGTCAGCGATCTCTTCGCGAAAACCGCGCAACACGCCGATGACCTCGCCGTCATTCGCTCGATGTACACGGATATCCCGGCGCACGATGTCGCCACGGTGTTTATGAACACTGGCTCGCTGCGTATCACCAAACCCAGTCTCGGCTCGTGGACCGTGTACGGCCTCGGCACGCAAAATCAAAATCTCCCCGGCTTCATTTCTCTCCGCGGCAATCGCCTGCCCGTCGGTGGTGCCGGCGGCTACGGCGCCGCGTTTCTCCCCGGCATCTATCAAGGCACGAGCGTCAACACCACGCCGCAAAGCGTGCAGCAGATGATTCAAAACATCCGCAACCCTTACGTTTCCAAATCCGAACAGCGCCGCCAGCTCG
>JANYCF010000095.1 GCA_025360455.1 Opitutaceae bacterium | reverse complement strand
CTTTCGTTGGGTGGCTTCTCACTCTTTGCATCGGCTTGCTGTCGGTTTTGCCGCTGGCTGCTGGTGCCGCGCCCGCGCCGGAAATTTCTCACTCCCTGCGTGGGGTGGGGGATGCTACGATCGAACAAGGCGAACCGCTGCGCATCGCCGTGCTAGTCCGTGCTCCGCGCGGCGCGAATGAAGCGATCACGCTTGCTCCGACCAGCGGCACGTGGGCTGACGCGATCCAAGTGGAAATCGCATCGGCGACCGGCGGCGCTCCTTTGATTCAGGCGGAAGCGGTGGGCAAGCCGGGCGCCGCGCAGGCGACGCTCGACAGGACCCACGTTGCCGGTGGACTCTGGCATTTTTCCGCCGAGACCATGCAGCGTCTTGCTCCGGGAAGTTATGTGGTACGGAGCCGACTCACGATTGCCGGTAGGGCAGGATGGACCGGTGAAGTGGTTTCCGCTCCAACGCGGTTGCAGGTGGTGGCCTTATCCAACACAGCGGAGCGCGTGACGCAGCGTACGGTCAATCGCGCGCAAGATGCCTTGCTGAGCGGGCGGATCGAAGAGGCGGCGGGGATTCTGGACGCGGTGTTAAAGGACACACCGGACGATATGCGCTTGTTGACCACACGGGCTTTGGTAGCGGAGAAAGCGGGAAATATACTGGCGGCGCTTCTCTGTGCGAATCGCGCGGAGCGGACTCGTTCGCTCACGAGCAAAGGTCCGCCACCGGTTGAGCTGCACGAGTTGCAAACGCGTTTACGTCAGGAGTTGCCTGAAGCGATGAAACGGACAGACAAACCCGCCGAGTGGATCTGGCCACCAGCGAGTGTGATGAAGTTGCCGGACTCAATGTCATCACAACCAGGAGCTAATGCGGCTTCGGCTCCAGGAGGAGCGGCTCCGGTCACACCAGCGACGAAACCAATGTCCGCCGCAACATCGGTTTCATCGAGAAGTGCTGTTGATGTGGCCGCGTCGGCCAGTCCACCTGTCACGCCAAAATTGCCGGTGGCTGCGGCCGGCCTGCCGTCGCCGGGGGCGCTTGTACCGTCGAATCAATTGAACGATGCAAGCATCGCCGCTGACGCCGCCGGCCAATGGGCGGTGAGCGCCACCGCCGGCACGCAATACGGTCGGACGCAGTACTCGGCGATGCAGGCGACGGGGGCGCCCAATATTTCTGTGGCGGGTAACAGTCCCGATGCATGGTGTCCCGAGGGTAAGAACACGGGAACCGATTGGCTGGAAATTTCCTTCGCAAAATCCGTCCACGCGACCGAAGTGCGGATTCGCCAGAACGACACAGTCGGGGCAATTGCGAAAATCGAAGCTATCGAACCCGACGGCACGACGCACGTGTGGTGGGAAGGCGCTGATTCCTACAAGCAGCCTGCGGTCCGGGAGATTGTCTGGTTCGCGATACGCGTGCCGAAGACGTTGTACTTGGTGGCGAAGATCAAGATCACCCTGAATCTTGCGGCCAGGCCCGGCTGGAAGCAAATCGATACCGTGCAGCTGGTCGGCGAGTGACCGCGTAAAACCGGAAAAAAGACCGAAGAGAATGGCCCGCGAAAGCCGCGAAACAGTCGAAATGAAGAACGGCGAGTGACGCTTCGCTCAAGCTTTTGATGAGGCCTTGAATTATTTTTTCGCGTTTTTTGGGTGTTTCGCGGGCTGGTTGCTTTTCTTTCCGCGTATGCCGGAGAAAGCCGTTGACGATTGGCCCGGTCTCAGCGGAATAAGCGGGTTCTTACCGCCCGTGAGGAAAACTAACGAACCAACATCCAGCCCACGCCTTTTTGACCGAGAGGGTTATGAGGTCGTGTGCAGCGACTGGTTCTTGTCCAGCTACTTGTTAATAGGGCCAAGTGGACATATTCTAACCACTTCCGACTGACCATTCTGCTTTTTCGATGGCTCCATCGCTTCCTCCTCATTCTGTCACCTCGCTCAACCCCAACGGGGTGAAAGAGCCGGCGTATCTGGCGCAGACCCGGGCGTGGAATCCGACTTCGTTGCCCGATCTGAAGTCCGCCACGCTCAAAACGGCGCTGCCACGGATGATGTCGCATCCGAATATCGCGGCCAAACGCCATTTCAGCATTCAAAAAAAACCTCCGGGCCCAACGGTGAAGTGCGGTGGCGATGCCGGGGTGATTGAGGCGCGCTTAGACACGAGCGATCGACTGATTGCACTCACGACGGGTGGCAATGGACGTTTTTGTTATCTGAATCCACGCCGGGGTGCCCAGATTGCGGTGGTTGAATGTCTGCGTCGGTTGGCTTGCACGGGCGCGGTGCCTTATGCGTTTTCGAGTAGTTTGACCATGGTCGATCCGGTGAAGCCCGAAGAGGCCTTTTTGCTCAGTGAATGCCATGGGGGTCTGACGGAGGTTGGCGAATTCTTCGGTCTGCCGGAGTTGGGCCGCAGCGTCTCGTTGCAGAGCGCCGGCAAAGCGGCCGCAGGTGATCCCGTGCTGACCGTTTCGGTTCTCGGTCAGATCGAGCATGAAAAACATTTCACCCGGCAAACCGTGCGGGCCGCCGGAGAAAAACTAATTTTGCTCGGGGCCGCGGCCACGGAACTCGGCGGCAGCCAGTATCAGGGAATCATTCACCAGTTGAAAGCCGGTGAGGCGCCCCACTGTGATTTTTCGACGGCAAATAAACTTAACCACGCGCTCCACGCCCTCATCAAGACGGGGCAAATCCACGGCGCCCATGAGATTTCCGAGGGCGGCTTGCTCTGTTGCGTCGCGGAAATGTTGTTTGCGCCGGATCATACTTTTGGCGTCACGCTCGAGCTCGCCACGTTGCAAGGCACCCGGCTGGACGCGTTGCTCTTCGGCGAAAGTCAGAATCGCGCCGTGGTGGTGGTGGCCGCCGAACGCGTGGCGACAGTTTTGGCCGATGCCCACTTGCGGGGGGTTTCCGCTGCGCTGATCGGTGAGGTCTCAGCTGGCCCCGACTTCACGGTGCGCGGAGCAACCGATGAGGCTGTCACTTGGTCCGTGGCCGACCTGCGCGAAGGTTGGGCAAACAGTTTGCTGAACAAAATAAATAATCCGGGACAATCTGCATGAGCGAACAGATCAAACATGAATGCGGCGTCGCCCTGGTGCGGTTGAAAAAACCGCTGGCCTACTATCAGGAAAAATACGGCACGCCGTTGTGGGGACTTTATCAATTGTTTCTCCTGATGGAAAAACAGCACAACCGGGGCCAGGACGGAGCCGGCGTGGCCTGTATCAAGTTCGACGTGCCTGCGGGCGAGCCGTACATGTTCCGCGAGCGCAACGTCGAATCGAACCCGCTCGACAAGATTTTTCAAACGCTCCTCGCGCGCTACAACCAACTGGTCGGCGATGGCACGGTGCATCCGGAATTTCCCGACACGGCCAAGCAGAAATATGATTTCTGCGGTGAATTGTATCTCGGCCACCTGCGCTACGGCACGTCCGGCGGCTATAATCTCAGCGCGTGCCATCCGTATTTTCGCCGCAGTTCCTGGCCCACGCGCAATCTCGTGCTCGCGGGTAATTTCAACATGACGAATACGGCGGACTTGAATGCCAGCCTGATTTCCAAGGGCCAGCATCCGATTTTTGCCACCGACACCCAAGCCCTGCTCGAGATGATCGGTTTCCATCTCGATGAGCACGACGAGGAACTTTTCCAAGCGCTCAAGGCGAAGGCTCTTTCCGGCACTGAGATCACGAAACGGATTAATTCCGACGTCGATCTGGCCCACGTGTTGCGGCAAGCGGGCAGCGACTGGGATGGCGGTTACAGTTTGATCGGAGCGCTGGGTAACGGTGATGCCTTCGTCACGCGTGATCCTTCGGGCATTCGTCCGTGCCATTGGTTTGAAAACGACGAGGTCGTGGCCGTGGCTTCGGAGCGGGCCCCGCTGTGCACGGTGTTTGATCTGGAGCCGGCGCAGGTCAGCGAGGTTGAGCCCGGCACTGTCGTGCTCATGAAAAAAAGCGGCGAGGTCCGCGTGGAGCGGATCAAAGCCGCGTTGCCCAAGATGCAATGCACGTTCGAGCGCATTTATTTTTCCCGGGGCAACGACGCGGACATCTATCGCGAACGCAAAGCGCTGGGCGCCGGTCTGGCCGACCAGATTCTGAAATCGATCGACCGTGATCTCGAAGATGCGGTGATCAGTTTCATCCCAAACACGGCGGAAGTCGCCTACTTCGGCCTGATGAGCGAGTTGCGTTTCCGTCGCCGCGACGAGGTGAAACAGACACTGCTTGATGCCGCCAAAGCGGGCACACTCGACGAGACGTTGGTGGACAATCTCATTCTGCGCAGCTGGCCGCGGGGAGAAAAAATCATCAGCAAGGACGTGAAGCTGCGCACCTTCATCAGTCAGGAGAAATGGCGTAATAATCTCGCGACCCACATCTACGACATCACCTACGGCGTGGTGGAACCGAAAGACAATCTGGTTTGCGTGGACGACTCCATCGTGCGCGGCACCACCCTGCGGCGTTCGATTCTGCGCATCCTGAAGCGGCTTAATCCCAAGAAAATCGTCATCGCTTCGACGGCGCCACAAATCCGCTACCCGGATTGCTACGGCATCGATATGTCGGAGATCGGAAAATTTATCGCGTTCGATGCGGCGGTGTCGTTGCTCAAGGAACGCGGTCAATCTGCCGTGCTCGAGGAAGTCTATACGCTGTGTCGCGAGGAACTCGCGCATCCGTCGCCGCAGCCGGTGAATCACGTGAAGATCATCTACGATTCCTTCACCGCCGAGGAGATTTCAAAAAAGATCGCCCAACTGGTTTCACCGAAAGCGAATGGCTGGAAGGGTGAAATCGAAATCGTTTTCCAGACGATTGAGAACCTGCACAAGGCCTTGCCCAATCACACCGGCGATTGGTATTTCACGGGCAATTATCCCACGCCGGGCGGTTTCCGGGTCGTGAACCAAGCCTACGTGAACTACTACGAAAAACACGAAGGCCGGTCCTACTGATTTAGCACCACAGAAAACACAGACTGCACCGAAAAATGAATTTCCCTTCCGTGTGTTTCGTGTGTTCCGTGGTTCATTCCCTATGAGTCTTTCCTACGAAAGTTCCGGAGTCCGCTACGATCAACTTGATGCGTTTAAGCGCGCCTGCCAGCGCGCTGCGCGCCCGACCGCCGAAGCGTTGGGCAATCACGGTTACTCCGAGCCAGCTACGACGCGCGGCGAAAGCGCGTACCTGATGGAGGGCGACGACCATTTTCTCGCCCACGTCGAGGAAGGACTCGGCACCAAGAACCTCGTGGCGGATGCGGTCTACGCGCAGACCGGCAAATGTTTCTATCGCGAAATCGCCATCGATACCGTGGCGACCATTGTGAACGACCTTGTGACCTGCGGTGCGTTACCCATCTCGGTGGCGATGCACGCGGCGGTGGGTGATTCCGGTTGGTTCTCCGATGAAAAGCGCATGCAGGCGCTCGTCGATGGCTGGGCCGAAGGTTGCAACAAATCCGGCGCGGTCTGGGGCGGTGGTGAAACACCCACGCTCAAAAGCATCGTAGATCCGGCCGCGATTGTCCTCGCCGGTTCCGCGGTGGGTAAAGTCAGTCCGAAGTCGCACCGGATCACCGGTGATGTGCAGGACGGCGATGTGATTATTTTTCTCGCGAGCTCGGGCGTGCAAACCAACGGCCTGAGTCTTTGCCGGCTCATCGCCACCAAGCTCCTGCAAGGCTACCAGACTCCGATTGGCCACGGCGATACTCGCACCTATGGCGAAGCGTTGCTCGCCGCGTCGGTTATCTACGTGGATTTCGTCAACCAGTGTCAGCAATCCGGAGTGAAGCTCAACTACGTGGCCCATGTGACCGGTCACGGTTGGCGCAAACTCATGCGGCTCGACGATCCGTTCGTTTACGAGATCACCACACCGCGCGAGATTCCGCCGCTGTTTAAATTTTTGATGGAAGCCGGCCCGATCGATCTGCGCGAAGCCTACGCGACCTTTAATATGGGCGTGGGGTTTGCCGCGTACGTGTCGCCGTCCGCGGTCAACGCGACGCTGGCGGCGGCCCGTGCGGCCGGACACGACGCCTGGGTCGCCGGGCAGGTGAGAAAAGAAGGCGCGCGCAAGGCCGTGACCATTCCCTCGCTCGGGCTCGCCTACGAAGCCGATACGTTGCAGGTGCGCTGAGGAATTTATCGCATGCTCCAATCCCTTCGCATCCGCAATCTGGCGCTGCTCGATGAAGTGGCGTTGGAATTCGAAACCGGATTCACCGCCGTCACGGGCGAGACCGGGGCAGGGAAGAGCATTTTGCTCGGCGCACTCTCGCTGCTCGCCGGAGCCCGGGCTGACAAAACGATTATCCGGCAGGGCGCTCCCGCCTGCGAAGTCGAAGCTGCGTTGTTTTTCGCCGACTCGCGCAAACTCGATGCCGCGCTCACCGCGCTCGATCTGCCGGCGTGCGATGACGGCGTGCTGATTCTCAAACGCACATTGCCGCGCGACAAAGCCCCGCGCATTTCGGTGAATGGCAGCATGGCCACGCTCAATGCCTTGCAGGCGCTGGGCGAACAATGGATTGATTTTCATGGCCCCGGTGAACCCCGCCGGTTGCTTAAAGAGGGCTGTCAACGCGAGCTGCTGGATCTTTTCGCGAAGAACGAAGCGGTCAGTGAAAAATACGCCAACCATTACCAGCGCTGGCGCCAGCTCGTGGATGAGCATGAGGTACTCCTCGGTGCGGAAAAATTATCCGGCGATCAGATTGATTTTCTCAAAGCGCAACTGGCCAAGATCGATGCGCTCGATCTGACCGAGGAAGCCATCGCGGAGTTGGAGCGGGATTTTCAACGGCAGGCCAGCGCGCAAGAACTGATCCAACTCGCGCAGAGTCTGAACAACGGTCTGAGCGGCGAAGACGGCTTACTCGGTCGTTTATCGGCTCTCTTGCGGGAAGCCCGGCAGCTGGAGTCACTCGATGCGGCAAGTAAGCCGCTGGCGGACCGGTTGCAATCGAGTGCGATCGAACTGGGTGATCTCGATGCCGAGTTTTCTTCGCTGGCGCAGTCGCTGAACTTTGATCACGAGCAAGCCGAGCTATTGCAGGAGAAGATGAATGCCTGGCTCGATTTGAAACGCAAACACGGCGCGAAGCTGGAAGCGGTGATTGCCGCGCGGGATGAGATGCGCCGGAAGCTGGAGCTGCAGGGCGATGTCGTGGGCGCGTTGATCAAACTGGAAAAACAAATTGCCGAAGCCAAGAAAACCGCCCGGCAGGCCGCAGCGGAATTGCGCGCCACCCGTGAGAAAGCCGCTCTGCAATTGGGGAAAGCGGCAGGCAAAGTTATCACGCAGCTGGGGTTTAAGAAGGCGGATTTTCGGGTGAGTTTGGTTGCGCTGTCGGAGATGGGCCCGCACGGAGATGGCGGAGTGGAATTTCTGTTTTCCCCCAATGTCGGCGAGCCGCCGCTGCCGCTCAATCGCATCGCCTCAAGTGGCGAACTCGCTCGCGTGATGCTGGCGTTGAAGACGGTGCTGGCCGAGATCGACGACGTGCCGTTGCTGGTGTTCGACGAAGTCGATGCCAATGTTGGTGGTGAGATCGGGCGGATTGTCGGCGAGAAAATGGCGGACATCGCCGAACGGCACCAAGTGCTCTGTGTGACGCATTTACCGCAAGTCGCGGCGCAGGCAGCCAATCATTTGGTGGTGACCAAAGATCAAAGCGGTGATCGCGCCACGGTCACGATTGAGCCGATTCATGCCGAGCGAAAACAGCGCGTGGATGAACTCGCCCGCATGTTGGGCGACCGCAGTGCCAAGAGCGCCCGGGCCCATGCCGAGGAATTGCTTAAACGGTAATGGTACGGATCGGCTGATTTTTTCGGTTCTGCTGCATGAAGATATTGCCAAAGGTTTAACCTTAAATACACGTAATCTTATGTCTACCCCCATTACCCGTCGGACTGCATTGCGGCAAATCGGAGTTGGTTCAGCCTTGCTCGCCAGTGTCGCCGCTACCCCTGTGATTATGAAATCCTCTGAAACCAGCACAGATGTCCCGCGCAAAGGCCGCGTCAAACAATCCGTTTGCCAGTGGTGTTACAGCAAGATTCCCCTCGATGAACTTTGCGCCGCCGCCGCCGCCATGGGGCTCCAGTCGGTGGAGCTGATTCAGCCGAAAGATTTCGCGACCGCAAAGAAGCACGGGTTGATTTGCGCGATGACTGGATTTCCCACCGCTAAGCTGGGCGACGTCACGGTCGGGGGCATTGATCGGGGGTGGAATCGCCTCGAATATCATGATGCGCTCATGCCGATCTATGAAGCCCAGTTGCGCGCGACGGCAGAAGCAGGTTATCCCAACCAGATTTGTTTTTCCGGCAATCGCGCCGGGATGGCGGACGACGTGGGCTTGGAAAATTGCGTCGTTGGATTGAAACGACTCCTGCCATTGGCGGAAAAACTGGGCGTCACGCTCTGCATGGAGTTGTTGAACAGCCGGGTGAACCACAAAGACTACATGTGCGATCACACGGTGTGGGGCGTGGAGCTCTGCAAGCGTCTCGGCTCGGAGCGATTCAAACTACTCTACGATATCTATCACATGCAGATTATGGAAGGGGATGTGATCGCGACCATTCGCGCCAATCATCAGTACTTCGGCCATTACCACACCGGTGGCGTGCCCGGACGTGGCGAGATCGACGAAACGCAGGAGTTGAATTATCCGGCGATCATGCGGGCCATTCTGGAAACAGGTTTCAAAGGCTACGTCGCCCAGGAATTCGTGCCGTTGCGGCCCGATGTTCTGGCATCATTGCGCCAAGGCGTGCAGATCTGTGACGTGTGAACGGGATTTGGCGAAGCCCGACTCAGTGAATCGAACGCGGCGTTATATTATTTACCGAGGGCACTTCTCGCCACCACCCAATGGATGATGGCGGTGTCGTCCTGCATGTTTCGCCAGACAAGCGTAAGGAATTCGGCGGGAAGAATGTTGTGCGTGGTGAAAAAGCGGCGGTCGCCACCGCAGCAATACATCAGGGTGGAGGGCAATTCGCCGCGAAGCTTGGCTTTAGCTTTGGGGATGAGTCGGGGTAACCATTCGATTTCTTGCACTGCGTCGGTTTTGGCCGGCATTTTATCCACGTCCAAAATTGTTCCTGAGGGGCGGCCTAACTGGACATTCAAAAAATAATCCCGGCGAACCAGCTCAATCGCGAGGGCGTTATCATAACCGGGCTCACTGTAGTTGTGATGGTCTTCGGCATAATCATAGATGTTTTGCGCCGTCAGGCCGTTCTCCGCTAAAAATGCAGATTCTTCCGCATTGAAGTATGTGTGAATGCCCCGCTGCCCCGCCGTATACTGGCGCAGGGCTTTGTCATAAATTAAATGAAATTTCGCCGTAAATTCGTAATGCTTCATGCAGTCAAACAAGCCAGTCTGCCTGTCGATGCAAGCGACGGCTTTGGGTGAATTTCACTTTAGCCGGTCTGGCCGACTGCGCGAGCGTGATACTTGTCGATCAAGCCAGACTAAAGTGCGGGCAATGGTCTGAATGAAACACGCACCCTAACTGCTTATACGCCGCTACAAAATAAAAAAGACCGGCGTGAGGCTGGTCTTGCAAATGAAGTGGAGCAGACGTCCGAATTACACGGCCCGGTTCGCGGAAAAAACTGGGGCGCTGGAAGGAACTTGTGTTGCGGCCGAAGATTTGCGGCCAAGGCGGGTGTCGGCGATCTGAACGAGCAGGGCGGGGACCGTCATCAAAATGATTCTGACATTCATCCAGAAAGATTTAATTTGGCCGTAGCGAATATCGAGGCGGATCATTTCCTCAAAGGTGGTGCGGTTTTTGCCCGAGACCTGCCAGAGGCCGGTCAAGCCTGGCATCGCCATGCAACGCTGACGCTGCCAAGGGAGGAAGGCTTCGTATTCCGTCCCAATGCAAGGGCGCGGGCCGACGATGCTCATCTCGCCGCGGAGTACGTTGATAATCTGGGGAAGTTCATCGAGGCCGGAGGCGCGAAGCAACCAACTGCCGGGAATCAGGCGTGAGTCATTCCTCGAATCCAGCTTGGCCATCGGGGCATTCGTGAGGATCAGATCCTTAACGTAGTTTTGGTGACCGTGGGTGTCGGCGTTCACGTACATGCTACGGAATTTGTAGATCCAAAAGCGACGGCCATGGCAACCGACACGCTCTTGACGGAATAACACGGGACCAGGAGCCACCAGTTTGGTGACAATCGTCATGATCAATGCCAAAAGGGCAAACAGAGGAAGAGCCAGCAGGCAGCAAGTGAGGTCGATGCTCCGCTTCCATGGAGGTAAAAGATTACCGGGAAGATCCGTGTGAGCTACGTTAGCAGTATGTGTGGCTGGGAGTAACACGGGAGTGATCAAATTGTGCCGTTAAGGTATAACGGGGTAGTTATTTGCGGTACTAGCCAGTAGGCCAGCCATAGTTCGATGGTGGAGGTCGTTACTGAGGGGAAACACCTGTATGACCTAGCCGATGGCTAGCAGAAATTGAAGGTGAGGCTACGTTGCAGATGTCTGTTGCCCATCAGAACGGAAGGGAAATGGGAGAAGGGCCCTCAATCCGAATAATGATCGCCGTACGGGCACCTCAGCTGCGGAGAGATATTTGCCTGAGAATAAAAAGGGGCTTGCTTCAACCGGCTGGAGTACGCGAAATCGGCTTTCGTTCCTTCATGCCGCTTTAGCTCAGTTGGTAGAGCGACTCATTCGTAATGAGTAGGTCGCCGGTTCAAATCCGGCAAGCGGCTCCATTTATTTACAGTTTGAGGCCACATTTAGAGGACTTCCCCGGGATACTGGAAGTCGAAGTGATAATCGCTATATTGGTTTTTGGCTCTTCACATAATGACCACAAATACCTGTTACAAAGCGAGGCAGACGGCCACGAGGGACGACGATATGTTCTTATTTGATTTCATAAAAAATGTGGTGCGATTCAGCGGGATGATTGAAGCAGTGAGTGGTCAATAAAAGTCCGGAGACAATGGAGTGGCGTCTGACGCGGGGCGGTGTTGTCAAGAGTCAACGCGTGAGTGCATCCATGAAACCAACAACCATGAGTAAAAGTCTCATCCAGCCAATTAGTCATTCAGCTGGCAACAACCGGTCACTGCGTTCCCGTGGGGGAAGGTAGGGAGCCACTGGATCGGCTCGGGTTTCATGATGCGTTGATGGAAATGATATGCTCTGGGCCGAAAATCACTTCAATCCCGGATCTGATTTCTTCGGTGCAATAAGGATCATTGTCGAGGATGCCTGAAAACTGGCCGTCTGCTTTTCTTTCTTTCACAATCACCCACATTCTCTCAACAAACGCTTCCGTTTCGTTCTCGAGCCGAAAGATCAAATTCACGAGAGTGCCCGGCTTGACCGACTCGCGTTGTTCGCGAGGTGGCATGAGAAATGTGCTCGGCGCTTCACGTGCAATATCTTCCCCGTTGTCGAACGTGGGCGCATCTCAGTTTCTGGTGGGGTCGAAGTTGCCGACGTGAGGGAAGAGCAGATTCCAGCGGCCATTGCGCCAGAAGGTTTCGATGCTCAAGAGGGCTTCGTCGCCGGTTTGACTCCAGAATTGTCCGGGGCGTTTGAA
>JANYCF010000092.1 GCA_025360455.1 Opitutaceae bacterium | reverse complement strand
GCCGGTGAAGATGAATTTCAAATACGCCACCACCTTCGGTTCCAATACCCCCGAAGCCTACGAACGGCTGGTGCTCGATTCGATGATTGGCGACGGCACCCTCTTCATCCGCGGCGACGAGACGGAACGCTCCTGGCAACTCTACACGCCTGTGCTCGACTACTGGCGTGAGCAAGGTCGCAACGACATTGACAGCTATCCCGTCGGCTCGTGGGGCCCGCAGAATTCAAACGCTCTCCTCGACGCCAACGGCCACAGCTGGCGCGAACCCTGAGTCGCCATGACTGAAGTTTTTAAGGTATTGCCCGGCCTCGAAGTTCCCGTCGGGCGCATCGCCGAAGGATTCGTGAAGCTCTGGGATGACTCCCCGGCCAAGGAAAGTCGCGCGGTCCAGCTCAACCTCGTGCTCCATCTCGGGAGCAACACCGCGCCCGCCGACGCCGAGACGCAGTTCCAAACCACTCTACGCTTTGCCCGGCGCTATCCGTGCCGCGTCGTCGTGCTCTGTCCGGATTTCGACGAAAAAGCCCCGCCCGCAATGAGCGCCAAGATTTATGGCGAATGCTTTTTCGGCAAATCCAAGAGCGATACCCGCTGCGTCGAATTCGTAGTGCTCCACTACACGATGGCCGTGCGACAGTATTTGGAAAATCAGGTTTCAGTCTGCCTCTCCACCGATATGCCGCTCTATTATTGGGCGCATCGTTTCTCCTCGGTCAAACGGATGGCCGATTACCAATACCTGCTGACCCGCTCCAAGCGCGTGCTCTTCGATGGCGCGTTGGTCCCTCCCGAAGCGTTTACTTATCCTTGGCCCAATCAGTCGATCGTGCGCAATCTCGCTTACACGCGCACGCTGCCGCTCCGCCAAAATCTCGGTCAATTTCTCAGCCGCTACACCCCTGCCCTCATCAGCGCCAACCTGACCTCGGTCACTCTGCGTCACCACGCAGCCGTTGCGGCCGAAGCGAGTTCCCTGCTCGGCTGGTTAAAGAAAGGATTTATCCGCAGCGGTACCGACCTAACGCCGATCGCTTTCAATGTTTCATCCGAACTGGCGAATGGCAGTTTCGAGCTGCAATTTTGCTACGCGGACGCCCAGAAGAAATTTCACTGGCACGCCGACTTGGAGAAAAACGAAGCTCACTTCGACGGCGATCTCGGCACCGGCCGCACGACCCTCAACGTCGGGGCCCTGCTGCTCAATCCTGAGCAAATGCTCTCCGAGGCGATGTTTTTCTGAGCCTCTGGCTAGGTGGAACGAGGCCTCTGGACGCGTTTGTTTGATCTTGAAAGCAGAGAACCCGTCCAGAGGCCGGGTTCCACCATTGAGAAAACCCTCACTTGTGATCCCACGGCAGCTGCACCTGCAGTTTCGTGAATTTCCAAATACAGACGACTTCGAACATCTTTCCCGGATTGCAAATTCCCTTCGGATCCAGCGCCCGCTTCACCGCCTGCATCGCCTTCACTTGAGCGGGCCGATGCTGGATGCGCAGAAACGGCGTCTTCGCCAGCCCGATGCCGTGCTCGCCGGAAATCGCGCCACCGAGGGCGACGACAGTCTCCATGAGTTTTTGTACCGCCGCCTCCGCGCGTTTCGTTTCCGCCGCATCGGCGCGATGATACATAATGTTCACGTGCAAATTCCCATCGGCCAGATGCCCGAAAGTCGGGATGTGCAGTTTGGAACTGCGTTTCAATCTGGCTACAAACCGCGCGAACTTTTCGTAATTCCGCATCGGGACCACGATGTCCTCGTTCAACTTTGCATCGCCCAATTCAAACATCGCCCCGGAACACTTGCGGCGCACCACCCAGAGCGCCTCCGCTTCCTCACGGCTGTGCGCCTCACGGTGCGCCACGGCATTCGCCTGTGCCCAGGCCAGTACCGTTGGTTTCAATTCCTCCATCTCACTGACGCCACCAGCGAATTCCAGCAAGATCACCGCATTCCCTGACTGCCCCGGAAATACGGTTTTCCCGGTCGCTCGTTCGGCGCAGAGCACGCTTTCGCGATCGAGAAATTCGCAAATCGCCGGCTGCACCCGTGCGCGGAAAAGCGTGCGCGCCGCTTGCAACGCCGTGACTTCATCCGCATACGCCGTTAGCAAAGTCCAACGCGCAGCGGGTTGCGGGATGAGTTTCAACACCGCACCGGTGACGATTCCGAGCATGCCTTCGCTTCCAATCCACAAATCGCGCAAATTAAAACCGGCGGAAAATTTCTTCGTCGCCGTCCCCCACTCCACATATTCGCCCGTGGGCAGAAACCCGCGCAGCGCGATGACAAAGTCGCGCGTCACGCCGTACTTACCCCCGTGCATACCACCGGCGTTGCACGCGATGTTGCCACCGATGGTGCAAAATTCTTTCGATGAAGGATCGGGCGGATAAAACCAACCCTGCTTCTCCGCTGCGCGCTGAATGTCGGCGGTCTTCGCCCCCGCCTGGACGTGCGCCATGCCCGCATCGGCGTCGATCCGCACCTTCTTCAGCCTCAGCATATCGATCACCCAACCGCCCCGCACCGGAGCCGCCGAGCCCATCAAAGTCGTGCCGCGTCCGCGCACCGTCACGGGCACACGATGCTTATTCGCCAAAGTCAGGACTACCCCGATCTCCTGCTCGTCCCGCGGTGTAATCACCGCTTCCGGCAGAAACGAAATCTTACTGCTATCAAAAGAAGCCGCCCAGCATCCCTCACGCGAAAGATCCACGCGGGCACCCAGGCTGCGTTTCAAAGCGGTAGTGGCGGAAGCAAATGACTTCATTGATTTCCAGCCAAAGCCGCTGGAACCAACGATGCGATAGAATTTTTCCCCTCGCTTACCCTTATTCGCGACCTAGAAAACACCCTTCCCACCATGCAACGTCTCCTCCTTCCTGCCCGAACCATCCTCGCCCATCGGGGATTTGTGGTGTTGCTGGCCTGCAATATCCTGCTCGGCCTCGCCTATTCCTTCATCGGGCCCTTCATCTCGATCTTCGGCACGCAAGAAGTGGGGATGAGTACGCTGCGATTCAGCGTGTTCATGACCATCACCGCGCTCACTGCCGTGGGGCTCAGTACGGCCCTCTCCCATTGGTCGGATATACATTTTTCCCGCCGCGCCATGCTATTATTTAGTAGCGCCTGCGGAGCGTTGGGCTATGTCGGCTATGCGTTCTGCCGCGACATGATCTGGCTGACGGTCATCGGCTCCACCGTGCTGGCCATCTCCACGATTACTTTTTCCCAGCTCTTCGCCCACGCGCGGGAATTACTCGCACTGTCCAAAGTACCAGCCAAGGAGACGCCGCTCTACATGAATGTTTTCCGGCTCTTCTTCGCCTTGTCGTGGACCGTCGGACCAGCCATCGCCGCTTGGGTCATGGGGATCTATTCATTTCGCGGCATGTTTCTCATCGCCGCCAGTATTTTCGTCCTGCTCTGGCTGACCGTTTTCTTTTTCATTCCTGCCACCCTGCCTGCCGTCGCCAACAGCGAAACGAAACGCATTCCTTTGCGCCAAGCACTCCGTAACCCCGAGTTGCTCGTCTACTTTGCCGGCTTCGTCATGATCTCGGCCTCCGTCACCATGGGCATGATGAACCTGCCTTTGATGATCCTGAAAACCCTCGGAGGCACGGGCCACGATGTCGGCATCATCTACAGCATCGCCCCCATTTTCGAACTCCCGTTCATGTTCTACTTCGGGCTGCTAGCCTCGCGGGGAGATCAAACCCGGATCATCCGGCTCGGTGTCATTATCGCCGTGGTTTATTATGGCCTGCTCAGTCTGGTGCAGGCGCCTTGGCACATCTACCCGGTGCAGATTCTCAGCGCGGCTATGATCGCCGTCACTTCGGGTGTCGCTATCACCTTTTTCCAAAATTACCTCCCGGGCCAAGCCGGCACGGCGACCAATCTATACTCCAACTCCCAGCGCATCGGCTCCACCAGCGGTTACCTGCTTTTTAGTGTCGCGGATAAGCTAGGCTATCAGGCCATATTTTATATCTGCACCGGCCTCTGTGCTGTCACCTTAGTCCTTTTCTACGCCTTCCGCCCACGAGCTCCAGCACTTGGGTCCTCGGTTGCCAGTTAACAAATGGCATTCAGGATCGAGTAGCCGTGGGAGGTTACCATTCCCCCAGCGCTCACACCACCGGACGTGAGGTTCACGCATCCGGCGGTTCCTGAACGGAGGATATAGCTTCGGCTGACTGGAGTATTTCGAGCCGGTTGAGCAGGCCTATCATTGCAAACGCCTTCGCGGGAAGGCGGCGTGCCTATGAGACGCTCCGCAGAGGTGCTCCGACTCTCGTTAGGCGACACCTGGCCTCACCGTCGACAGATTTAAATTCGTAGCAGAACCGGGACAATTATGGTTCTTCGCTGTTTTCATTGGGTCGTGGGTGTGGCTCGGAGTAGCTACAGGCCTCTGTGCCTGTAGGGTTCGATGCCGCGCGCCGCACTCGGCAGGCAGGGACCAGCCTTCGCGCAAGGCTACGGCCCGGCCAGCGCCTGCCGCTACTCCGAACTGATCCAACGGAGGTGCGACAACCGATGGGCAACCTTCTGCACCCACAGCAAACAGCGAGTAAACTCCAAAAGGCCTACCGTGGATGGCAGGCCTTTGGCTTTTCCTTCTGATGGCAGATCGGGCGGAAGGATTAAGTTTTCGGTAGAGTGACAATGAGCATGTTATCTTTCCGATCGATCTTCATTTTTTCTGAATGCACGGGGCCTGGAAGCGTCAGCATTTGGGAATAGTGGGACTCATGGTAGTTCCCGGTAGCCCCGTCTTTTGGTGGGACGGCCTTCGCTTCAACCTTCAATACGTTCCCCTCGACTTTAACATTCAAGTTGTTCAGGACATGATTCGGGAGATAGGCCCGAACCACATAGTTGCCGTTTTCTTCATGCAAATCGAGCGATGAATCAAAACGCGACTGATCATAAAAACTGCCGAAGTCCGGCGTGCGGCTGAATTCGCCGAAGCCCTGGCTGAATATCCGGTCCATTTCTCGCTGCATGCGGTTCATTTCGCCCAACACGTCGCGATCCCACGCATCGAGCGGGCTCAAGGGCAAAGGCGCAATGGGACGGCTGGCTAGTGCGGCGCCCCATAAGCGCTAACATAAGGATTGCGGTTTTGAAAAGGTTGGGCTTGCTGAACCGGCAGAATGACAAAACCAACACTGGCGGATGGAAACTGGGACTACGTTCTGACACTGTTGCCAGCGGACTGGCAGGAATTAGCCAAGACCTCGGGTGGGGTGCGCCGTCTGCGTGGCGCAGAATCGTTGAGCAGTTTGCTTCGCACGCTGCTACTGCATGTCGCCCATGGTTGCTCGTTGCGCACCACTTCGGTGGTAGCCAAGGCGGCGGGTTGGGCCAGCATGTCGGACGTAGCGTTGCTCAATAAATTACGCCTCTGTGAAAAGTGGCTCCAAGCGTTGTGCGCCGGCTTGCTCGCGGAGAGCGGCCTGAGTCTGCCGCCCGTGCATCGTGGTTTGCGCATGCGTTTAGTCGACAGCACCATCATCAAGGAGCCAGGCGATACGGGCAGCCCATGGCGGGTGCTCTATAGTTTGCGGGTGCCCGACTGGCAGTGTGATTTCTTCCGGCTCAGTTCAGCCAAAGGCGCGGGCAACAGCGAATCGTTCAAGTATTTTTCCATCAAGCAGGGCGACTGCCTTCTGGCGGATCGTGGTTTTAGTCATCTCGCGGGAATCGATCATGTTCATCGCCAGGGCGGTTTCGTCATCGTGCGGCTGCACGATCAAAGCACGCCTTTGGAAAACAAGGACGGCACCCCGGTAAAACTGCTCGACTGGCTCACCCAACTAGGAGAACCGGGGCAAGTCGGCGAGCTGAAGGTTTGGTTGCCTGCAGCCAAAGGATCCAAAACAAGAGTTGCGGCGCGTCTTTGCGCGATTCGCAAGAGTTTCGAGGCGGCGGCTCTCGCGGAGCGAAAGCTCAAGCGACGAGCCTCGCGCAAACAAAGCGAACTCAACGAGGTCACACTTGAACATAGCGCGTGGATCGTGGTGCTGACCACGGTGGCACCGGAGATCTTGAGCGAAACCGAAGTGCTGGAATGGTATCGCGTCCGCTGGCAGATCGAACTGGCGTTCAAACGCCTGAAGTCCCTCGGGGATGTCGGCCACCTGCCCAAGCGCAATGATGTATCCAGTCGAGCCTGGGTGTACGGCAAACTGCTCATCGCGCTCCTCACCGAAAAAATGCAACGCCACGCGGCGGCCTTTTCCCCCTGGGGAGGACGCTGGCTGGAGCAAGACCCGCCACCGGAGTTTCTGGCGTGAGGGAGAACTATTGCTCCAGCTCGTCCGCGCCGCTGTCTGGCCACCTTTATCAATTAAGGACTGCCTCACCCACTGGGGTGACTTCCAACGAAGCTTGGCGGAACGCTCCCGTAAGAGGACGCCCCGAATCAAGGCTCTGTTATGTTAGCGCTTATGGGGCACAGCCCGCACCCTCGCCGCCTACCTCACATCAGGTTGCAATTTTCTTTCCGTCATATTTTTCTGGGCTCACAAGCAACGCCAGTGAAGACACGCTCATCACGGATCGATCCTCACTCCACGTCCCAAGGACTAGAGGTTTGGTTTCCTCACCATTAAGTCGACCCAGCAAAAGAATAAACAAAGACAGCAGGCCTAGATATTTTGTCATGATATTATTGGTAACTTGGCTTACAGAGTCTTGTAGCGAAAACTAATTCCAATCCCTGCTCAGTGCGGCGCGAACTCGAAGTTCACCACATCCTTCAATGCGACTGGTTTATCCAGCACGCCAATTTCCTGGAGCAACTTGATCTGCTTTTCCAAGCGCACCGCGGTCAGTTGACCCGCCTGCTCTCCCTTTGCCGGATCACCGAGTACGAGCTGATAGTCTTTCATTGCTTTGATGCTGTAGGCCATGAATTCCGGCGTCAGATCATCGCGCTTGGCCGCGAGTAGTTTATTGCCCGGAGCCGCATCGCCCGTGAGGTAATCCACCCAACCCTGAATGCTGGCACGGACAAATTTCGCCACTAGGGCCGGATGCTTCGCCAAGAATTCATCACTGGTAAATATCACCCGGTACGGCTCGTAGCTGTCGCTGGCGATGAGCAACGCATCCACCTTGGCCCCGCGTTGTCGGGCGAAATAGGGTTCGTTGGTCACGAAGCATTGCTGCACAAATTCCGTGTTGTTCATGAACCGGGCGAGATCACCGGCGAGCGGAAGAAGATTGAACTTCACCCCTAGTTTCGTCCGCAGCACTTCCAACCACGTCGAACCCGCCCCTGCCATCAAAGTTTTCCCTTCCAAATCACGCAGCGTTTTCAGCGGATGCTCCGTATGAAAAAGTATGCCTTGCGGATCACGCTGCATTTCGGCACCCACCATCTTGATCGGCACGCCGCGCGCCACCGCCACGATCACATCATCGCCATTGGTCATGCCGAAATCTGCGCGACTGGTAGCGACACCCGCCATCACCTGGGCATTGGGACCGCCGGGAAGTATCTCCACCTCCAAGCCTTCCGCAGCATAGTAGCCCTTGGCCAAGGCTTGATAATAGCCTCCATGCTCAGGCTGCGGATACCAGTCGGTTTGGAAGCGAATCTTTGTCAATTTTCCTGCGGCGACGGGTTTGGCTTCGGCATTTTTTCGGCATCCGGAAAAAATGAACGCAAGCGAAACGATAAAAAACAAAACCAACCGAGAGGAGAAAGTCATCATAAAGAATAAGTCATCCGGCTCTTCACTTCATTGACCACACGTTGGGCAAGTCGCGATCGCGGACGCGTTGACGGAGCGGTGAATCGAAAGCTACGTTGGCGATGCTGAGCCGAATGTCCTGATTCACCCGACCGTCCTGATAATAACTGTGCTCGATCAGCCCCGTGACGATCGGGGTGCAATTCACCGAATGAACTTTGTTGTGCAACAGTGCAGGATGGGCCGGTCCGTTGTGGCCGAGGCGCTCAGGATTGCCCTTGGTGTAATCGGAAATGAACACCGCCACATCTTCTTTGTTTGAGTAAACGGTCACATTCTGGGCGAGCTCATGCACCGCTCCGAGTGGCTGGCCGCTTTCGAGCACGTTGTCGTCCACATCCGGGGCGCAAAGAAAGATGTGCTCGAAAATCCGCGGAAACGAATTGCCCGGCGTGTACTCGTACATGCGTTCGAGCGCGCATTGCAAAACGTAGTTGCCCATCGAGTGACAGAGCAGGTGCATTTCCTGGCCGCAGGCGATGTCGCGTCCGCGCGCATCGAGCGTCCGCACCTTGACCAGAAAATCCCGGGCCTTCAAAAAACCGCGTCCGACCGCCCCACCCGAAGCCTTCGCCTCAGAACGATCTGATTTATAAGAAACGTACGGCAGCGCTTTGCCATCGGACGGCCAGGTGAAAAGCACCACCAGAACTTGCTGCTGCGGTTTGCCGGGATCGTTTTGATTCAGACTTTCCTGCAGTGCCAGAGCCGAGGCAACAGCAGCCGTCCAACTGACATTGAAACCATGAATATAAATCAGCACATCGCTGCTGGCCATCATCGCGGCCTTCAGTTCTTCGAACATCGCCAGGGAGCCGAAATTCTTCGCCGGTTGACCGGCATCAGGCTTGGACGGATCCAACGACTCACGAAATGCTTCAATTCGAGCGCCGCCCTTCTTGATGTTGGGCGCGAGTGCCTCGGCCAATTTGTTGCCGTTACCGGTGCCAAAACCACAATCGGCTGCTAGATTCTTGGCTATCACAGCCTCATCGACTTCGACCTCAAGTTTGCCGAAGCGCAAATTTTCCGCGCCGTCGTCGCTGAAGTGAGTGTCGTAGCCCGTGGGTTTCCAACGGTTGGGGCCGGTGTGATTGCGATTCGTCGCGTAGTAGAGCTTCAGGGTTTTCATGGGGTAGAAAGGCGAACCGCTCTATCGGAATTACCAAACTTGCCGGCCGATTCAAGCCCGGCGTTGCCCTAAACCCTATCAAGGGCGCATCTCAGTTTCTGGTGGGGTCGAAGTTGCCGACGTGAGGGAAGAGCAGATTCCAGCGGCCATTGCGCCAGAAGGTTTCGATGCTCAAGAGGGCTTCGTCGCCGGTTTGACTCCAGAATTGTCCGGGGCGTTTGAA